>JAZLCI010000023.1:0-16922 GCA_045614085.1 Clostridia bacterium
AACGGCAAAAAGGTTGCTGTTGTAGGTGGCGGTCCTGCAGGACTTACCTGTGCAGGTGACCTTGCAGGTATGGGATACGAGGTTCATATATTTGAAGCTTTTCATACCTTAGGCGGAGTATTGATGTATGGTATTCCTGAATTCAGACTTCCTAAAGATATCGTTCAGGCAGAAGTAAAAAAGCTTGAGGAAATGGGCGTCTGCGTACATACCGATATGGTAATAGGCAAGGTCTTGTCCGTTGACGAGCTTTTAAACGAGGAAGGCTTTGATGCTGTGTTTATAAGCACAGGTGCAGGGCTTCCAAGCTTTATGAATATAGATGGTGAAAACTTAAACGGTGTTTATTCTGCCAATGAGTTTTTGACAAGAATAAACCTTATGAAAGCTTATAAGTTCCCTGAATATGACACCCCTATTTATGTAGGTAAGAATGTTGTTGTATTTGGCGGCGGTAACGTTGCAATGGATGCGGCAAGGTCTGCAAAAAGAATGGGGGCAGAGAATGTCAGCATTGTTTACAGAAGAAGCGAAGAGGAAATGCCTGCAAGACGTGAGGAGATTCATCACGCAAAGGAAGAGGGTATTGAGTTTAAGCTTCTTTGCAACCCTGTCAGAATTATAGGTACAGAGGATGGCTGGGCAGAAAAGGTTGAATGTATCAGGATGGAGTTAGGCGAGGCAGATGCATCAGGAAGACGTAGACCGGTTGAAGTAAAGGACAGTGAGTTTTTAATAGATGCAGATGTTGTTATCGTGGCAATAGGTCAGACCCCAAACCCTCTTATAAGAAACACAACCCCTGACATAGAAACAAACCAAAAGGGTTGCATAATTGTAAAGGATGATGGAGGAAAGACATCAAAAGAGGCTGTTTGGGCAGGAGGCGACGCTGTTACAGGTGCGGCTACTGTTATTCTTGCAATGGGTGCAGGGAAGTCTGCTGCAGAAGAAATTGCAAAGTATTTAGAAAATAAATAATCTTAAGAGGTGTCAGTATATGATTTTTGAGGAAAAGACAGTTTCTTCTGAAATGATTTTTGAAGGAAAGATTATTAAAACAAGACTTGATAAGGTTGAGCTTCCTGACGGAAAGCTTGCAAACAGAGAGGTTGTTGAGCATCCTGGTGGGGTTTGTATTGTGGCAGTAAACGACGAGAACGAAATCTATCTTGTGAAGCAGTTCAGAAAGCCCCTTGAAAAAGCAATTTATGAAATTCCTGCAGGCAAGCTTGACAAAGGGGAACATCACAGGGATTGTGGTCTTCGTGAATTGAAAGAAGAAACAGGAATGAGTGCAAAAACATTTGAGTATCTTGGACATATTTATGCATCTCCGGGATTTACAAATGAAACAATTCACATATACTATGCAGAGGGTCTTAATCAGGGAGATACAGAGTTTGACGAGGATGAATTTTTAGATATTGAAAAGGTTTCTCTTGATAAGGCTTACCAAATGATTATGGACGGAGAAATCAATGACTCCAAAACCGTGTGCGGTATTTTAAAATATATTGCCTTAAAGGGCAGAAAATGATTCCGAAAGGAGACATTATTATGGAGAGCAAAAAGGTAGAAGTAAAAATCAATAACATCGAATACACTTTGGTCACAAGTGAACCGGAGGAGTATGTTCAGCGTGTGGCTCTTCTTGTAAACAAGAAGATGAATGAGATTACAGCAGAGGCACCACAGCTCAGCACAGCTATGAAGGCTGTTCTTGCGGCTATAAATATTGCTGATGATTGCCTTAAAAACGAGAGCATACTTGATAATATCAGGCTTGAACTCAAAGGCTATATGGAAGAGTCAAAGGGGTTAGGCTCCGAACTTGAAACAAAAAAGCTTGAGGTTGAAAAGCTCCGTGAGGATATTCACAAGCTTCAGATAGAGCTTGCTAAAAAGGAAACGGAACTTTCAGAAACAAGACGTATGAGTGGAAATGCATCAGGAACAGGAGTACAGAGACGCTATTAATTAAAGGATGATCAGATATGGAATTACTTGCCCCGGGAGGAACTCTTGATTGTGTCAAGACCGCTGTGAACAGTGGCGCTGATGCGGTCTACTTTGCAGGAAAAAGCTTTGGTGCAAGAAGTTATGCAGGGAACTTAAGTGATGAGGAAGTTATGTATGCCGCAGATTATTGCCATTTGCGTGGTGCAAAAGCATATATTACTGTTAATACCCTTACCTTTGACAGAGAGTTTTCAGAGCTTGAAAAGTTTATAAAGACCTTGACAAAAGCAGGAGTAGATGGTGTAATTGTTCAGGATTTAGGGGTTTTACGCTTTATAAGAGAAATTTCACCTGACCTGCCTCTTCACGGAAGTACACAGATGACCGTTCATTCAGCTGACGGTGTAAAAAAGCTTTATGAGAGAGGTGTGTCAAGGGTTGTCTTATCCCGTGAACTTTCAGGAAAAGAAATAGAGGAAATTACAAAAACAGTTGATGCAGAGATAGAAGTTTTTGTTCACGGAGCAATGTGTATGTCCTACTCAGGGCAATGCCTTATGAGCAGTGTAATCGGGGGTAGGTCAGGCAACAGAGGAAAGTGTGCACAGCCATGCAGACTTACATTCTCTGCAGACGGAAAAACTCCAAAACACTATTTAAGCCTTAAGGATATGTCCTATGCCAATCATATAAAAGAGCTTGAGAGTATGGGAGTTGCTTCCCTTAAAATTGAGGGAAGAATGAAAGGTGAGGAATATATTTCGGCGGTAGTTTCAACATACAGAAGATTAATTGACGAAAATAGAAACGCCACAAAGGAAGAATGGGAAAAGCTTAACCGAGTGTTTTTCCGCGGTGGGCTTTCAGACGGATATTACACAGGTGATAAGGGTAAGCAAATGTTTGCTTTCGATAAGCCTGACAACCCATACTTAAAGCAGGAAGATGAGGTCAAAATCCCTGATGAAAAGCAGACGGGCATAGATATTTCTGCTAAAATCATTGTAGGGGAAAAGCCTGTTATAACCTTGAAACAGGGAGAATATTCAGCTTCGGTTACAGGGGACGAAACCATTCAGGAAGCATCAAAAAAAGCGGCAACAGTTGAGGATATAAAGGCACGTCTTTCAAAGCTTGGGGGAACACCTTTTAAGGCGAAGAATGTATCGGTAGAATTATCAGATAACGCATTTGTGCCAGTTTCGGCACTTAATGAGTTAAGAAGATGTGCAGTGGCTTCTTTAGAAGATGAAATACTTAAAGAATATAAAAACAAAAGGTTTGAAGGCAAAACATTCAGCCATGAGAGAGGGAAAAGAGAAACAGGATACGTATGTTCCGTTCTTAATATGGAACAGTACAGAGCTGTAAGGGATTATGACTTTAAGAGAATATATGTTCCTCTTCACATTGTGGAAAGCAATAAGGATGAGCTTGACAAAGACAGAGTTGTTATATCCCCTCCTGTCATACTCAAAGGTGATATGAGAAAGTCTTATAAAGAAAGAATGACTAAACTTAAAGACAATGGCTTTAAAATGGCAGAGGTTATGACCATAGACGGCATAGAAATCTGCAGTGGCTTTGATATGTACGGAAGCCAGAGATTGAACATAGGAAACAGTTTCTCGTTGGAAGAGTTTTCAGACTTTGGTCTTAAGGGAGTGTGCCTGTCTACAGAGCTTAACATTCCGCAGATAAGGGATATTGACGGAGAGACAGAAAAAGAGTTTGTGGGATACGGAAAAATCCCTCTTATGATAACAGAAAATTGTATTCTTAAAAATCTCGACAAGTGCAAGTGCGGAGGCATGGGAAGTATGACAGACCGTACAGGGACAGAGTATAAGATTATAAAAGATGGTGACATTTGCAGAAGTGTTGTTTTAAATAATCTGCCTGTATATGTCGCCGATAAAAAAGAAGATTTAAAAAGAGCAAATGCAGATTACATAAGGCTTATATTCACTGATGAAAATGTATCGGAATGTAAGATAGTTTGCGACGGATATTTAAAGGGTGCAGATATTGCCCTTAAGGAATATACAAGGCTGCAGCTTTTTAAAGGTGCATTGCTTTAAAAAAGGAGAATGAAAAATGATTGATGTAAAGATTAAGTTTTTGTCAGAAAAGGTAACATGTCCTGAATACACTACAGACGGAAGTCTTGGAATGGACTTGTCTGCAGTAATCGACGAGCCTGTTACAATAAAGGCAGGGGAGAGAGCCTTGATTCCATTAGGCTTTGCTATGCAGATTCCTGACGGTTGGGGTGCATTTATTTTCCCACGTTCAGGCTTGTCATCAAAAAAGGGTATAAACTTAAGTAACTGTGTAGGGGTTATTGACCCTGACTACACAGGTGAGGTTAAGGCGTCATTATCAAATACTTCAAAGGAAGATTATACAGTAAACCCAGGTGACAGAGTTGCACAGCTTGTTTTCCTTCCTGTTGAAAAGGCAAAGTTTGTGGTTGTTGATGACCTTGACGATACAGACAGAGGTGCAGGCGGTTTCGGTTCTACAGGCAAATAAGGAGCTTTAAATGAAAAAGAAGATTGTACTTGCATCCCAGTCACCGAGAAGAAAAGATATTATCTCTATGGTTATTCCTGAATTTGATATAATAGTTGATAATTCAGAAGAGGTAACAGAGGATGGATTAACTCCTGCAGAAACTGTCAGATGCCTTGCCATGCAAAAGGCAATGAATGTAGCCGACAAGGTAGAATATGACGCTTTGGTAATCGGTGCAGACACAGTTGTGGGCATAGACGATGAGATATTCGGAAAGCCTGCTGACGAGGAAGATGCAAAAAGAATGCTTAAAAGACTTTCAGGAAAAGAAAGTATAGTATGCACAGGATTTGCAGTTATTGATACAGAAAGCGGAAAAGCAGTATGTGATTCTGTTACAACATATGTGTCTTTTCGTGATATGACAGACGAGGAAATTGATGCTTATATCAAAACCAAAGAGCCTATGGACAAAGCAGGTGCTTACGCAGTGCAGGGAATAGGCGGACTTTTTATCACAGGGATAAAGGGCGATTATTTTAACGTTGTAGGGCTGCCTTTGTGCGCGCTTTCCCAAGTGCTTGAAAGTGAGTTTGATTATAAAATATTATAACCGAAAGGATTGGTTTAAATGGCTATTGATTTAGGGATAGATATAGGAACCGCAAATACCCTTATATACGAAGACGGAAAGGGTATAGTTCTTGATGAACCATCTCTTGTAATAAAGAATGATGCAGATGGTCGCGTTGTTGCTGTTGGTGATGCGGCAAGTGATATGATGGGAAGAACGCCTGAAGGTGTTTCTGCAGTGTCACCTGTAAGATATGGGGCTATCACAGGCTTTTATGCTGCATCTGCTATGCTTAAATACTTTGTAAGAAAGGTTACAAAAAGCACATTTGCAAGGGTGAGAGCCGTTATGTCTGTTCCATGCGGAATAAGCGATGTTGAAAAGAGAGCGGTTTTAGAGGCGGCACACAGTGTAGGCATCCGTGAAGTCGTTTTAATGGAATCACCTCTTGCGGCGGCAGTAGGATGCGGAATTGATATAGGTGCCGCAAAGGGCAGCATGGTTGTTGACATTGGCGCAGGAACCTGTGAAACTGCAGTTGTTGCCCTTGGTGGTATAGTTGTATCCAATACAATAAAGACAGCGGGAACAACTTTGGATTCTGCCATTGTTCAGCACGTAAAAAAGCAGAATAACCTTGTAATCGGCGATGCCACTGCTGAGGGTATAAAGATAGGTATAGGTTCTGTTTTTTCAGGAATAGAGAGAGAAAGCATTGAAATAAACGGCAGAGATATGGTAACGGGACTTCCTAAAACTGCTACTGTTACAACAGACGATATCCGTCCGTGTATCAGCGAATACGCAGAAGCTATTTTAGAGAGTGTAAAGGCAACTCTTGAAGAAACACCACCTGAACTTGCGGCGGATATACTTGAAAGCGGAATAGTTTTAACAGGCGGAGGAGCAATGCTTCGCGGTCTTGGCAGATTAATCAATATAAACACAGAGATACCTGTTTTCATTGCAGAAAATCCAATGGAATGTACAGCAGTGGGAGCGGGTAAGTCAATAGACTTTATGCTTAACAAACGCGGTCGCGGTATTTTAGGAAGATAGTAGGGATATATATGAGAAGATTGTTTGAGAGAAAGCTCCTTGTATTTATAATAATGGCAACTGTTGTGGCGCTGATAACACTAGGGATATTCAGCGCAGCAAACAGAAGGACTTCTGTGGTTGAAAACGTCGGAGGAAGTGTAGTTGTTCCTGCACAAAATGCTGCATCAGGCATTGGCGGATGGTTTAAAGGGATATTCGGATACTTCGGTGATGTAAAGGCTTTAAAAGAAGCAACTGAAACCTTAAAGAACGAAAACGCGGCACTTCAGAAGCAGATTAATGATATGCAGGGCTTAAAGAACGAAAACGACGACTTAAAGAGAATGCTTGACCTTAAGGAAAGGTCTGTTAATATCTCTATGGTTGCCGCAACTGCATCTGCAAAGGACCCATCTGACTGGTATTCATCTTTTACCATAAACGTGGGCAAAAATGATGGTATCGAGAGAAATCAGCCTGTTGTTGATTCCAACAGATACATAGTAGGTCAGGTTGCCGAGGTTGGAGAAAACTGGGCAAGAGTAATGACGATTTTAGACCCACAGTCATCAATGGGTGGATATATAAGACGTTCAAAGGAGATAGGCATTGTAGAGGGTAATTCAAAGCTTAAGTATGACAAAATGTGCAGACTTTCATACATTGCAAGAGATACTGATATCCAGAAAGGTGACTTTGTAGAAACATCAGGCCTTGGTGGAATATTCCCAAAGGGGCTTGTTATCGGTACTGTAACGGATATTTATGATGATAACTCAACTATGTCAAGAATAGCTACAATTACACCACTTGCAGACATTGCAAAGGTGAGTGATGTGTTTGTTGTTACAGGATATACTGAAAAGGACCTTTCTATACCTGAAAATGCACAGGTAGAAGAGGATGAAGATGAGGACAATGAGGAGTCAGACGAATGAAAAAGAGAAATGTAATTTTTTATTTGGTGTGGCTTATAGTCCTTGTTATATTTCAGCCGACCTTGATACAGGGAATAAGCATTTTAGGTGTAAGCCCTGATATGTTCCTTATTTTTGTTGTATGTACAGGTCTTTTAAGAGGTAGAGGCGAGGGCGCTGTTATAGGCTTTATATTCGGACTTATATTTGACCTGCTTGTAGGTGAATTTATCGGAATAAGCGCTATTTTATATATGTACATAGGTCTCTCTGCAGGAATAATTATGGAGAGATTTGTCAGCGACAGAGTGTTTGTAGGGGCATTGGTAATTGCTTCAGGTGCTTTTATTTATGGAGTTATTTATTATATTGCATATTATATAGGTTTTAAGGATTTAGGTTTTGGAACGGCTCTTTTAAGGACAATTTTACCTAAAACCTTATATACAGGTATTGCGGGACTTTTGTTATTCGCGCCTGTAAGAAAAAGCTTTAAATTAATAGAAGATAAAATGTTTTAAAAGGGGGTGAGCTCTTGAAAAATACAAGCGGAAGATTAATAGCTATGTCAATAATCACTATTGTGCTTGCGTTGGTTTGCGCAGTCAGACTTTTTGATTTACAGATTGTCAAGGGCTCAAACTACGAGGAACAGGCAAATCAAAGACTTGTACGCGCCTATTCTATTACTGCACCGAGAGGTGAGATTGTAGACAAAAAAGGCAGACCTATCGTAGAAAATAAGATGGGCTACACTGTCAGAATACAAAAGGTTGATATCCCTGAAGAAAAGCTTAATTCTGTTTTATGCGAAACTGCATACCTTGTGGGAAGCTTTGGTTCAGAGATAGAGAGCCTTTTCCCTGTTGTTATAAATCCGAATACAGATAAGCTGGACTTTGATTTTGATATCGAAAAGAATGGCGGAACAAGAAAGGTTGAGGGTGCGAAATTAAGTGACTACTATGTTCCAAAAGAAAAGTCAGCATATAATGATGACGATGATGATGAAAAACCTACAAAGGAAGAGATAGACGAGGCGAAAAAGAAGAAAGAGGAAAACATAGCAAAATGGAGAAAAGAAAATAAGCTTGAGGAGTATGAAACCCCTGATGATATACTGGAATATTATGCTCACAAATATCGCTTATCTTCAGAATATAATTTAAATGAAACTTTGGTTATAACGGCTATCCGTTATGCCATGGAAAAGAACAAATTCAGCGAGAAAAATCCATATGTTATGGCATATGATATAGATGAATATGCAGTGCAACAGCTAAAAGAACAGTTTATGGACTTCCCGGGGGTTGAGGTTGCGATTGAGCCTATAAGGTCTTTTTCATATGGCACAATGGCGGCTCATATTTTAGGCAGAACAGGCAGAATTTATGCAGAGGAATATGCAGAGTTAAAAGATCAGGGTTATGGCATAAATGATACTGTTGGTAAAGACGGACTTGAAAAGGTTTTAGAAAAATACCTTAAGGGTAAAGACGGATATCAAAGTGTTGAAATGAGCAGAGCAGGCGGGGTTACACAGATTTTGGAAAGCCGTGCCCCCGAGCCTGGCAACTATGCAAAGCTCACCCTTGATATTGACTTGCAGGAAGTAGCTGAAAGAGCCTTAAGCGAGGCGGTTATGACAGCATACGGTCCCGGTGGGTCAGGGGCGGCAATTGCGGTTGACCCAAAAACAGGAGGGATTTTAGCTACTGCTTCATATCCTACTTATAATTTAGAAACATTTAACGAGGACTATGACAAGCTCTTAAAATCAAAGGCAAAGCCCCTTATTAACAGAGCCTTAAACGGAACATATTCTCCGGGTTCAACCTTTAAGCCTCTTACATCTATTGCGGCATTGGAAACGGGGATTATCTCTCCTGATACTTATATTGTGGACAAGGGTAAGTACACATTCTTTGATTCATATCAGCCAACTTGTCTTGTGTACAGCTCATCAGGGGCAACCCATGGAACCATAAATGTATCAGAGGCTATCGGGGTTTCCTGTAACTACTTTTTCTATGAAGTGGGAAGAAAAACAGGAGTCGAAAGCATAAGAAAATATGCTACAGAGTTTGGCCTTGGCAAAAAAACAGGGGTAGAGCTTCCTGAAAGCACAGGCATACTTGCAGGTCCTGAGGAAAGAGAAAAAGCAGGGGGCATATGGTATCCCGGTGACGTATTGCAGATGGCAATAGGTCAGTCTGACAATATGTTTACACCTGCACAGCTTGCGTCATATATATGCACAGTTTTGAATAAGGGAAAGAGATATTCCCTTCATCTTGTAGATGAGGTTGTAAATTATGACACAAATGAAGTAGTAATGAAAAACGAACCAAAGGTGTTGTCTGAATGTAAGATTTCTGACTCAACCTACAATGCTGTTATAAATGGTATGCGACAGGTTGTAACCGTTGGTACAGCAAGTGAGGCTTTTGCTACAAGCAAGTATAAGGCGGCAGGTAAGACAGGAACGGCAGAAGTACCCGACGGCAAGGACAATGTATTGTTTGTTGGTTTTGCCCCTTATGACAACCCTGAAATTGTGGTTGCTGTTATTATTGAACATGGTGCATCAAGCGGATATGCAGCTCAGGTTGCAAGAAAGATTTTTGATGCTTATATGCTTATAAAAGAAGGAAAGTATAAGGCGGATGAAGATTTAGAAGATTTTTCTATTTCTGAAAACAGAAATGGAGAGGAAGAGAATAATGAGGCAAGTCCTGATAATAATATAAATTATGGGGGAGAAGCCATACTTCCTCATGGCTCAGATTCATCAGAGGAAGAAGAGTCTCAAGGTCAGGGTACCCTTTAATTTTAGTAAAACATGATAAATTTTGAAAAATTTTTCAAAATATTTTGACTTTTTATTAAAAATGTGTTAAAATAACATAGCGAGATTAAAGAAATGAAAAAATATTATTTGCATGACGGTTTTAAATTATTGCAGAGAGGGTGTTAGCATTGAATATTGCATTGATAGCGCATAATAAGAAAAAGGAGCTTATGGTAGACTTTTGCATTGCGTATAGTGGTATACTTAAAAAGCACAAGCTGTTTGCAACAGGCACAACAGGTGCCCTTGTAGAGGATGCTACAGGTATCCCTGTCAGCAAGTTTTTGCCCGGCCCTGAAGGTGGCGATCAGCAGATAGGCGCAAGAATTGCCTATAATGAGATAGACGCGGTGTTGTTTTTCAGAGACCCGCTTACTGCCCAGAGCTTTGAACCTGATGTTGACCCTTTGTTCTCATTATGTGACGTTCACAGCATTCCTCTTGCAACAAACGTTGCAACAGCCGAGGTTTTGATTATGGGTATTGAACGCGGTGACCTTGGTTGGCGTGATATTGTAAATCCAAAATAAATATAAAAGATTATGGCTTTGGGCCATAATCTTTTTTAATATTGCGGACTGCAACAAAAAAGGCGTATTTCCAACGGAAATACGCCTTAATTATATCTTAGTGAATGAACTTGTCGTGGATAACCTGAACTGCATGTTCTGCCTTGTCAACATTAATAAGAACAGAAACCTTGATTTCAGATGTAGCTATCATATGAATGTTAATGTCTGCTGCAAAGAGTGCTTCAAACATTGTTGCAGCAACACCAGGGTTGTTTACCATACCTGCACCAACGATAGAAACCTTGCTTAAATCTTCACGGCAGTTAACGTCTTCATAGTTTAAAACGCCCTTAAGGTCTTCCAAAACTTCAAGTGTCTTCTGCATATGCTTTTTGGTAACAGTGAATGCGATATCCTTGTTACCCTGTCTGCCAACAGACTGTAAAATCATATCAACGTTTATGCTTTCCTTTGCGAGAGCTGAGAATATTTTAAAAGCAATACCCGGAGTATCTTCAACACCGATAACTGCGATTCTTGCAACATCATTATCACGGGTAACGCCTCTGATTAACATTTTTTCCATATTTGTGACCTCCTTAACAATTGTTCCGTCAACCTTCTGGAAGCTTGACTTAACTTCGAGTTTTACATTATATTTTTTAGCCATTTCAACTGAACGGTTGTGAAGTACGTTTGCACCAAGACTTGCAAGCTCAAGCATTTCATCATATGTGATTTCGTCAAGTTTTTTAGCGTTAGAAGCAATTCTTGGGTCAGTTGTGTATACACCGTCAACGTCTGTGTAGATTTCACACTTGTCAGCGTGAAGAGCTGCAGCAAGGGCAACGGCTGATGTATCACTACCGCCTCGTCCTAATGTTGTGATATCGTCATACTTGTTGATACCCTGGAAGCCTGCAACGATAACAATGTTATGTCTGTCAAGCTCTGCCTTGAGTCTTTCTGTATCAATTTTGCCTATTCTGGCATTGCTGTATTCAGCGTTTGTGTTAAATCCTGCCTGCCAGCCTGTAAGAGAGATTACAGGGTGATGAAGCTTTTCAATCGCCATAGCTAAAAGTGCAATTGAAATCTGCTCACCACTGGATAAAAGCATATCCATTTCTCTTTTAGAAGCAGAAGGGTTAATCTCTTGTGCCTTTTCTATTAAATCATCAGTAGTATCGCCCTGAGCTGAAACAACTACAACAACGTCGTTGCCAGATCTTGCTGTTTCAACAACACGATTTGCTACGTTAGCTACCTTTTCAGCGTTAGCAACAGAGCTTCCACCGAATTTCTGTACTATAAGTGCCATATGTGTATCCTCCTTTTTTATTCATTAATAAGGCGAATAGTGCCTAAAATATCAAGACCTGAAAGCTCGCCTGCTTTAAATGCTTCAAGCTCTTTAGCGGTCATTTTTGGTGTGAATATTGCAAATTCGTCAGCATATGCATCTCCGTCTAAAGTGATAACGTTAAAGCCATCTTTACAGAATGTGCTGCTGTTTCCGCCTTTGATTCTAATGTAGAATCTGAATGCCTGTTCGTCTGCATCCTTTAAGTATCCTTCTTCACCCTTTACCCAGCCTAATGCAATGTGAGTACCCTTGTGCTTGATTATTTCAACTATGTCTGAAACAACAGCACTTGCAGTTGGCAATGAACCTGCACCTCTGCCGTAGAACATAACGTCACCTAAGCCTTCGCCGCGAACCATGATTCCGTTAAATACGTCATCAATGCCGCTTAATGGGTGACCTTTTTTAAGGATAGCAGGACAAACACGGGCATAAACACCGTCTTCTGTCTTTTCTGCAATACCAACAAGCTTGATTACTCCGCCAAATTCATTTGCGTAAGCAACGTCCTGAAGAGTGATTTTTGTGATACCCTCTGTCTGGATATCCTCGCTGTTTACATACTTGCCAAAGGCAAGAGATGAAAGAATTGCAATCTTTCTGCATGTATCGTGACCCTCTACGTCAGCTGTAGGGTCCTTTTCGGCATAACCATTATCCTGTGCACCCTTTAAGGCGATATCAAAGGTTTCGCCGTCTTTAATCATCTTTGTTAAGATGTAGTTCGTAGTACCGTTAAGGATACCGATTACGTCGGTAAGCTCGTTTGAAACAAGACTTGAATAAAGAGGTCTTATAATAGGGATACCGCCGCCAACACTGGCTTCAAAAAGATAGTTTACGTTCTTTTCCTTTGCGATTTCCAAAAGCTCTGTGCCGTGCTTTGCAACAAGCTCCTTATTAGAGGTAACAACGTTCTTGCCTGCAAGTAAAAGCTGCTTTGTAAAATCATATACAGGCTTTGTGCCACCCATAACCTCTGCAACAAGTTCGATTTCAGGATCATTTAAAATATCGTTAAAGTCCTTTGTGAAGCATTTGAATTTGCTGTCAGGGAAGTCCCTCAAGTCAAGGATTTTAACTATTTCGATATCTTCGCCACATTTTCGTTTAAGTGATTCCTGTGACGAGGAAACGATTTCGCCGATGCCGCTGCCGACAACACCGAATCCCATAATTGCGATTTTCATATGTATCAGTTCCTTTCGTTTACTACGTGATGTATCAATTATTCAAATTTGTTAATAACAATACCTGTAACAAGTTTTGGCCAGAAATAAGTAGACTTCTGTGGCATCTTTTCGTTTTCAAGAGCAACCTCACGAATTTCTGAAACCTTTGTAGGATTGATTAAGAATGCACACTGTGCTTCCTTGTTCTTAACAGCCTGTACTGCATCTGTTGCTTCACGGAGATAGAATAAGTTTTTCTGATTTCTCATATTCTCTTCATCGATACCCATGAACTTTTCAAGGATAAGCTTGTGAAGAACAGTTACGTCTAAATGACGATATGCTTCAGACATATCAGTAATTTCATTATCAATAGGCTCAAAGCTCTTAAGCTTTAAGAGGTAGTAGTAATCCTCGCCTGTGTAAAGAGCGATAAGCTTTTCGTCAATAGTTTTTGCAAGTCTTTCTGTGATAATCTCTGCATAGTTGCCTTCAGTAAAGTGAATCTTTGCAACAGAGAAATCTTCTGTTAAAAGGCTTACAAGAGTTGTTTCGTCAAACTGTGGAATATCACGGATTAAGCGGTGTGTAGGGAATACAAAAAGACCGCTGTTTGAAATTGAAACAAGCATCATCATAATGTAGTCATAGTCAGCAGAACCAATAGGTGTTCCCTCTGCCTCGTGACGCTCGCGTCTGTAGTTTAATGCTGTTTCGTATCTGTGATGTCCGTCTGCGATGAATAACTGCTTGTTTTCAAAGAGCTTGGTAAGCTTATTTAAAACTTCCTCATCTTTGATTATCCAGATGTTCTGCTTAACCTCTTCATCTGTTTCAAAGGTTAAATCAGGAGTGCCCTCGCTGTTTTCTTCTATAACACGTGAGATAGTTTCTTCATCGTCTAAATAGAGTGAGTATATAGGGCTGATATTAGCAGCAGTTGTGCGCATAAGATTTAAACGGTCGGTCTTTGCCTTTGAAATGGTGAACTCATGTGGGAGAACAACATTGTCTGCAAATTCGCGAAGCTCAACCAATGAGAGAATACCCTTTAATGAGTGAGCAGGCTTGCCATCGTTTAATGAAAAAATCTGCTCATATACATAAAATGCAGGCTTATCTTCTCTGATTAATACTTCGTTTTCTATCCATTCCTTAAGAAAAGCACCACTTCTGGTGTAGCGGTTTTCTGTTTCGGAGTCAGTATCAAAGTCAACACCGAAATCGACACGGATAATATTGTTTTCGTTTCCGTTATAAAGCTCCTGCTGTTTTTCAGGTGGAATTATATCGTAAGGGGGTGCGGTGACATCATTGAGATTACTGAACTTTTCTGTGTTAAATCTCATTCCGCGAAAAGGAATTACTTTTGCCATTGCTATCGTCCTTTCGATCGTAAATTTATTATTGGTCTGTCATTTTGTACTTGCATAAGGGTACAAAATGACTAATATTAAAATAATACACCAAAACTTAAGTTCAGTCAAGGGCTTTTTACCTTAATTTTGTAAATATTTGTTATAAAAGTTGTTGAATTTTTATAGAGCCATAAGCAAACAATAAAATCAACGATAAAAACAGGAGGTAAAACCATGGTAAGATTTTCAGCAGGCATACTTTTTGGCGCAGCTTTAGGGATGAGTGTGGCTCTCCTAGATAAGAAAATGATGAAGCAGGCAAAACGCACAGTAAAAGGCGTAATGAAAAGTATGTGTATGTAAGATTTGAGGCATATTTTCCATCACTGGAGAATATGCCTTTTTTAAAACGAAATCAGGAGAGGTTAGTCATTCTGTATTACCCAAAACTTATCTGTGCCATTAAATTATGCTAGATTATATAAAAATATAACAATATTATATATTTTCTTGACAAAACAGGGCGAAAGTGGTATTATAATAAGGTAATTTTTCAGGAGGTGCAATAGATGTTCTTTTCAGTTAAGTCACAGACTAACAGCACATCTAAAGATGCAATGACAGTTGCACCTTGTTCTTGCACTGCGGAAAATAGAACAAATTCTGAATATTTTTCAGGCATTGCATTGGCAATGTCTGTTTTATTATACATAGTCATCAGCGTGGTTATTGCCACAAACATTATTTTAAGCATAACCATTCTGAGTATTCTATTAATAATGTGTAATAAGTTTTGTAAAGAAAAAGCAGTATCTGACCGTGTATAGATTTTATGAAAATCTTAAGGCTCTGCTTTTTCGGCAGAGTTTTTTGTTTGTAAATGGTGAGGAGAATAGACAATGAAGATAATTGACTTTCACGCACATATATATCCTCAGAAAATTGCTCAAAAGGCAGTTCAGAGTGTGGGTGAATTCTATAACATAAAAATGGACGGAGAGGGAACGGCGAAAGGCCTTTTAAAAAGAGGCAAGGAATGCGGCATTGAGGGATATGTTGTTCATTCTGTTGCTGTTACTGCCGGCAGGGTAGAAGCCATAAACGATTATATTGCAGATGAGTGTAAAAAGCATAAGGAATTTTTTGGTTTTGGTACCATGCATGCAGACCTTGAAGATAAGATAAGTGAGGCAGAGCGACTTTGTACCCTTGGGTTAAGGGGTGTAAAGATTCATCCTGATACACAGCTTTTTAATATGGATGATGAGCGTATGTTTGAGCTTTACGATTATCTGCAGCAGAACAATCTGCCGTTACTTATTCACTGCGGTGATTACAGATATGATTTTTCTCATCCCCGTCGACTTAAAAGACTACTTAAGGAGTTTCCGAAGCTGACAGCTGTGGGTGCACATTTTGGCGGATGGTCAGTATGCGATTTAGCATATGAATATTTAGAAAACGAGAGATGCTTTTTAGATACCTCAAGCTCTTTTGAGTTTACAGGTATGAGAAGAGCGAAAGAGTTGATTCGTATGTACGGCGCAGAGAGAATGGTCTTTGGTACAGACTTTCCTATGTGGGATGCAAAGGATGAGCTTGAAAAGTTCTATTCTATGGAGCTTACCGATGAAGAAAACGAATTGATACTGCATAAGAATGCAGAGAGAATACTTGGAATTTAATTAAGTTTATATATAAAAAGGATGTTGTCATCCGGTAAAAAAGGAGATATATTATGAATATCACAATTGAAAAAACAACAAATCCAAAAACAAAGCAGACTGAAAATTTAGGCTTCGGCAAGGTTTTCAGCGACCATATGTTTATTATGGACTATAGCAGAGAAGTCGGCTGGAAGAATGCAAGAATAGTTCCATTCGGAAACCTTTCATTCCATCCTGCTTCAACTGTTTTCCACTACGGTTCAGAAATTTTTGAAGGACTTAAGGCTTACAGAAGAGCAGATGGCAAGGTTCAGCTTTTCCGTCCTATTGAAAACGTAAGAAGAATGAACAATTCTGCTGAAAGAATCGGCCTCCCACAGATGCCTGAAGAAGAAATGCTTGAAGCAATCGTTAAGTTTGTTGAATTTGAGCAGGAATGGGTTCCATACGGTGAGGGTGAATCTTTATATTTAAGACCATTCTTAATGGGTGTTGACGAACATTTAGGTGTTCACTCTGTAAACAATGCAATGTTCGTTATCATTGCATCACCAAGCGGAAGCTATTATGCAGAGGGTATCAATCCTGTTAAGATTATGATTGAAGAAGAAGACGTAAGAGCCGTAAAGGGTGGTACAGGTTACGCAAAGTGCGGCGGTAACTATGCGGCATCAATAAGAGCAGGCGAAAAGGCAGAGAAGAAGGGTTATACTCAGGTACTCTGGCTTGACGGTGTTGAAAGAAAGTACATCGAAGAAGTTGGCGCTATGAACGTTATGTTCAAGATTAACGGAGAAATTGTTACACCTATGCTTTCAGGTTCAATTCTCCCTGGTATTACAAGAAAGTCTTGTATCGAACTACTCAAAGATTGGGGATACGAAGTTGAAGAAAGACTTTTCTCCATCGACGAACTTTTCGAGGCTTGCGAAAAAGGACAACTCGAAGAGGCTTGGGGAACGGGAACTGCAGCAGTCGTTTCTCC
>JAZLCI010000024.1:0-5084 GCA_045614085.1 Clostridia bacterium
ATATACATCCCAAAATAAAGCCAAGGAATAAAGCACCTGTATCACCCATAAAGATTTTTGCAGGGTTAAAGTTATAAGGCAAAAACCCAAAGCATGCACCTGCAACAGCTGCTGCAAGAACTGCAACATTTGAACTACTGCTTAACAATGTGAAGGCAAGCATACAAACTGAAGATATAGATGAAACACCAACAGCCAGTCCGTCAAGACCGTCTATTAAATTAACCGCATTACAAATACCAACTATCCAGAAAATTGTTATAGCAACAGAAACCCAGTAATTCAAAACAAGATATGGGCCCCCGAACCAACCAAAAAATGGATTAGCAAAATGCTCTATTCTTACTCCTGAATATACTACTACTGCAGCAGCAACAATCTGACACAAAAGCTTTATGATAGCCTTCATATCAGTTATATCATCTATTATACCAACTACTACAATTATAACACAGCCTACTAATATACCTGCGATTTCCCTTTCGAGAACTGCAAAGCAAAGAACACTCACTATAAAACCATAGAATATAGCAAGTCCTCCAAGCAGGGGTGTAGGTTTTTTATGCATTCGTCTGTTATCCTTTGGCACATCAAGGGCGTTTACCTTATGAGCAAGTGAAATAACCATTGGTGTCGCCGCAAATGAAACCAAAAACGAAACTGCAATAGCAAGAAGTACAATAATATTATTATTTATAACCATAGCAATTTTCCTTCCTTAAGCCAAGGTCTTATGGCTGAATAAATCCAACCTTTCTGTAAACCTTGGATATTGTCTTATAAGCAATTTTATTGGCAACCTCTGCGCCATCTCTGTATACCTTCTCAAGATAATCTTTATTTGCCATAAGGTCTTTATACTTATCCTGAATAGGCTTTAATGCTTCGATAACAGCTTCAGCAACAGCAGGCTTAAATATGCCATAACCCTTACCATCAAACTCCGCTTCTATCTCTTCCATTGTCTTTCCTGTAACAGCACCATAAATACCCATAAGGTTTCCGATACCTTCTTTGCCTTCTCCTCTTTTAACTTCTGAACCTGAATCAGTAACAGCACGCTTTATCTTTCTCATAATAACATCAGGTTCATCAAGCATAAGAATAAAACCGTTTTCATTTGCATCAGATTTTGACATCTTCTGTTCAGGGTTCTGAAGGCTCATAACCCTCGCACCCATTTTAGGAATAAATCCTTCAGGAATTTTAAAAGTATCACTGTAAGTATTATTAAATCTCTGTGCAATATCTCTTGTAATTTCAATATGCTGTTTCTGGTCCTGTCCAACAGGAACGAGGTCTGCCTGATAAAGAAGAATATCTGCCGCCATTAACACAGGATATGTAAAAAGACCTGCGTTAATATTGTCTGCATGTTTTTTAGACTTATCCTTATATTGTGTCATACGTGAGAGCTCACCCATATAAGTATTACAGTTTAACACCCATGAAAGCTGAACATGAGCAGGAACGTGTGACTGGAAAAAGATTGGACTCTTTTCGGGGTCAATACCTGCCGCAATAAAGAGAGCAAGCAAATCCATTGAGTTCTTTCTTATATCCTTTCCTTCCTGACGAACAGTAATCGTATGAAGGTCTGCTAACATATATAAACATTCATATTCATCAGTCTGCTGAAGATCAACCCAATTTTTAAGGGCTCCTAAATAGTTACCTATTGTCATAGCACCTGATGGCTGAATAGCACTTAAAATTCTTTTTTTATCTGACATTTTTATAAAATCCTTTCTGTCAATTATTCACCTAACGCATTATGTAAAACTTCTGCGAGAATTGTAATACCCTTTTCAATCTGCTCAAAAGATGCCATTGAATAATTCATTCTGAAGCAACTATATGTTTTCTTATCATCTATCATAGTGGTAGCCCCAGGAACAAAGGCAACATTCTTATCAATCGCCTGCTTCATAATCTCCTTACTGTCAACACCATCAGGCATTGTGCAGAAAAGGAACAAACCACCCTCAGGATTTGTGTGTTTAATGCACTTAGGGAACTTCTCATCCATGAGCTTAATCATATACTGACATTTTTCGCCGTATACCTTGCTTATCTTTTTGATATGTTCATCTATTGAATATCTTGTGACAAACTCATAAGCCATCATCTGTGTGATAACAGGAGTATGTACGTCCTGAACCTGCTTGCAGATAACCATCTTCTTTAAAAGTTCAGGTTCACAGCTAACAAAACCGATACGAAGACCAGGTGATAAAATCTTTGAGAAAGAACCAAAATAAACAACTCTTCCATTCTTGTCCAGTGACTTTATTGTTGGAACAGGCTCGCCTGAAAATCTTAATTCTCCATATGGATTATCTTCAAAGATAATAAAATCATATTTTTCAGCAAGTTCCAAAATCTTCTTACGTTTTTCAACAGACATAGTAATGCCGGATGGATTCTGGAAAGTTGGGATAGTATATAAAATTTTTATATTATCATGAGCCTTTAAGATTTCTTCAAGCTCATCTGTATCTATACCATCATCCAAAACATTTACGCCATAAAGTTTTGCATTATAAGAACGGTAACAGTTAAGACCGCCAATAAAGCTTGGCTGTTCACAAATAACTCCGTCGCCCTCATTTAAAAGTGACTTCGCTGCAAGATCAATACCCTGCTGACCGCCGCTTACGATTATAGTATCGTCATTTTCAGAAGTAATACCCTGTTCCTTTAATCTGTTTTTAACCCATTCCAAAAGCTTTGGATAACCTTCAGTAACACCATACTGAAGTGCCTGTGCGCCGTTTTCCTTTAAAATTTCATCTGCAATTTCAGCAAGCTCCTTGTTAGGAAATAATGCAGAGTCAGGAGAACCGCCTGCAAAAGAAATAATTTCAGGCTTCGCCATAAGCTTAAACATCTCACGTATAGCTGAACCTTCAAGCTCTTTAACCTTATTTGATAACTTATTTTCCATATTCATCGTAAATTCCATCTCCTTAAATTAATTGTCTCTTCTCAAAAATTCAACTATCGCACATATAACCGCAATCACACTTGCAATTATAAGAGCAACATTTGAAACGATTTCAAGAATATTTTTAAGCCTTATAAGGCGAATATGCATTTTTGCTTTCTTTTCAGACTTTCTAACTGCTGTTCCAACAAATGAAAAACAAACAGCCAAAGCACTGAAAACTTTATTTATGTATGGTCTTAAAAAACCTAAACCATTATTAATTTTAATTAAAAAATTATCAGTCATTAGTTTCAACCTCTGCTATGTATGGTAGGCTTCTATACTTCTCGCCATAATCAAGACCATAACCCACTATAAATCTGTCTTCTATAACAAAGCCTGTGTAATCAGCCTCAAATTCAACCTGACGTCTTGATGGTTTACTTAAAAGAGTACAAACCTTGACGGACTTAGGATTCTTCTCCTTAAAATAAGCAACAAGAGAATTTAATGTGTTTCCCGAATCTATTATATCCTCAATAATCAAGACATTTTTATCAGTGATATCAACATCAATATCCTTTTTAATATTAATTGTTCCTGTGCTTACTGAACCATTTCCATAGCTTGAAACTTCCATAAAGCATATGCGCGGGTCACAATTAATCTGTCTTATGATATCAGCCATAAAAACAAAGCAACCCTTTAATATACCAACAGCTATTACCTCGTCATCTTCTTTATAAAAGTTATTAATTTCATCAGCAAGTCTTTTTACAGTATTCTTTATTTCTTCCTCCGAAATCAATACTCTAATTTTATCTTTCATAAGTAATCACCAGAACTTTCTTTGTATTTTCAGACACCTTGTAATTCTCTGCAACACGGTATCCAATTATTGCGACAACATCCTTGTCTGTGCATAACAGAGGAATCTGACCTCTTTCCCCTCTTGGAATCTTCATATCAATAAAGACATCCTTAAGTTTTTTTGCCTTCCCGTCTTTAAACAAAACAAATCTGTCACCCATTCTTCTGTTTCTTATAGACAACATCTTTTCAGAAAGCTTATCAAAATCGACAAGCATCTTATTTTCATCTGCTTTTATCTTTCCATCAACAACCTGAAGCTTAATGTTATGTGTAAAGGCAGACATCTTGTCAGTTAAATCTATCTCATAACAAAATGTTTCTGTTTCGTTTGTCTCTTTTTCGGTAACAAACTCAAGCCAACCATATTTAACATTAACAATAAGCCCGTTTGGTGCAGAAAAAGATGCTCCTGTTTCCTTATCCAGAAGTGCTTTTATACTTTCAATATGAACTTTAGAGAGTTTATATTCATCTCCCATAACCTCTTTTGAAGCAATTCTGATAAGTCTGCTCTTTATACTTTCCTGAACCATATTTAAAGATTCAATATCTAATACAACCGGCTTTCTTTTAGGCATCGGACTATTAATTCTATTATATAATCTCTCTGCATAGCCATTAACGAAGTCAGCATCTTCCTCTGAATTATCAGCAAGGTTGCATAACGTTTCAATTATATTTGGATTAAACTCTTCTTTTATAACAGGAATGAGTATATTTCTGATTTTGTTTCTTGTGTATTCAGTATCAAGATTCGTACTGTCAGTACAATACTTTAACTTATTTTCGTCACAATATTTTTCAATATCATCACGATTTACATCTAATATTGGTCTGATTACTCCGTCTTCACGTGTGTACTTAATGCCACACAAACCATCAATACCTGTACCTCGTATAATACGCATAAGAACGGTTTCTGCCTTATCATTTTTGTTGTGGGCAGTAGCAATAAGATTATATCCTTTTTGTTTACATATGCGTTTAAAGAAGTCATATCTTGCGTTTCTGCCTGCAAGCTCCTCTGAAATTCCGTCTTTAACTGCAATGTCAGGAACGTTTATTCTTTCAGCATAAAACGGAACAGAAAGAGTTGTGCATAACTCTGCGCAATAACTTTCATCTCTGTCTGCCTCACTCCCTCTTATCATATGATTTAAGTGTACCGCACCAACAGAGATAGATAATTCATCTTTTAACTTAAGAAGTGAATCAAGAAGGGTAACAGAGTCAGCACCGCCTGAAAGGGCAACCAATAAGTCGGAGGCCAAGCGGTCTTAGG
>JAZLCI010000025.1:0-11611 GCA_045614085.1 Clostridia bacterium
TATACAGTCTTCAGGAAGAAATGGTTTGTTTTCGCAAATTTCTCTGATTTTATTTTCCATAGCGTCTACATCATCACACTCAACCGTATAACCTGATTTTTCATCATATATTTCAGGGCTTCCTCCCGAATTGAAAGAAACAACCGGTGTTCCGCAAGCCAATGCCTCAACATTTACAAGCCCAAAAGTTTCTTCTCTTGTCGGGTTGGCAAAAACATCTGCCACAGTATAAATTTTTGCAAGTTCTTGCTGATTTTCAGTTCTCGCAATGCAGAGTACGTCGTCAGAAAATTGCTCTCTGGCACTTCCTCCTATTCCAACCAAAACAATCTTATAATCATCCCCAAGTCGTTTTGATAACTCAACAAAAACATCTACTCCCTTTTTCTTACCCATACCAAAAGCAACACCAAGTACAATTTTTTTCCCTTCGAGGTTGTGCTTTTCTACAAAATCACCCTTTGTCGGTTTAAAAATTTTCAAATCAATTCCATTATATATTATATCCGCAGTCCTATCTTTAATATATGACTCCTTCATTACACTTTCAAGCCATTTTGAGGTTGGGATAAACCAAACATTATCGCAATTTGAAAACCACTTCTTTTTAAGGTTCCACATTGCTTTTGACCTGTCTGCCGATGTCCTTGGATATTCATGTAACTGCGGGCAGTCATAACAACCCGTCTTCCATTTATCGCATTTTACATATGTAAAATGTGGGCACTGTCCTGTAAACGTCCAACAATCATGCAAACTCCAGACAACCTTCACGCCACTCTTTTTAATATACTTCATTAAAAGTGGTAAACATATGCAACATCCATGAACATTATGTATATTTAAAATATCAGGCTTATATTTTTTTAGCCTTCTTATTAACGATAGTGTTCCAAAATATGAAAAACATCCGTTAAATCCAATTGTTCTTGCTAATATATAATGAAGTGCCTGTTCCCACATATATCCAACATATGTATGATTTTCTTTCTCTTCATAGTTCTCCTTCTTGCCTCTTGTATATCTTTTGGTCGAAAAAGTTCTTACTGTATGTCCGCGTTTTTCTGCCACATCTGCTATGCCATACATAATTTTGCCTGTGCTTCCGTTATGTGCCATATTTAATATTGCAACCTTCATACCAAATCCCCTTATCTATTAACTTTGTTTACAAGCCATCTGTAAAACTTGCGTGCAATTTCAGGACTCTTATCGCTTATCATATACTGCCTTAACTTCTTCATGGATATAAGCAATTTAAACTCATATTTCTTAATATCAGCCTTACTGAAATATTCCTTTACAATCTTCTTTCTCTCGTCGGACTTTATCATCATACCTTTTTCAGTTTCAGATGCACCACCGCCTAAATAGTTACACACAACAATGTTACAATACTTAAACTTTTTACCTGACGTATAATCATGTAATGTATGCTCATAGTCAGCAAGTATCTTGTACGAACAATCATATAATCCGTTTTCTTCAAAAGCTTTTTTTGAAATAAACATAGTCTGATGACAAAGAGGCGTTCTGTATAGATAAAAAGGACTGATTGATGATGGTTGCTTAAATACAACTCCATTTCGCATATAGTTCCCATATATTATATCTGAATCAGGCTCGCTTATGGCACAACTATATATTTCCCTCAACACGTTTTTATTCTCAAAAAAGTCTCCACAGTTTAAAAAACATATATACTCGCCATTACTATGCTCAATTCCCTGATTCATAGCATCATATATGCCTCTGTCCTTTTCCTCAAAAAGCCTTATCTTATCAGACTTTGGTATCATTGATATAGTATTATCCTTAGATAATCCATCTTTAACAACAATCTCGTAATCTTCAAAATCCTGATTCAATATTGAATTTATTGTTTCCTTTATTGTATCTTCCACATTCAAACATACAACAACAATACTAAAAAAAGGTTTATTCATTTTCTACAAACTCCAATATCTTTTTTGCTTGAATAGTTTTGTTCTTGTTTTCTATTACAAATCTGCGGGAACTTTTGCCCAATGCAAGTCTTTCTTCTTCAGTCATATCCGCAACATTCTTAATTGTCTTCGCAACAGTTTCAGGACTTATATCTTCCATCTTTACAAGATAGTCAAAATATTCACTTGGTATTCCCGGTATATCAAAAGACAAAACAGGGTTCCCTGAGAGCATATACTCAAATATCTTTGATGGGAAGCAATATGCAGACGCAGCTTCATCAGGCTTTCTCATATTCACCATCATATGCGCTTGTTTTTGCTTTTGCAAAAGCTCTTTTCTTGATGGTAAAAAGCCATAATACTTGATACGTTTGTCTTTTTCTGCCCTCTCCTTAATTAAAGCTTCTGCGTTTCCGCCACCGGTAATCCATAACTCGTAATTATCATCTTTGATTAAATCAAATGCATCAAGAAGTTCAGGCACACCATATCGCATATCACATACGCCTGAATACATTATGCTTATAACATCATTTTTCTTACTTGAATCATCCTCAACTATATCATTTTCATTAACTGAACCTTCCATAACTGTCCAGGAAGTCTCCTTAAGCTTTAAAAATTCAGCCATATGTCTTGAATATAATATATATTTATCAACAGATTTCATAAGCTTTTGGATTTTCTTCCAGTCAATTTCTTTCAAAAAGGCCTTTACCTTGTTCATTCCCAAGTCCATAAATTGAGGCAAGTCAAGAACAATTAATGCAATTTTAGCAGACGGCACAATCTTTTTAACAGCCTTTGCCGCTGCCATAAAAGGTGAATGCATAGAATATACAAATACAACAATCTCATTGTCTTTATTCTTCTTTGCCCATTTTTTCGCTTCTTTTACTAAAGCTTTTTCTTTAAATAAATGGCTGACGAACTTAAGATTTAAGTAGCTTACATTTACATCTTCTGTTTCAGCTTTTCTGTTCCATCTATAACCTTTGACCAAAAGTTCCTTATATCTTGGATATTCACCAACTCTGAAGGCATTAATGCTATCAGGGATTACACCATTGTTTTCAAAACCTTCTAATATATTGTCCTGAGAAACAGTTGCTGACAATATCTTGCCACCGTTTTTTATAACATTGTCTTTAATTTCCTGATTTGCACATACACCAATCCAAAGAAACTTCTTCATTAGTCATCACCTTTTAAATTTTTGATTATTCTTGCAGGATTGCCTGCTATAATACAGTTATCAGGAAATTCTCCTGATACAACCGACCCTGCACCTACTGTACAATTATCTCCTATAACTGTACCTTTCAATATAAGAGAATTGCAAC
Source organism: Clostridia bacterium (assembly GCA_045614085.1). Lineage (GTDB taxonomy): Bacteria > Bacillota > Clostridia > Monoglobales > Monoglobaceae > UMGS1820. The sequence continues at coordinate 3,293 of JAZLCI010000025.1, forward strand.
CGATAAACACATTTTTACCAATCTTTACAGGTTTTGTTTTGATTGCTTTATTATCATGCTTTGCCCTTGCTTCAGGGTCCACAGGATGAAAATCTGTATCCATTATTTTTGTATTAACACCTATTATCGTTCCATCGCCTATCTCAATTTTGTCCCATGAATATATTGTTGTTGCAGATATACCACAGTTATTTCCTATTGAAATCTTACCCTTATACCTTGCAACCAATATTGTTCTATGATTTACACCTAGTAAGTTTGAAATAAAACTACTGTTAATAGTAACCTTATTTCCTATTTCAATACTAGCTTTTTTAAATCTGTAAATAAACGGCATGCCATAGAGCTTTAAACCTTTTCCATATTTAACGGAATTAAGCTTCATAAAAAGCTTGGGAATCTGATTTGTTGGCTTTTTCATAACTATCTCCTCTATACCTTTTCGGCAATTCTCTTTTCGGTCTTTCCTGTAGCCTCTTTTAACACTTTGATAATATTGTCAGTACCTGTTTCCTTGGTCAAGTTTTTGATAATAAACTCTCTTCCGTTTTCACCGAGTATATATAAGCTTTCTCTGTTTTCATAGCATCCGAGTATTGCTTCTTTAAGCATTTCCTTATCATCTGCTTCAACACAGATACCGCAATTGTTTTCGGTAATAATCTTATCTAACTCACTGCCCTTATCAAAGGAAGCAAGAACAGGTCTTTTAGCACTCATTATACTCCATGTTTTAGATGGAACAGAGTTTGTTCCCACACCTTTTTTAGAGATAATAAGTCCCATATCGCCAAGGCTGAAAACATAAGAGATGTCCTTGTAATCCTGAAATGGAATAAGTGTAATATTCTTAATATCCTTTTCTTTAATAAGCTCTTCAAGTTGAGGCTTAAACGCTCCATCGCCTACGATAACAAAACCGATATTTTCATTATCTTCTATTTCTTTTGCAAGTTCTGTAAGCATTTCCATATTCTGTGTATAACCAACATTTCCGCTATAGCAGATATAAAATTTTTCTCTGTCTAATCCATACTTATCAAAAAGTGGATTATCTTCTCTCGCAACAGAAACAACTGCGTTTTCATCAACCCAGTTATAAACAATCTCTATTTTTTCTTCAGGAACACCTTTTTCCATTATGTTCTCCTTGAAATCTTCAGATATAACAATTATTTTATCCGCATATTTATATGTAATCTTTTCAACTATAGCTCCAATTTTCCATATAAATGAGCCTTTTTTTGTCATCCCTGTGTTAACAAGGGAATCAGGGAAGATATCCTGGAGGTTATAAACAATTTTATAGTTTTTAAACCATTTAAAGAATGGAAACATAAGTCCGTTAATAGGTGGCGTGCTACCTACAAAAATTGCATCAGTATTTTTTGCACGCAAACATTTAAAAAACTGCGCTATAATACATAAAGTATATCTGAAGGCTCTCATTAAAGAATTCTTTGTTTCTTTAAACATAAAAAATCTGTTTATAATAAGTTTTCCTTCATTTAACACTTCATGCTTTTTTTGTCTGCAATACTCTCTGCGCACATCATCATTAACTCCGCGAGACGGAGTAGGCGCAATAACTTCAACCTCCAAACCAGCCTGAGTGCAGGCATCAACTGTATTCAAAGTCAAATACAGACTTGCTGCAGTTTCAGGATAATAATATCCTTTTGGCATTAATATCTTCATTTCTCCACCAATTCCTTCTTATCTGTTTCTGCGTTTGTGTACAAACCTTCACGTTTTAATACAGTCAATATGGTTTTGAAAAATATCTTCACATCAAGAATAAAACCTATGTTGTTTGCATACCAAACATCCTTCTCTCTCTTCTCTCGCATAGAAATATTGTTCCGATAGTATGCCTGACAATAGCCTGTAAGTCCAGGTCTTACCTTAAACTTATCATAATCGCCCTCCTCCAACGTATCAAAACCTGTTGCAAGAGTTGCTCTTGGCCCAATAATGCTCATATCACCTTTTACAATGTTTAAAATTTGAGGAAGCTCATCAACGCTTGTCTTTCTTAATATGTTTCCAATCTTTGTAACCCTTGGATCAACAGATGAATTATATGTACTTCCATCTTCATTTCTTAAATCAGGTGCATTAACCTTCATTGACCTGAATTTGTACATTTTGAATATCTTTTGATTCATACCTATTCTCTCACCACAATAGAAAACAGGACCACCATCCTCAATCTTTATAAGTATTGCAATAACAATGTAAATAAGCAAAAATGGTACACATGCTATTGCAGCTACTATAAAATCAATAACTCTTTTAAAGAACTTTACGTACATATCCAATCTCCTTATATCAGTTCGTAACTTTTTTTGTCAAGCACAATACTGCGAACAGGCACTATTACCGCACTGTCCTCTGTATTTTTTTCAACATATGCTCCTGCACCGACAAGAGTTTTACTTTCAACAGACACCCTGTTCTTTACTGTACAGTTCATTCCAAAAAAACAATTATCCTTTATTACAACATTTCCTCCAATTGTTGAGTTTGCCGCAAAAAAATTATTATTTCCTACTACAATGTCATGCGTAAGATTTGCCCCCGTGTAGAAAACATTGTTGTTGCCTATCTCAACATCATATCCGATAAATGAATTAGGTAAAATTATATTATTATATCCCTTTATATCAGAATACACCTCTGCTTTTTTGCTGATGTAATTAAAAAGAGTATATCCCTTTCTTATTATTCTGTCAGATACATTTCTTCTAATCTCATTCATCTTCGTATATCCAATTGTATTTAATATTTTATATTCACTCTTTGGATATAATCTTTCTATATCCTCAAAGGCAATAAGAGGTTTGTCACAAAACGAATCAGTATCTTTATACTCCTTATCAATACAAAAAGCCCCAACATCTGCAACTTTTTCTTCCAATATGTATCGATATGTCATCTTAGAAAAAGATGTATTTCCAAATATCACAAGTTTTTGCATAATCTACTCCCATATCGGTGTCTTCACACCTGCATCAGTCATAACCTTTATTCCATCAAGAATATTTCTTATCTCTTTTATTCTTTCATCCAACATCTCTCTATTGTCAGCGTCAACAATTATGAAATATCTGGATGTCTTATCTGTATAAGGTCTTGTCTTTAGTCCGATCTTAATATTGTTTAAATTATGTCTGTGCGTATATGATAAACTTAATGCTTGTTCAATACCACTTGTATCAATGACCTCTCCAACAGGAAGATAAAACGCCACATAACAACAAGCCCTTATTCCATACTCAAATTCCGGCATTTTTTCACACTTTCCTGTTGCAATATTCACAAGGAACTCCTCCGTGCGTAGACCTGAAGAAATAGGAATCAAATCAGAAGATATAAACACTCCGCCGCCTCTTGCAGCACTCTCGATTAATATTATATCTTCGCCGTTCATTATATACTCACTATGCGTAATACCCTGCTTTAGTCCAAAGCCATTCACAATTTTTTCGTTTGTTTCAATAAGGCGTTTTACAAGAGCATCGTCCGCATTTGTAGGATATTTTCTTGATGTTGAAGAAAACACATCAGGTATATCAAAATAGTATGAATCACCAATCGCAACCGTCTTTGTTTCATAGTTGAACGTAACTCCCTCAATGGTAAATTCTCTGCCGATTACAAATTGCTCTACCAATACCTTTTTGCTTCTGGAATATTGAATTGCCTCTTCAAATTTTTCAATTAACTTATCTTCTGTTTCAGCAACAGAAACCCCTCGACTACCCTGATTATCAACAGGCTTGATAATGACAGGCATATTTATACTTCTATAAAACTCCAACGCTTCCTCAAGATTTGTAACAAGCTTATATTCAAGTGTTTTTACTCCAATCTCTTTACACTTTTCGCGCATTAGACTCTTGTCTGTGAAGAGGCATGCAGTCTCATAGCCTATGCCCGGGAGTCCCATTTTCTCCGCAACATATGCAACTGTTCTAACCGCAATATCTGTTTGATCTGTCATTATTCCAACAATATCATATTCCTTAGCTACCTTTAATATTGCTTCCTCATCAGTGATATCAAGATACACCTTATGCTTTGCAATCTCAAAACCCGGTTCATTTTTGTCCGGACTCACCGCGATGGAATCATACCCCATTTCATTTACTTTTGTAATTAAAGGTATCTGCAAAGTGTTTGCGCCAAGAACCATAAAATTGCTCATTATAAATCCCCCATTCTTCTATTACTATTTAATCTTTCTTATATTTTCAATTACATACTCTATGTCTTCCTCTGTCATCTTTGTGTTAAGAGGGAGAGTAACCTCGTTTCTGTAATGATCATAAGCATTAGGATAATCCTTTATATCAAAACCTAAATTCTTATACGCAGTAAGGAGTGGCAACGGCTTATAATGTACATTTGTAGAAATTCCTTCTTCTGCAAGCTTTATAATAAACTGATTTCTGTATTCTTCGTCTTTTCCGTTAAGTCTTGCTAAATACAAGTGACCCGAAGACTTATGTGTATCTGAATAGTGGTTTAAAACATCAATATCAAGATCTTTTAAGCCCTCATCATACATCTTTATAAACTTTTCTCTCTTTGCTAAAATTTCAGGATATCTCTCAAACTGTGCAAGTCCTATAGCAGCATGAACGTCTGTCATATTACACTTATAGTTAGGTGCAACAATATCATACTCCCACGCACCAATTTGAGATTTAGCAAGGGCGTCCTTTGACTGACCGTGAAGAGATAAAAGCATATACTGCTTATAAATTTCTTCATTATCGATACCGTCAATGTTTCTCCAGACAGCCGCACCACCCTCTGCCGTAGTTAAATTCTTAACCGTATGGAATGAGAAATTTGTAAAGTCCGCAACAGAACCTGCTTTCTTGCCATCCTTTTCTGCACCAAAGCTGTGTGCACCGTCTGCAACAACGGCAACTCTGCCCATTGCTTCCTGAATTTTATTCTTTGGCTTAAAGATATTCTTTTTAGCGTTAACTATCTCAAAAATTCTGTCATAGTCACACATAATTCCTGCTAAATCAACAGGGATAATAGCCTTTGTATTTTCATTTATAAGGCTTTCAAGCTTGTCATAGTCCATTTCAAAGCTATCTTTCTGTGTGTCACAGATAACAAGCTTTGCACCAACGTGGCAGATTACACTTGCAGACGCGGTATATGTATATGCTGTTGTGATAACCTCGTCACCCTCACCTATTCCTAAAATATGAAGTGACATTTCAGCACATGCAGTCTGTGAATTTAAGCAAACACCCTTTTCTGTTCCACAGTATTCAGCTACGTTCTTTTCTAAAAGCTTTGTTTTAGGTCCTGTTGTAATCCAACCTGATTTTAAAGCTTCTACCACCAAACCAATTTCCTTTTCTGAAATATCAGGGGGTGAAAATGGTATATTTCTTTTTGTACTCATATGCTTATTCTCCCTATCTTAAATTAAAACACAAATTCTGCATCCCATACATCAATACCAGTGTCTCTGAAGACACTCTTGATTCTCTCGCGAAGTTCTTCCTTGGTAACACCTTTTTTAAGGATAACCTGTAAGAAACCTCCACCGCCCGCTCCTGCGATAAAGCGACCGTCAATCAAATCTTCTATTGACTTAAACATCTGTTCGATACAAGTGTTTGTACAACCTTCGTCTATCTTCTTGGCAATATCCCATTGCTCGTTTAACAATTTAGCAAAGTTATCGATATTACCCTTTTCAAGTTCAAACTTCATCAATGCAGCAATTCTCTGTATCTTAAATAGGATTTCGATTATATCCTCTCTTCCGCCTACATACCTGCCTACAACCTCTCTTAAAAGGTTTCTTGCCAAGCGTCTCTGTCCTGTATAAATAAGCGCAAATCTTTCTGAAAGCTCTTCCTTTGTCTTATCCGAAAGTTCAACCTTTTCGATAACAAGTTCTTGTGAAATACCAGGCTCTGATGTAATAAACTTGATTCCATCATCTATACCGCCAACCTGATCCTGCCAACCGCCACCTGTGGACATAATCTGTTCCATACAAAGTGCACCTGCGCAAATCTGTGCAGATGTGAGTGGCTTTCCGAAAAATTCAGCCAATCCCTTAATGCAAGCTGCAGATAAAATACTGCTTGTGCCAAGGCCTGAACCTCTTGGAATACCAACAACTCTTGTTGAAAGATAGAACCCTCCGCCCATCTTCTTAAGAATTTCTTCAAGAGAAACCTCTCCTGTATAAGGCACAACACCATACGCGATAAGTGCCGCCTTATGAAGAGCGAATGGGTCAAATGGATTTCCGCAAGCCTGGATATCAGCCGCATCAGTTATAACCTCAAAATCTCTTGAATCTTTGCTCTCAAGTTCAATATGATATTCCTTAAGGCGTCTTACCTCAACCATAACAGGGTTAATACCGTTAAGCTTTACTGCGGCATTTATAACCGCGCCGCCGTTTTCATTGCAGAATGGAGGTGTATCTGACCAACCACCGCCCCAGTTTACGCGGATAGGGAGATTAACATTAACCTCATCCTTTGCAATCTTTATATCTTCATCATATCTGATTTTACTGAGTGACCCCTCTAAAATAGTCTGTCTTATGCTGTCAAAGCAAAGACCTTCCAGCTGCTCCTTGTTCATTCCGCAAAGCTCTGTTATATCAGGAACTCTTGACAAGTAGAAATAAATTCTGTTTTTAACCTCAAAGGACTGACTTTCTACTATATCAAGAATAGCTTTTACCTCAGCTTCATTCATTCCCTTTTCACCAAAGTTTAACAATGCCTTTTCCACGTTTACGTGCTCCTTGACATCTATCATGAAGTTATGGACTCTTATTTTTTCATTAAGAGCAGTCTGGCTCTTTAATATATAGTCAACATCGGCCTTATTAAAGCTTTCGCAAAGGCTCATCTTCTCGTTGCCTATGCCATTTAATGAATTTTCAAAGCTGTCAGCCACCGTAAATGCCTTTTCGTTCCAGAAATCATTTTCCTTTGGATTTGTATCTGTCTTATACTGTCTTACAATATATCTTCCGTCCTTAAGCTTAAGACCGTGAAGAACTGTATTGTCAGGAACAACAGCATCGCAAAGCACCATATTTGAAATAACACAATGCTCACCGATTTTACAATTACCTAAAATCTCGCTGTCCTCTATGTAGCAGTTGTCGGAAACTTCTGCCTCTGTATCTATAAAGCTGTTGCTCACCGCACACTTGCCATTAAAGTCCTTGTTACAAATAACTCTGTCAGACCAGTCAAGGAATTCAAAGCCTGAAATATCATCTGTCATAAGTGAGAGCAATTCTCTTGTTGTTCCAAAATGAATAAACTGCGCAGGAGATAAGCTTATCATATTTAAACGATACTTACGCATTGCTTCCCATATCTTATCGCGGCAAGCTTTAAGCTCAGGTGTAAAGTCGCCCTCAGGAGTTTCCTTATAATATGCCTCAAGTGTTGAATTTTCAGCAAGAGGATATAAAAGATCAGCATAAAAGCTTATTCTTGATTTTTCGTTTACAAATTCATCAAACTTTTCATCGGTATCTATAAGACTATATAAATCCTCAAGCATCTTGCTGTTCATAAGGATTGCGCCTGTGTCTAAATCCACATTACCGTAATCGTCAACAGCATTTTCTCTCTTTAATTTTTCAATAGTATTTTTATGTAAGAATTTTGTGACTCTTCCGTTTTCATCTGTAACAAAAACGCCATGATCTTTACCTGTGTCTACATCCTCCTTTATGGATATAGCAGCTGCATCATCACAATAGAAATCTATCTGCAAGAAGTTAAACAGGAGCAAAACATCTCCGGATAAAACAAGCATACCTTCTTTTATTCTCGGAGCAACTCCACTCATAGAAATTATAAATTCATCAAAAAGAGTTGACCTTCTGCCATCAGGCAAAAGTCTTGGAACAGGAGAGAAAAGCTTACCGCAGGCAGAATACTGTGGCACACGCTTAGAGTCTCCCCCTGAATGAATAACAAGAATTCTCTTATTTCTAAAATCTTCACCACCTGATACTGACTTAATGTACTTAAGCACATTAAATGTAGCACCGCCTGAACCAACTCTCTTTCCGTCTGGATCAGGAAGAACAGCATAATGGGTCTTCTTTGGAAGATACCCCTTTTCAATTCTATCTTCAATCTGCATTCTATATGCATTCGCCTGCTCCTCATTAGAAGCAGTTAAGATAAAGTAATCCCACTTTATCATAGACGCCTTTTCCAAAGAACGTCTGTATTCTGTCCACGCATCCTGATAGCTCTGTCTTAAAAATAGGTTTTTAATTTTATC
>JAZLCI010000026.1:0-23241 GCA_045614085.1 Clostridia bacterium
TGTGTGTGATAAACTACTGTTTGTATCAATTCTCATTGATATTACCTCCTTTTGTTACTCTTACGGCTGGCTAGACCGTTTTCATTGTAACATGGGAGGTATTTTTGTTCAACGGCAAAAGCCTTTTTGGAACCACCAGCTAAGCTGGTGGTTTTCGTTACACAACAAAACTGACTCCGCTTGAAAAACGAAGTCAGTATTTTGCTTAAAATTTAATTATCACTACCATTAGGTGCTTTTTTGTACTGTCTGCACAAGTTGGGGCAGTTCAAAATCCCTTCCGCTTATAATTTTTATGCTTTGCCAACTGAACCGAAAAGTTCCATCTTTTCTTTTACAATTGCCTTGATAGCCTCGCAGCCAGGAGCTAAAAGCTTTCTTGGGTCAAAGCCCTTACCTACAAGGTCCTTACCCTCTTCGATATACTTTCTCGTAGCTTCCTGGAAGTAAAGCTGACATTCAGTGTTTACATTAATCTTTGCAACACCTAATGAAATAGCTTCCTTAATCATTTCAGCAGGGATACCTGTACCACCGTGAAGAACAAGTGGTAAATCGCCGATTAATTCCTTAATCTTTGCAAGCGCGCCAAAATCAAGACCCTTCCAGTTTTCAGGATACTTACCGTGAATATTACCGATACCTGCAGCAAGGAAGTCAACACCTAAGTCAGCAATCTTCTTACATTCCTGTGGGTCAGCAATTTCACCTGCACCGATAACACCATCTTCTTCACCGCCAATAGAACCAACTTCTGCTTCGATAGAAAGTCCTAAGTTGTGAGCAACGTGAACAAGTTCAGTTGTTTTAGCAACGTTTTCATCAATTGGGAAGTGTGAACCATCAAACATAATTGATGAAAAGCCTGCCTTGATACACTTATAACAGCCTTCATAGGTACCATGGTCTAAGTGAATCGCAACAGGAACAGTGATTCCTAAATCCTCAATCATTGAACTAACCATAGCTGTAACTGTCTTAAAACCAGTCATATACTTACCTGCACCCTCTGATACACCAAGAATAACAGGTGAGTTATTCTCCTGTGCAGTCTGTAAAATAGCCTTTGTCCATTCAAGGTTATTGATGTTGAACTGACCTACTGCATAGTGACCTACAACTGCCTTTTTTAACATTTCTGTAGCTGATACTAACATTTCAATTCCTCCGTTTATATAAAGTTTTTAATTTTTATCAAATATTATTTAAGAAAAATATCAGATAACTTTTTTATCTTTTCAACTCCTTCACGTGTTGTAAAATCAAAAAACATATCTCTCTCACAGGTAGAGCATATAACGCGAAAGCCATCCTCTTCCACAAGAAGCTGAATTAGATTATCCCCACACTCACAGTTTATCCTGTTACTCCCTGATAATTCCTTGAATTTCTCAAGACATTCAAAAAGTTCTCTGTCATCTGCAAAAACTCCACCCGCTTTGGCAATGGTGTCAAATATGATCGACGCCTCATTTCTTTCATCATAGGATGCAGACTTTATCTCTTTTTCAAGACAGTTTTCCATATAGCTTTCTATATTATTGTCCATTCCAAGGATTAAAGTCGTAACTCCTGTCACCTTACATATAAATCTTTTTTCAGGAGTGTGTATTGCTTCTCTCACAGGTACCACAAACCTATGTCTGTCACCGCAGGAAGCACATAAAGCCTCAAGTTTATAATTCCTTCCGTCTTTTTCTATTGTAAAAATTCTTTTCCGGCAAGTTGGACAAATAATATCTTTTTCATCTTTTCCATCCCCGTCAAAGAAGATGTTGATATGTTGCTTTAAAAAGCTGCCACAATGTATGCATCTTATCCCAATGCCAATATAATTTCTTACTCTCATATTGTTTCACCTTTACTTCTGTAATAATAGTAAAGATACTGTTGAGCATATCCTGAAAGGTTACCATACTTTTTATTAACAAATGCGGCAATATCCTTATCCTCAACCCCATAAACATCTGTAATAATTCTCTTTATCCAGACATCGACAGGAAAGACCGAAAATCTTCCAAGAGAGAAAAGCATAATACAATCTGCAACCTTTCCTCCAACGCCCTTAATCTTCATAAGGGTCTTTTTCGCCTCTTCGTCAGACATATTAAAAAGTGCATTTATACAAACTTCTCCCGATGCAACCTTTTCTGCCGCATCTAAAATATACTTATCTCTGTATCCTGCCTTAAGTGGTGCTAGCTCTGAAATGTTGACTTTGGATAATCTCTCAGCTGTAGGAAAAGAATAGAATACTTCTCCTTCATATTCTATCTCCTCACCAAAAAGCCTGCACAGACCTTCTACAATTTTCTTTATGCGTGGAATATTGTTATTAGCAGAGATTATAAAGGAAATAATTGTTTCCCACACATCTTGCTTTAAAATTCGTATTCCTCCGCCAAATTCAATACAGGGAATAAGTTTTTCATCCGTCTTTATGAGATTGTCGCAAATCTCCTTATAATCAGTACCTAACGAAAAATACTCTTTAAAATACTCATTATCTTCGTCTCTACAGAAAATTTCTCTGCCTTTTACGCGACAAACTCTGCCATCAGACACTCCTGTATAGACACCCTCTTCATCACAATTCCATCGAAAGCATTGTCCGCACTCAAAAATATCTGTACTGTTAAAAGCACAATCATCTGAAAGCCTAATCATCAATCTCTTCCTTCTCTCTGTCAGAGAGCTTGTAAGATAACCTCATAAGGCTATCACTTAAGTGAACGTTTTCAACAATAACGCCCTCTGCAACATTGGAAAGCTCTGTATATGAGAAGTTCATAAAAGCCTTTATTCCGTAGCCTATAAGCTCATGCGCAACCTGTCTGCTTGAATCCTTAGGGACAGCGAGAATTGCCATCTCAGGCTGATTCTCTTTAATAAATTTCTCAACCTCGCTATAGGCCTTTACCTTATGCTTACCGACTTCCATTCCCTCTTTTTTAGGGTCTGAATCAAAAATGCCGATAAGCTTAAATCCACGGGATTCAAATTTAGTATTTATCGCAAAGGTGCGTCCCATATTACCCGCACCGACAAGGATAGCCGTATAACCTCTGTCCAAGCCTAATATCTTTTCAATATTCTGCTTTAAAAACTTTACGTTATATCCATATCCCTGCTGACCAAAACCACCAAAACAATTAAGATCCTGTCTTATTTGCGATGCGGTAACAGACATTTTTTCACTTAATTCCTTTGATGAAATTCTGTCTATTCCGCTTGCCTCCATATCACTTAAATATCTGTAATATCTCGGCAGTCTGTTTATAACAGACACTGACACTTTTTTCTCCATAAATTATTCTCCAAAAATAAAGATGTTTCAAATATGATACTTTTGTTTGTGCAAAAGTATCCAAAACACAGTTGGGGAGAATCGAAACTCCCCCATGTTTTTGCTACTTTTGTCGCACAAAAGTAGAGCTAATACAAATTACATTATCATTTTAAGCTTTTCATTTACTGCAAGAAGGAATTCCTCTGTTCCTACCTTCTGCTTATTCTCAAGGGTAGAGAGCAAGTATAAATCGCCTGTCATAATTCCGCCCTCGATAGTTTCAATAGTAGCCTTTTCAAGCTTATCTGCAAAGTCACAAAGTTCAGAAAGACCATCAAGCTCGCCTCTCTTGCGGAGAGCGCCTGTCCATGCAAACAATGTTGCAACAGAGTTTGTAGAAGTCTTTTCACCTTTTAAGTGCTTGTAATAATGTCTCTGTACTGTACCATGAGCTGCTTCATATTCATAAACACCATCAGGTGATACAAGGACAGATGTCATCATAGCAAGGCTTCCGTATGCAGTTGCAACCATATCAGACATAACGTCACCGTCATAGTTCTTGCAAGCCCAGATATATCCGCCCTCTGAACGCACTACTCTTGCAACAGCATCATCTATTAATGTATAGAAGTATTCAATGCCTGCTTTTTCAAACTTTTCTTTATATTCGTTTTCAAATATCTCATTGAATACATCTTTAAATCTGTGGTCATATATTTTAGAAATTGTATCCTTTGATGCAAACCATATATCCTGCTTTGTGTCGAGTGCATAGTTAAAGCAACAACGTGCAAAGCTTCCGATAGACTTATCAATATTATGTAAGCCCTGAATAACACCACCTGAACCATTAAATGTATGAATTGTCTTACGCTGTTCGTTTCCGTCTTTGTCTGTGCAAACGATTTCACATTTTGCACCATCAGGAACCTGCATTTCAACATTCTTATATACATCACCATATGCGTGACGGGCAATGGTAATCGGCTTCTTCCATGTTGGAATGTATGGTGTTATGCCATTTACAATAATAGGAGCACGGAAAACTGTACCGTCAAGGATTGCACGAATAGTACCGTTAGGTGACTTCCACATTTCCTTTAAGTTGTACTCTGTCATTCTGTCTGCGTTAGGAGTAATAGTTGCACACTTTACTGCAACGCCATACTTCTTTGTAGCCTCTGCAGATTCAACTGTTACCTTATCGTCAGTTGCATTTCTGTTTTCCAAGCCTAAATCATAATATTCTGTCTTTAAATCCACATATGGATTTATTAAAATATCCTTAATCTGCTGCCAGATTATTCTGGTCATTTCATCTCCGTCCATCTCGACGAGAGGTGTTGTCATCTTTATCTTGCTCATATGTTTTTCCTCCCTTATGCGTTTTCTCTTGTGTAGTTTAAGAGACCGCCTGCAATAAGCATATCTCTCTGTCTCTGTGATAAGTCAAGCTTAACCTTAAAATCAAAGCCCTTTGTTACGTTAGTAACAGTAACCTCATCTGCATTCTTCATTGCATCTATAAGGTTAATCATCTTAAGTTCATCCATCTGGTCTACCTTATCGTAATCAGCTTCATTTTGGAAGGTCATAGGAATGATACCTGCATTTATAAGGTTTGCCATATGTATCCTTGCAAAAGACTTAACAATAACAGCCTTTACACCTAAATAAAGTGGAGCAAGAGCCGCATGTTCTCTTGATGAACCCTGACCATAGTTTGAGCCACCAACAATAACACTCTTTTTAAGTTCTAAAGCTCTGTCATGGAACTTTTCATCACATACAGCAAAGCAATATTCTGAAATCTTAGGAATATTTGAGCGAAGTGGTAAAATCTTTGCACCTGCAGGCATAATATGGTCAGTTGTGATATTGTCACCAACCTTTAAACTGCACTTTGCAGAGATTTCATCTGCCATAGCATCAGATACAGGGAATGGCTTGATGTTTGGACCTCTTAATACTTCTACACTGTCCATATCCTTTTCATCTACTGGCGGAACAACCATATTGTCGTTTATATCAAAGAATTCAGGAAGTTCAAATTCAGGCATATCACCTAAAGTTCTTGGGTCTGTTAAAACACCTGTAAGTGCAGATACAGCAGCAACTTCAGGAGATACAAGGTAAATCTGACCATCTTTTGTGCCTGAACGGCCTTCAAAATTTCTGTTAAATGTTCTTAAGGATATACCTGCTGAATTTGGTGACTGACCCATACCTATACAAGGTCCGCAGGCACTTTCTAAAATTCTTGCACCTGCATCTATCATATCAGCAAGAGCACCGCATTTTGCAAGCATATTCAATACCTGCTTTGAGCCAGGCGCAATAGATAATGAAACATCAGGATTAACTGTCTTACCCTTTAAAATATGAGCCACCTTGAGCATATCTAAAAGTGATGAATTTGTACAAGAACCAATACAAACCTGATCTATCTTCATTTCGCCGATTTCAGTAACAGACTTTACATTATCAGGTGAATGTGGACAAGCCGCCGCAGGAGCAAGCTTGCTTAAATCAATCTTGATTTCTTCATCATAAACTGCATCAGGGTCAGCTGAAAGTGGAGTGAAGTCCTCTTCTCTGCTCTGTGCCTTTAAGAATTCTCTTGTAACTTCATCTGATGGGAAGATAGATGTTGTAGCACCAAGCTCTGCGCCCATATTTGTGATGGTTGCACGTTCAGGAACAGAAAGGCTCTTAACACCCTCACCGCAATATTCAATAATCTTTCCTACGCCACCCTTAACAGACATAATGCGTAAAACTTCTAATATAACATCCTTTGCAGAAACCCAAGGTGAGAGCTTTCCTGAAAGCTCAACCTTAACGATTTTAGGGCAAGTAATATAGTAGGTGCCACCTCCCATAGCAACTGCAACATCCATACCACCTGCACCGATAGCTATCATACCAATACCGCCACCTGTTGGGGTATGGCTGTCTGAACCTATCAATGTCTTACCTGGCTTACCGAAACGTTCCAAATGCACCTGATGGCAAATACCGTTACCTGGTCTTGAAAAGTATATTCCGTGCTTCTTACAAACACTGCCGATAAATCTGTGGTCATCTGCGTTTTCAAAACCGTTCTGTAATGTGTTATGGTCTATGTAAGCAACGGATTTTTCAGTCTTTACTCTAGGCACTCCCATTGCCTCAAATTCAAGATACGCCATTGTTCCTGTAGCATCCTGAGTTAAGGTCTGATCTATCTTAATACCGATTTCTGAACCCTTTGTCATTTCTCCGCATACAAGATGCTCTTTTAAAATCTTCTGCGCAAGTGTCAATCCCATTTTTCTTCTTCCTTTCAGTTATATAATCAATTATAAAATTGCACACAATTCCACATATGTATTTTATCTTACAAGCACTATATTGTCAAGTAAATTTGATATAGAATTTTGTATAAAATTATCAAATATAAGCTTCATTATATGTAATAAATGTAGATGCGTTTATCAACCACTAAATCACATGTTTCTGTTTCATAACCATCTGGAGAATATGAGTTTTTTCATACATCTTATATCATAAAAAATTGCCGATTTTATAATCGGCAATTTTTTATTAAATTATTAATCAGCTGAACTTAATATCTGAGTCCATGTTGACTTCCAGTTCATTGGACTAAAACTTCATCAGCAAGAGCAAGACCAGGGATTACAACTACATCATTAGCCTTTAAGCCGTTAAATGTAACACCAGGATTTCCGTCGGCATCTGTTACAGCTTTACCATAAACTCTTGAACCATCAGCAAACTGAACATAAGGTGTTGCATATACCTTCTGATCTTTTCTTGCTTCAGGAATCTTTACTATTGCATAGAAGATAGAATCAAGATTATCATTGAACAACTTGCTGCCATCCTTTGCAGAGTCCTTTATAGCTCTAACACTCATTGTTGTAACGTCGTCACCCTGACGAACATAAATAGCGTCATATACTGTCTTTGATGTTGTCTTTGTAATACCTGCTTCAATTGTAGGAGCCTGTGCAACATTTGAAACAACAACACCTACGTGATCGATTTCGGCCATTCCGCCAGACTTTGCGTCAAAGTCTAAAAGGGCTACAAATCTGATACCGTCATACTCTGTTTCGTCACCTTCAACCTTGTACTTAACCCACTGAGCACCAGCCTTTGAGATTATATCACTCTGATTATAACCGTCTACAGGAGTAGCTGTCTGAATGATAGCAGTTCTCTGACCGTCTACAACAGGAATATCTGTGCTGTTTTCAAAATTATAGTTTTCACTGTTATATCCCCATGAAGCAAAGTACTTATCTACAGATGCAACCTTTGCCCCATTATGAGCAGTGCCTGGCTTTAATGTAGCCTTTTTATCAACAATTTCACTTACGTGTAAAACATTACCGCTGCCGTCCATATAATTTAAAACATCATATACCGTAAACTGTACAGCAGTGTTTGAGTAACCGGTAGCTACGATAACTGCACTGTATGTACCTGCATCATATGTATAGCCAACGTCAGCAATAGTTAACTTCCAAGCCTGTGCTGTTTCATCATATGCAACAGTGCACTTTTCCTTAATACTTGTTCCGTCAACCAAAACATCAGTAACATTTGTTGCCGCTGTAAGGGCTGTAGTAATCTTATAAGAAACAGTATCTCCGCCTGCTGCAGTTGCCTTTGGAACTCTTGTAACGATACCTTCTGTTACTAATGGTGCTTTAGCCACACCTACGTTATACTTGAAAGAGTAAGGAGTTAAAACATCCTCACCACCGATATACACAACATATTCACCATCAGGCAAAGTAGCGCGTGGACGAACCTTTATAACTGTTCCTGATCCTTCCTGTCCAACATACTGAATTGTGTTATTGGCAAGAGCAGATTCTGTTGTACCACTAGCATATGAAAAGACAGTAATATCTCCGCCATCCTTTAATGATGCTGTAATCTTAATCATCTGCGCTGATGTAACCCAGATAGGACTACTCAAAGCAGTGGTAGCAGGATCTGTCCAGGAACCTACAACTGTGCTTCCATCTGTGTCAATAACTTCAACCTTAAGACTTGAACCGTTAACAGTGTTAGTCCCGTATGCAAGGACACCAACCATAGAACACATCATAGCCACAACAACCATGAAAGATACTATAACCTTAGCAAATCTCTTCATATTCTTCCTCCTAAAAAGCCAATAGGATATGTATAAAAAATAATTTACAATTACATATCAATTTATTATATCAATATTTCAAAAATATCTCAAGTCTATTTTTAACAAATTTAAAAAAAATTTTTTATTCCTTTTTACTAATTTATATAACATATAGCAAAATGAGCAGAAAATGAAGAATACTTCCTATTACACAAAAGAGATGAAAAACAGAATGCATCCACTTCTTTTTCTTTCCAATCCCGTAAAAAAGTGCACCTACAGTATAAGCAATCCCTCCTCCTAAAAGAAGAGAGAAAGCCGTCCATCCCAATACATCAATTATTAATCCGACTTTTGCAATGATGCACCAGCCCATAACAAGATAACAAATCATAGAAAAGACTTTATATTTTTTTAAATCAATAGAGTTAAGTACAATCCCTAAAATTGCAAGACCCCACACTATTCCGAAATAAAGCCAACCCTCAAATGTACTATGCTCTCTCAATGTGCACAACGACATAGGAAGGTATGTGCCTGCTATTAAAATAAAGATTGAGCAATGGTCTATAACCTGAAACACTTTTTTGGCTTTACATTCAGGATTCAAGCCGTGATATATGCTTGACATCGTATATAAAACAAGCATTGACACCCCAAACAATACTCCTGAAACAACTCCATATACATTTTTGTCAATAGCGGCAAAGATACTGCATAAAACTATTGCCACACCTCCCATAACCGCACCAACAATATGGGAAACCATATTAAAAATTTCTTCCGCCTTTGTGTATGTAGGTAAAACTCTGTCGTTAAGCTTTGTTCTTTTCATTATGTCACCCTCTTATTTGTATTCTTCGAACATTTTAAGTAGCTTTGGTATAAGCAGTTCAAACTTAACCCCGTACCAATGCTCCTTATCTTCACTTGTTATCTCAATACACTCTACTGTAAAATCAGCTGCAATTTCTGCTGCTTTGTGAACTGAAAAACCTTTCATCAATGCCCCTGTAAAAACGGATGCATATACATCCCCTGTACCATGACATGCTCTTTTAATCTTATTGTGCATATAATATTCTGTCTTTTCGTTTTCATATACCAGAACACCTGTTGTCTTTTCGGTATATCCTACTCCTGTAAGAACTATTGTATTTGCACCCATAGATACCAATGCTTTTACAAGAGACATAACATATTCCTCGTCATATTCTTCTTTGTATTCGATACCTGTAAGATAGCAAGCCTCCGTAATATTTGGAAGAATAACATCTGCACCTGAAAAGCATAACTTTTTCATAGCTTCAACATAATCTTTGTCAAACCCCGTGTAAAGTCTTCCGTTATCACCCATAGCAGGATCAACGATAACTAAGGCGTTTTCTTTTTTTCTCGAATTAATTATATCCAAAACATATTCTATCTGTTTTTCGCTTCCCAAATATCCTGTGTAAACCGCATCAAAGAGAATTCCTTCCTTCTCCCAATGCTCCTTTATCCGCGGCATATCATCAGATAAATCCCTGAATGTAAACCCACTGAAACCTCCTGTATGGGTAGATAAAACAGAAGACGGAAGAATACATGTTTCGTTTCCGCAGGCAGACAGTATAGGAAGTGCAACTGTTAAAGAACACTGTCCCACACATGAAATATCCTGAATTGTAAGTATTTTTTTATATGTCATTTTTATCCCCTCGTTCCTGACTAATTATAATCCTCTTTTGTATGTTTGTCAATGAATTAAATTTTTATTGTATTTTGTAAAAAAAGGTGATACAATATATAAAACGAACCGAAAGGACATACACATATAATATGAAAGAAAAAATATATACTATTCCCGTAAACGAAGCCTTCGACAAAAATGGTGAATGTGCCTTTTGCGAACTTATGAAAAAACTCGACGCTGATATTTTAGACTATATTTTAGGTCCTTCTTATATGGAAGAAGATATCCGTGAAGAAACTGATAAGTCAGGCTTTTGCAAATATCATTACGACAAGATGTTTCACGGCGGAAACCGCCTTGGTGTTGCCTTGATGGTAAGCACTCACTTAAAGAAAATCAACAAGGATTTAGAGAACGTCTTAAGCCTGGAAACACCTTCTAAAAAAGGATTATTCAAAAAAGAAACTACTCTTCCGTTGACAGAATATCACGAGGTTTTATCAAAGGACTGCTATGCTTGCAGACGAATGCAGGGAAGAATGAACAGTTATGTAGAAACATTCTTTTATTTATGGAAAAAAGAAAAAGATTTTCGTCAGAAGGTTCTATCCTGCAAGGGCTTTTGTCTTGACCATTTCTGTATGTTTATGAGTGAGGCAAGGGAAAGAATGAATGACAAGGATTTTGAAAACTTTAAAAACGCTCTCATTCCTATCCAAATAGAAAACATGAAGAGACTTGATGAGGAGCTTGATTGGTTTATAACGAAGTTTGACTATCGTTTCACCGATGAACCATGGAAAAACTCGAAAGACTCTTTGGAGAGAGCTATCCTTAAAATATCTTCTGCCATTCTTGAATAGTTCCTTATTTTATTAATATATTTAAAACAGAAGAAATATATATCTTTATGCTTTAAATTTGTTTTACAATAACACTGATATTATTGATTTTGTTATAAGTTTGTGATAAACTGAATTTATGAAATTTTATATACAGAGGTGAATTAATTGGAAAAAGCCGAAAACAAAGAAAAAAGAAGTCCAAAACATGCTGCCGGCAAAGATAAAAAGAAAGGCATAAAAGCCTTGATTTGGGTTATTTGTATTTTTGTTGCTATCTTAATCGGCATCTCTGTGTACGCAAATAGTTATAAAGATATTTATCCCAACACCTATGTGGGAAACAAAAAAGTAAGCGATATGTCAAATGCTGAACTTTCTTCTTATTTAGAAAACACATATTCAGCTGATAAAGTTAAGGATCAAATCATTCAGTTAAGTTGTGAAGCAAATGAGACAAACCTTAACATAAATGACCTTAAAGTTTCATTTGATAATCAGTCAACCTATGATTTGGTTATAAAATCAGGAAAGAACAGAAACTTCTTTGAAAACACACTTGCATTTATCAGTAGATTTGTAAGACCTTTTGTTATAGACCCTGTTATAACATATGACACACAGATTATGGCAAATGCCATTGATAACGTAACTCAAGGATTGGAAACTGAGCCTGTTGGTTACACCTTTACAATAGGTGACAACAAGATAATAATTAAAGCTCCTGTTAACGGTATAAAGGTCAATCGCGACAAAGCAGTTTCAGACATCGAAGGACAAATAAAGTCTATGACATTCTCTTCTGTTAATATGCCACTTGAAGACGTAGCACCTGAAAATGCAGATATTGATAAAATTTATAAATGGCTCACAGCTGATGCAGAAAATGCATATTACGAAAAGATAGACGGAAAGGTAACTGTTCATCAGTCAAAAGCAAAGGCAGATATTGACAAAAGCGCTATATCCTCTGCTATGGAAAGCCTTAAAACATCCGAAAGTAACGTTATTGAAGTTCCTGCTGTTACAACACAGCCTGAAAAAACAACAGAACAGTTGACAAACAACTTATATTGTCATACTCTTGGTTCGTACAGCACATATTATGGCGGAAGCACCGCGGCACGTGCCAATAACGTTCGCCTTGCAGCATCAAGAATTAACAGAATTGAGCTTATGCCTGATGAAGAATTCTCATACGATAAAACAATATTGCCAAGAACCTATCAGAACGGATATCAGGCGGCTCCTGTATATGTAGGAAACAAGGTTGAAAGCGGTTTGGGCGGAGGCATTTGCCAGCCATCCTCTACACTTTATGTTGCAGCTCTTTATGCAAACCTCGGAATTTTGGAGCGTCATAACCATTCTCTTGCGGTTAGCTATATGCCACCCGGCCTTGACGCTACAATTGCAGAGGGATATCTTGACTTAAGACTTAAAAATACCACAGGCTATCCTATAAAGATTGTTGCAAACCCAGACGGCGGCGTTATTGCTTTTTCTATTATGGGATATAATCCTGACAACACAAAGGTTGAGATAGTAAGGTCGTCAGGTGGCGGAAAGCACTTTGTAACAAGAGTTGTTTACAAAAACGGTGTTGAAGTTAACCGGGAAGCCATGACATCAAGCGTTTACGGCACACCTGAAAAGGACGAGGAAGAAAAGAAGCCTGAAGAAGAGAAAAAGGATGAAGAGAAGAAGGAAGGCGAAAATGCGGAAACACCACCTGCAGAAACTTCTCCTGTTGAAGCTCCACCTGCGGACGCTCCTCCTGTTGAGGAACCTGCTCCTGCTCCCGAGCAAACAGACGCACCTTCTCTTGAAAACTAATAAAACTGAATATAGCGATTTTCGGGGACGGTGAAAATCCGTACCGGCGGTAAAGCCCGCGAGCATATATGCTGATTTGGTGAAATTCCAAAGCCGACAGTAAAGTCTGGATGAGAGAAAATTATTAAGCATAGACATTATGCAACTTAAATACCATTACCCCCGTATCAATATACGGGGGATTTATTTTTAGGAGGATATTATGAAAACAAAAATTGGCACAAGGTTTATCGTAGTAATAGCAATCAATGCGGCGTTAGCATTTCTGCTTCAGTTTATCGGGAGCGTTATGGGGCTGAAGGTTGCAGGATTTTTAGAAATTGAATTTTCTGAAATTCCACCACTTATAGTAACATTTGCATTAGGTCCTGTTGCAGGTGCAGTGTGTGAGCTTATTAAGAACCTTTTACATCTTTCAGTTACATCAACAGGCTTTGTAGGAGAGTTTGCAAACTTTGTTACAAATGGAATATTTGTATTTACTGCAGGCATGATATACAAGTACAACAAAACAAGAAAAGGCGCTTTAATTTCAATGCTTATCGGTGTTTTGGTTATGACTCTGACCAGTATACTTACAAACCTTTTCATTATGTTTCCGCTCTATATGGCAGATGCGCCATTCAATACAATGTTAAGCCTTGCAGTAACCGTTACCGCACCATTTAATATCTGTCGTGGTATCGCGGTGTCTCTTATAACATTCGTGTTATACAAACATGTAAGCCCATTACTTAAGAAAAAATAAATATTTTTTGTTGCTGCAGTATATACTGCAGCAACAATCACTTTATTGGCATATTTTCATATGATATATTGGTGATACATATGGCAAACCCTCACATAATCCGAAAGCTTAAATACAGATTTAACTTTTATAAAGGCTCCCCTTTTAAGTGTTTAAGGAATATTATTTTAGTTTTTATTATTATTTCAATTCTTATTTTCTCTTTTTTTCACACAGAAAAACGGCTTTTTTCTCTTGCAGAAAGGATAGCATATTCAGATTTGCAAAACCATATATCAAAGCAGGCAAATCTATGCATTGCGGAAATATTGGAAGAAAATAATGTAGACCTAAACTCTGTAATCTCATCAGGTAATGTTGAAAAAATCCCTGCCTTAACTTCTGATTTTTCAGAACTTAATTTTCTCAAATCTGAAATCTCAAATCGACTTACCTCATATATGGCAGAACTGACCTGTATTAATTGTAAGATTCCGTCTATGGCTCTTATTTCAGACGGCATATTTGCAGGCTACGGTTTTAAAATTCCTGTCAGGCTTATTGCATCAGGCTCTGCATACGCAGACTTCACTGATGATTTTATTTCAGCAGGAATAAACCAGACAAAATACAGACTTTCTATCAAGGTCACTGTGGATATGGAACTGCAAACAGTATTTTCAGAAAGCAAATCAACTTTTACGACAAACATTCCTCTTACAGAAAAAATTATAATCGGTGACGTTCCTGATCGTATATTAGGCGACTAAACTTTCTATTGATTATTTAAAAAAACAGAGGTATAATAATATTAATAAAATTTTTGAGGTAACTGCTATGACAAAGGAACAAATTAAAACACGAATAGACGAATTAAGAGAAACCTTATCCCGTTACGGATATGAATATTATGTTTTAGACACCCCTACTGTGTCTGACTTTGAATATGATGCCTTAATGCGTGAACTTATTGATTTAGAGGATGCAAACCCTGAATTTAATTCTCCTGACTCACCTACTCAAAGGGTTGGAGGCGAAATACTTGAAGGCTTTCAACAGGTTGCTCATCAGGTACAGATGCAAAGCCTTGCTGACGTATTCTCAAAAGAAGAACTTTTTGAATTTGACACACGTGTAAATGGCACTTTAGGAAATGAACCATACGAGTACGTCGCTGAAATGAAAATCGATGGACTTTCTGTCTCTCTTGAATATGTAGACGGAGTGTTTACCAGAGGGTCAACTCGTGGTGACGGTTTTGTGGGCGAGGATATAACTCATAACTTAAAAACTATCCAAAGCATTCCTTTAAGGCTTAAAGAAGCTGTTCCTTTTCTTGAGGTAAGAGGTGAAGTATATATGCCTCAGAAAAGCTTTATAAAATTAAACGAACAAAGAGAGGTGTCAGGCGAACCGCTCTTTGCAAACCCACGAAATGCCGCCGCAGGCTCTCTTCGTCAGCTTGACAGCAAAATTGCCGCAGAACGAAAGCTTGATATTTATATTTTTAATATTCAGCAGGTTGATGGGAAAGAACTTTCAACCCATACAGACTCATTAAACTGGCTTAAAGAAATTGGTTTTAAGGTTGTTCCCGGAACAAAGCCACTTAAAACAATAACTGATGCCTTTGATGAAATTATGAAAATTGGTGAAAGCCGTGGAGATTTATCCTTCGACATAGACGGTGCAGTTGTAAAAATCAATAACTTCTCTCAACGGGAAGCATTAGGTTCCACAAGCAAAACCCCAAAATGGGCTGTTGCTTATAAGTTCCCTGCCGAAAGACAGCAGACAAAGCTTTTAGATATTGCTCTTCAGGTAGGAAGAACAGGTGTTGTCACTCCAAATGCAGTGTTAGAGCCTGTCAAAATTGCAGGCTCAACCGTAAGCCGTGCCACACTTCATAACATTGACAACATAAAGGCAAAAGATATAAGAATAGGCGACACTGTTATAATCGAAAAAGCAGGAGACATTATCCCTGCTGTTGTGGAAGTTGTTACCGAAAAACGAAACGGTACAGAAACACCATATGAAATGCCTGATAACTGTCCTGTGTGTCAGGGTACGCTTACCCGCGAGGAGGGTGAAGCGGCAGTTCGATGCACAAACTCTAATTGTCCTGCACAACAACTTCGTTCTATTATTCACTTTGTTTCAAAATCTGCCATGGATATCGACGGACTTGGAACAAGCATAGTTGAACAACTTCTTGATGAAAAACTGATTTCTGATTGCGCAGACCTTTATACCCTTAAATATGAGGATATAGTAAACCTTGAAAGATTTGCCGAAAAATCAGCTCAAAACCTTATAAATGCAATTACCTTATCTAAAGAAAGAGGTCTTGACCGACTCTTGTTCGGTTTGGGAATAAGAATGATAGGAAGCCGTGCCGCACAAATCTTAGCAGATAAGTACGGTAACATTGATGCACTTATGAAAGCATCTGCTGAAGAACTTTCTAACATCCCTGAAATAGGTGAAAAGATGTCAGTTAGTCTCACAGAATATTTCAGTCAGGAAAAATCAAAAGCCTTAATCGAAAGATTTAAGGAATATGGAGTTAAAACGGACTATGTTTCCACAAAGACAGACAATAATTTAGAAGGAAAGACCTTTGTGTTAACAGGAACCCTTCCTACTCTCAAACGAAACGAGGCTAAATCCATGATAGAAAATCATGGCGGAAAAGTAAGCGGAAGCGTATCTAAAAACACAGATTTTGTTGTTGCAGGTGAAGATGCCGGAAGCAAGCTTGAAAAAGCACAAACTTTAGGAATTACCATAATTTCAGAAGAAGAGCTTCTTGCTATTTTTGAAAATGAATAATTTTCAAAAAAACGTTCATTATAATAATATGACCGTAGCCAAAGCTATAGTTTAAATTTCATTAATGAGAGGATGTTATAAATGGACGTAAACAATGGTATTTCTTGTTCAGTTCAGCAGTGCTACTATTACAAAGAAGGTAACAAGTGCACAGCAGAAAAAATTCAGGTAGGTTCAAGCAAGGATTGCTGCTCATCCTGTGATACTGAATGTGTAACTTTTAAACCACAAAACTAATTTAAAAGGGAGTGCGAAAGCACTCCCTTTATTTCGTTATTTAATTTCCAAAAATCTTTTAACAAGATTTGGCATATCGTTTTTATCAATTACACCTTCAAAACGCTTTTCTTTTGTCTTAAGGTCAGATAAGGATTTAGGAATGTCCATACCGCTCTTTGCCTTAAGTCTTTCAATAAGTTCAAAATCATCGCCATTTTCTGCATCTTCACCCAAAGCAGATAAAACTGCCTGATTAAACTTATATGGACTTGCAGTAGATGCAATAACAGTTTTTGTTTCATCTCCTGTTTCCTTAACGTACTGCTCATACACATCAACAGCAACAGCTGTATGAGTATCAAGTGTATAACCTGTAGCCTCAAAGGTCTTCTGAATTCTTTCCTTTGTAAGGTCGTCATCACAACAACCACCCCAGAATTCCGCCTGAACCTTTTTGTGAAGTGTCTTTGTAAGAGTGTACTTACCGTTCTTTGAAAGCTTGTTCATCATAGTCTTAACTTTTTTAGAATCGTTTCCACATATGTCAAACAAAAGTCTTTCTAAGTTACTTGAAATCAAAATATCCATAGATGGTGAAACACTCTGGAAAAACTCTCTGTTTTTATCGTACTCACCAGTTCTGATAAAGTCAGTTAAAACATTGTTGCAGTTTGATGCACAGATAAACTTTCCTACAGGCAAGCCCATTTTCTTTGCATAGTACGCAGCAAGGATGTTACCAAAGTTACCTGTTGGTACACATACGTTGATGTTGTCACCAAGTTTGATTTCTTCTGCTTCTACCATATCACAGTAAGCAGAAATATAATAAACAATCTGTGGCACAAGTCTGCCCCAGTTTATAGAGTTTGCTGAAGATAATGAATATCCCGCCTTAAAGAGTGTATCTCCGTATCTTTCATCAGTGAAGATAGCCTTAACACCGCTTTGCGCATCATCAAAGTTACCCTCGATACCTGAAACAAATACATTGGCACCCTCCTGAGTAATCATCTGAAGCTTCTGGATATCACTAACGCCATCACCGGGATAAAATACAACGATTTTTGTTCCCTTAACGTCTTTAAATCCCTCTAAAGCAGCTTTACCTGTATCACCGGATGTTGCAACAAGGATAACAATTTCCTGCTTTTCGCCTGTCTTTTCCATAGCGACTGTCATAAATCTTGGAAGAATCTGAAGAGCCATATCCTTAAATGCACATGTAGGTCCGTGCCATAACTCTAAAATATACTTTCCGTCCTTAAGCTTTACAACAGGAGCAACTTTTGGACTGCTGAACTTATCGCCGCCGTATGCACCATTTGTACATGATGCGATTTCTTCATCAGTAAAGTCTGTCAAAAACTTTTTAAGAACAAGGTTTGCTCTTTCTATGTATGACATACCTATCATTTTCTTAATCTCTGCTTTTGTAAGAGCAGGGATTTTTGTAGGCACAAAAAGACCACCGTCTTCAGAAAGACCTTTCTTTATAGCCTCTGCAGAGGTAAACTTAAGCTCTGCATCTCTTGTACTCATATAATACATATTTATCCACCTGACCTTATAAATTCAAATACAAAATTACAACAAAGCAGGAAACACTACCCTTTGGTAATGCTCCCTGCGTAAGTTTTGCATAACTTTTATTACTTAAGCGATATACTTTTTAACGTTTTCGCCTGCTTCAGCTGCATCAGCACTAATCATCATAGTGAATGATACATTGAACTGTTCTTCAAGACCTTCAAGAACAGTAATAAGTTCATCAGCATCTGCCATTGTTGCATCAGGAACACTCTTGAAAAGACTGTCGATGAAGATGTGAGTAACATCAAAATCCTGAGCGATGATACCTGAAAGAAAACCAACGAATACGTCAATATTCTTGATTTCGAACTGTTCTGTGTTCACAAGTCTTGCCTTGCGGTTAATTGTATGCATAAGACGGTCGCCATCTGTGATACATACAACGTTGCCCTTTTCGACATCAATTGCTGTATTGACAGCTTCAATTATTTTGGGAGTTTTTCCGCTTCCTTTTAATCCGATATGTACTTTTATCATAAAAATACCGCCTTTCTTTTTGTATTTTATTTTTTGTAATTATATTCTATCACAAATTTAGAATTTTAACAATACTTTTTTTGAAAATTTTTCAAAAAATTAATTTTTTAATCTTGCCTCTAATTCTGCCTTTTCATTTTCATATCCGGGCTTACCTAAAAGGGCAAACATATTCTTTTTATAGCTTTCAACACCAGGCTGATTAAATGGGTTTACACCAAGCATATAACCGCTTATACCACAAGCCTTTTCAAAGAAGTATACAAGCTGACCAAATGTATATTCGTCAAGCTTTTTAATCTTTAAAATAAGGTTTGGCACTCCACCATCGTTATGAGCTAAATAAGTTCCCTCAAAAGCTTTTTTGTTTACAAAATCCATACCCTTGCCTGACAAGAAGTTAAGACCGTCAACATTATCCTTATCCTCTTCTATAATAAGGTCTGTCTTGCTTTCTTCTACACAGAGAACTGTTTCAAACAGCATACGTCTGCCATCCTGAATGTACTGACCCATAGAATGTAAGTCTGCAGAGAAGTTAACGCCTGCAGGGAAGATACCTCTTTGATCCTTACCTTCGCTTTCACCGTACAACTGCTTCCACCATTCAGTAAAGTACTGAAGTTCAGGGTCATAGTTTACGAGCATTTCGATGCTCTTGCCCTTTCTGTGAAGAATGTTTCTTACTGCGGCATACTGATAACATTCGTTTTCTTCTAAATTATCTGATG
The DNA here is from genome assembly GCA_045614085.1 of Clostridia bacterium. Lineage (GTDB taxonomy): Bacteria > Bacillota > Clostridia > Monoglobales > Monoglobaceae > UMGS1820. Next base: position 19,383 of record JAZLCI010000026.1, read on the forward strand.
AATATAAATCTCTTGCATCAGCCGCACCCTGCATCATAGCCTTTATATCTGCACCGCATACAGCGATAGGCAAAAGACCAACAGCTGTTAAAACAGAAAATCTTCCGCCTACATCATCAGGAACAACAAATGTTTCATAACCTTCCTCGTCTGCAAGGTTCTTAAGAGCGCCCTTTGCCTTATCGGTTGTAGCATAAATTCTGCCCTTTGCTTCTTCCTTGCCATACTTTTCTTCCATAAACTTTTTAAGAACACGGAAAGCAACTGCAGGCTCGGTTGTTGTACCTGACTTTGATATAATGTTAAGTGATACATCCTTTCCCTCTAAACATTCAAGAACTGAATTTAAGTAGTTAGGACTTATGTTGTTACCTGCAAAGATAATCTGTGTCTTTGCTGTGTAGTTATAGAAAGGTCCTGTAAGGAAGTCAATTGCCGCTTTTGCGCCAAGATATGAACCGCCTATACCGATTACAACCAATACATCAGAATCCTTTCTGATTTTCTCAGCTGCCTTTTCTATTCTCGCAAATTCTTCCTTGTCATAGTTTACAGGAAGGTCAATCCAACCTAAAAAGTCATTACCTGCACCTGTACCATTCATCAAGGTGTCATGAGCAACCTTAACCTGAGGTGCAATGTTTAAAACTTCTTCCTTGCTTACAAAGTCTGATGCTTTATCATACTGAAATACTACATTTTTTGCCATTTTTATATTCTCCTTTTCTTTTTATTGTTTTATTTATTAAGGGATATTTAATGTTTCAGGAAGGCTTATTGGAATCATACTCTCTAAGCTTTCCCAACAGAATATCTTAAGCTCTTTTCCCTCTGTTTTTTCATCAAATGTAAGGGTTGTGTTTTCTCCGGTGTCTGCAAAGGCTTCTCCGCTTGCAAATTCCCCATTCATCATTATTCCTATTACTTTACCGTTTTCAGGAACATCATCAAGGTCAAGCTTTATTTCCAAAGGCTTACCTTCTTCTCTTACAATAGATTCAACCCATATTTCTGCAGGAGGAACTTCTCCATAGTGAACAGTTACATTGGAGCTTACATAATCATATTCTTTGATTTGCTCCCATTCTTCTTTTGTTCCCTCATAATATATATCCATTACAGGTGTGTAGTATGAATCGAAGAAACCATCAAACTCTTTTACTGATTTTGGAACTGTTACCAAGGCAATATTTGTAACTCCGCTTCCGCAGATGCTTGGAAGCTTTTCTACTTGGGCATCTATATATACTCTCTTTAAGCCTGTACAACTGCTGAAAATACTTTCTGAAAGATTTGTAACCGAGCTTGGGATTTTTACCTTTTCAAGCTTTTGACAAAGGGAGAATGCAAAACTGCCTATGGATTTTACACCATCGTTGATTGCCACAGTTTCAAGAGCAGAACAGCTGCTGAAACAACTTTCTCCAATTGTTTCACAGTTAATTTCTGCATATGTTAAAGACTGACATCCATTAAATGCAAGATTTCCAAGTTCCTTAATCCCTGCAGGAATAACTATAGACTTAAAACCATTCCTGAAGAAAGCATTCTGTCCAATACGTATTATACTGTCTACAAGATTTATTTCTTCAAGCAAGGTACAGCTGTTAAAAGCTTCGTCGCTTATATATAAAAGACCAGCAGGCAAGGTTACCTTTTTAAGCGTTGTTCTTGTGTTTTCAAAGCACCTTTCACTAATTAAAACAGTTCCCTCTTTAACAGTTATTTCTTCTAAATTTCCTTTAGTGCGGATCAGATATTTATCAATATAAAGAAGGTCTCCATCCCAGTTCTTGCTGTCTTTATAGTATCCTGTGTTATAAAATGCATTATGCCCAATATTAACAATTCCATCAGGAAGAACTATCTCTTTAACATTCGTACATCCGTAAAAGGCTTCATCACCTATATACTTAAGGCTTTGCGGGAATGTAACTGACTTTAAACTGTTATTATATGGCACAAGAGATTCTGCTATACAGGTTATACCTTCTTTTATTTCAAGATTCTGAACAGTTGACTTTATAGCAACAAGACAGTTTCCTACATATAAAACCCCGTCTGTCCAATTAGCTTCATCCTTATAAAAAGGAGTTGTCTTAAAGGTTTCTGAATGTACTTTCTTTATATTATTGCCTAATGTTATATTTTTAAGTGATGTGTAATCTTCAAACTCAAATATATCAAGTTCTGTTATTCCATCACCTAACACCAATGTTTCAATAGTATTTTTATTTTTATAATAAACATCAATCGCAGAAAGGCTATCTATTCCGTCACCTAAAGTTAAATTCTTAATCGAAGTAAGCGTTCTTACAATTTCCCCAAGGTTGTTATAGTCTATTAAATCACCTACTACAACAGTTTCAAGAGCGGGACAGTTATTAAAACAATATCCGCCAACATTCTTTACTCCGTCACCCAACACCACTTTGCTTAAAACGGCACAGTTTTCAAAGGCATTTACATCGACCACTGTAACACTGTCAGGAACTTCAATTTCTTTAAGACAAGGACAGTCTTTAAATGCACTTTCTCCTATATATTCTAATCCTTCGTTTAATGTTATACTCTCAAGCTTTTCACATCCCCTAAAAGCATTTCTTTCAATCCTTTTTATATGTTCAGGTATAGTAAATGATGTAAACCCTGTCTGAGAAAAAGTACCTAAAGGAATTATATCTACACCGCTGCTCAATTTGAAAGTTTCAAGAACCTCACATCCGCTGAAAACACCTTCTCCCATTTCTTCAACAGAATCAGGGATAAGACACTTTTTAAGCATATCTCCACCTGAAAAAGCATTGTTTCCTATATATTTCACAGAATCAGGGATAACAATTTCTGTAATCTCTCTGCTTCCCGAAAAAGCTCCTGATGCAATAGAAATTGTTCCCGGTTTAACGGTGACAACTCCTTCGCTATCGTATGAATTTGAGCATACAAGATGCTTACCTACATAGATAACACCGTTTTCCCAATTCGCTTCATTGTTGTAGTACGCAGTGTCATATATGTAATATTCAGATATTTCCTTGATAGAATCAGGAACAGTAATGCTTGCAAGATTTTTTGAACTGCGAAACGCGCTATCCCCAAGTTCAACTACTGTAGAAGGTATTTCTATAGACACAAGACTGTCACAGCCTGAAAAACCATACACTCCTATGGACGTGAGCTTTTCACCCCATTCTATTGACTCAATCCCGCTACAGCTTGAAAACGCAAAATCTCCAAGTTTTTCAACATTTTTGCCGATTTTTATTGATTTTAAACTTGTGCAGCTTGAAAACGCACAATCTTCAATAATTGTCACAGAGTCTGGGATAGAAACTTCTTCCAGATTATATGCACGGTTAAAAGCATATAAATCAATATTAGTTATACCTTCACTGATAACAACCTTTTTAATACTTTCCATATCCTCTTTCCACGGAACTTCAGGCTCTACGAGATATGGATTATGTTCAAACACCATTTCTCCCGCACCGCTTAATGTAAGAGTACCATCATCTGCTAAAGTCCATGTAATATTATCGCCTATTACGCCGCTTTTTTCTGCGGATACTGTCATGCACAAACCCATGCACAAAACAGTGACCAAAACCATAACCATAGCTTTTATACAATTCTTTTTCATACAATTTCTCCTAATTCAATTTGTAAATTTTTGTTAAATCATAAGATGATAAATATTTTCTTTATATAATACCATATAACAACTTTCATTGCAATATATTATCACGCTTATTTCAGCATTTTAAAGGATTTTACAAAAAATTCTTGATTTTTAAGTATACATAGTGTATAATATCCTTTGTTTCTTAAATAAATCGGGGTGTGGCTCAGCTTGGTAGAG
>JAZLCI010000027.1:0-2980 GCA_045614085.1 Clostridia bacterium
AATAAAAGTATCCATCACACTTATATAATGTACTTACACCGAAAAATCTCTTTTCAAGCTGTCCTGCACCACTACACACAGCATCAAAATTTTCAAACTTGAATATGTATTTTCTCTGTCTGCTGTCTGAATTTTTAACAGGTTTAAGCTCGGAACGTTTTATCCTTCCCTTGTAGGAACAGTTTTTAACAGCATCGTTTATATCATCCTCTGTACAAACCTTGGTGATAACCATTCCTATACCTTCCTCACAGGAGGGGATGGTTTCAATAAAAAGCTTTGCACTTCCTACTGAAAAGTTAATATTTTCTTCAGCAAGACGAAGGACCTGCCAGAACATCTTCTGCGCAATTTGAGTATTGTCAGTGATGTCTTTAACAGTCAGGTTATTTGCCATAGCTTCATCAGCGTCAATCAAGACCTTTATTCTGTTTTCATTAATCCTTTCGATTCGCATTTTCTTTCCCCCTGCCATTTTATATACATAACAGAATATGTAAAAAAAGAAGGCAATATTCTTAAACTGTAATTCCATTATAACTATATAAATTCATATTTCAATGGAAACTTTATAAAAAAACTGAATTGTAAATCCTCTGTAAAACTTACGAAATCATTTGTAATAAATCTGAAACATATATGTATTTTTTCTTTTGTATTTTCATATACTTTTAATATTCTTTTAAAGAAAAATCTATTGAAATCTTTTTTAACTATGCTATAATAAGTTCATTAAAATAAACTCAATTAATAGTGAAAAATGAATAATGAAGAATTAACGAGCAAATGCTCTGCATTTGAATTATAAAGAAAATCGCTTTGCGATTTTAACCACAATTATTCATCATTCATTATTAATTATTCATTTAATTGAACGACATCGAAATCGTTCACTGATTCTATACTTGACATCGTCAAACAATTGAATATTTCCCTGCCGTGCACGTGATGTCGGCCATAATGTAAAACCAACAAATTTTTAAAGGGATTTTGTCTCCGAGGGTGGCGCAAATGCCTTATATCGTAAGATATCCGGAGGACTTGTAAAGCAATCGGGCGTTATCCCACCTGGATTCCAGGTTTTTACTTTAGGCCACCTACGACATAGCGGGGTTTTTTATTTTCACTTTATTCAAAAATCCCCTTGACAAATCTACTCTTTTACGTTATAAATATTAGAGTAGTATAAATATGTGTGGGAGGATTTTCTTTGCGAGTTATTTCAGGTATCCGCAGAGGCTTAAAGCTTAAAGCTCCTGATGGTATAAACACAAGACCTACAACTGACAGAGTTAAAGAATCTGTCTTCAACATTATACAGACCCATCTCCCTGCAAACAAGGTATTAGACCTTTTTTCAGGTTCGGGTGCTTTAGGAATCGAAGCTCTCAGCAGAGGTTCCGAAAGCTGTGTTTTCGTTGAAAAGGTCAGAGAAGCATATTCCATTACGGAATATAACCTTAACCTTTCAAAGCTTTCTGACAAAGCACGTCTTTTGTTTATGGATTCTGTGAGTTATTTAAAATCCGCTTGTGAGTCTTATGATATTATATTTTTAGACCCACCCTACAACAAAGGCTTTATCTCACCTGTTCTCTCTATTATCAGTGAGAGGGGATTATTGGCTGATAAGGGTATCATTGTTGTAGAAACGGAAAAGGGCGGAGAAGAGGCAACTCACCCTGACTTTAAGACAATCCGTGAAGCCACATACGGCAAAACCGTAATTAATGTCCTCATAAGAGGTGAAGAAAAATGATTACAGCTGTTTATCCGGGCAGTTTCGACCCTTGCACCAATGGTCATCTTGACATTATCGAACGTTCAGCAAAGTTATTTGACCGAGTTATCGTTGCTGTTCTCACCAACAGTGCAAAAAAGCCAACCTTTACAACTGACGAGAGAGTTGAGTTTTTAAAAACAGTTCTCTCAGGTTATGAAAACGTTACTGTTTGTTCGTTTTCAGGCTTGTTGGTTGACTTTATGCGAGAGGCAAATGCTGATGTGCTTATTAAAGGTATCAGAGCCGTTTCAGACTACGAATATGAGTTCCAGATGGCGCTTACTAACAAAGAACTTTATTCCGAGGCAGAAACACTTTTTATGCCGACTAATAAGGAGTTTATGTTCTTAAGTTCGAGCATTGTCAAGGAAATTGCTAAATATGGCGGTTCTCTTAAAGGTCTTGTACCTGACGAGCTTATACCTATAATAAATAACCGGTGCTACATTCACGGTGCTGATAAAAACTAACTACAACTACACAAATTAGGAGGATACAATAATGGATGGATTAGAATTATTGGATGAATTGGAAGACATAGTTGACAAAGGTGCCAGCGTACCGTTTTCAGGTCGTTGTATTTTAGAACGTGATGAGCTTATGGACGTTATTCAGGAGCTTAAGCTTAAGCTTCCTGATGACTTAAAGCAGGCAAAATGGATTAAGGAAGAAAGACAGCGCATACTCCAGGAAGCTCAGGCAGAAGCTGATGATATCATTAAGGCTGCTAACGAAAAGGGTATTTCTATGATTAACGAACATGAAATTACTCAGCAGGCTATGGAACAGGCTCGTCAGATTATTGAACAGGCAAATGCTGAAGCTGACGAAATTAAGATTTCTGCTTACAACTTCTCTGACAACTTATTAGAATCAGTTGAAAAGGCTAATGTTTCTTCACTTAAAGAACTTGAACAGTGCATCACTATTGTTAGAAGCACACGTTCAGAGCTTCGTTCAAACATTGCTTCAAACGTTTCAGTTGTTGCTGAAGAAGAATAATTTTAAGGTAATATTAAAACCGCGGTGATACCACCGCGGTTTTTTTGTGTTTGTATAAATCTTACGGCGTGCCGGGTCGTCACGCCCTACATTACGGACCGTCGAGGAAAGCTTGCCCCATTGGGTACGCCGGTCCCTACACATTTTATATAAAATTATTGCAATAATGTAGGGGAGGGCTTCCACGCCCTCCCG
>JAZLCI010000028.1:0-13670 GCA_045614085.1 Clostridia bacterium
TGCACTGCTTTTTTGTCTTAACAAATGGTCTTGTGGTATTAAATCTTCTATGCTTATCATTTCTATCTGATATCTGTTTTCATAACCTTTTACCATCATCTTTCATTACCAATATTATTATACCACAAAACGAAGAAAAAGCCCAGACTTTTCTGGACTTTTTCGACAGTCTGAGAGCCTTGTTTTCACAAGGTCCTTTTAAAATTCTTATACGTAATGTATTTTCTCTTCCATATCAACGCTGTCTTTATCTATTTTATACTTTGCAGCTTGGCGCTGTTTGAAGAATTCAACAGCAACCTGATCAAAGAGAGCATATGACAATACATCTTCTTCCTGCTCGAGCCACTGTGCGCATTCCTTCTTAAGTCTGTCAAGTTCAGGCTGAATTAAATCAGCAGGACGGCAGTCGATTGCCTTTTCATCACCGATAATCTGCTTTCTGAAAGCATCATCAATAGGAACAGGAGTACGGCCATATTCACCCTTACAGATACCCTTTGTTTCCTTTGTAACCATCTTGTATCTTTCGCCCATCAAAACATTTAAAACTGCCTGAGTACCAACAATCTGGCTGGTTGGTGTAACAAGTGGAAGGTATCCTAAATCCTTACGAACTGCAGGGATTTCCTTTAACACTTCTTCAAACTTGTCTTCTGCGTTCTGCTGCTTTAACTGTGATACAAGGTTCGAAAGCATACCACCAGGAACCTGATACTTAAGTGTGTTGATATCAACACCCATAACCTTTGTGTTAAGGAGTCCACTTTCCAAATACTTTTCACGCAATGGCTTAAAGTAATCAGCGATTTCTGTAAGAGCTTCCAAATTGATACCAGGGTCATATTCTGTACCCTGAAGTGTTGCAACCAATGGCTCTGTTGGTGGCTGTGAAGTACCAAGTGCCAAAGGTGATAAAGCACAGTCAACAACGTCAACACCTGCTTCGATAGCCTTTAAATATGTCATTGAACCAACACCACTTGTGTAGTGAGTGTGGAGCTGAACAGGGATTTTAACTGCGCTCTTGATACCCTTAACCAAATCATATGCGTTGTATGGGGTCAAAAGACCTGCCATATCCTTGATACAGATAGAGTCTGCACCGCAGTTTTCGTATTCCTTTGCGAGCTTAACAAAGAAGTCATTATCGTGAACAGGGCTGATTGTGTATGAAATAGCCGCCTGAACGTGACCCTTTTCCTTCTTTGTTGCGTTGATAGCTGTCTGAAGGTTACGAACGTCATTTAAAGCATCGAAGATTCTGATAATATCAATACCATTTGCGATTGACTTCTGAACGAAGTATTCAACAACATCATCTGCGTAATGACGATAACCTAAAACGTTCTGACCTCTAAAGAGCATCTGTAACTTTGTGTTAGGAGCTGCCGCTCTTATCTTACGTAATCTCTCCCATGGGTCTTCATTTAAAAATCTTAAACATGCGTCGAACGTAGCACCGCCCCATACTTCTAAAGAATGATATCCAACCTTATCTAAAAGTGGGAGGGCAGGAAGAATTTCATCAGTTGGCATTCTTGTAGCGATCAATGACTGATGAGCATCACGACACACGGTTTCTGTAATTCCGAACTTACTCATAATATTTCCTCCTTTATATATTGTGACAAAAGTCACCTCTTAAATTCCTATTTTGCAAACATTGAAAGGAATACGCCTGCCGCAACGGCAGAACCTATTACACCTGCAACGTTTGGTCCCATAGCGTGCATAAGCAAGAAGTTTGAAGGGTTTTCCTTCTGACCTACCATCTGTGAAACACGTGCCGCCATAGGAACAGCCGATACACCTGCTGAACCGATAAGCGGATTTATCTTTCCGCCTGTTAGCTTACACATAATCTTACCTAATACAAGTCCGCCTGCAGTTGAGAAGCAGAAAGCAATAAGACCTAAAACAACGATACCTATTGTTTCTGCAGACAAGAATGTCTCTGCCTTGGCAGTTGCACCAACTGTAATACCTAAGAATATTGTAATAATATTCATAAGTGCATTTTGCGCAGTATCTACAAGTCTGTCGGCAACACCTGATTCTTTTGCAAGGTTACCAAGCATAAGCATACCAACCAAAGATACTGCATCAGGAACGATGAGTGCAACAACTATTGTAACGATAACAGGGAAAACCATCTTTTCTGTCTTACTTACAGGTCTTAACTGTTCCATCACTATCTGACGCTCTTCCTTTGTTGTAAGAGCCTTCATAATAGGAGGCTGAATAACAGGGATGAGAGCCATATAAGAATATGCCGCAATAGCAATAGCAGGTAAGAGTGCAGGCGCCAGTGTCTTTGTAACGTATATAGCAGTAGGTCCGTCAGCACCACCGATGATACCGATAGCCGCCGCTTCGTTTACACCAAAGTTTATACCAGGAACTGTTGCACCTAATACAAGGGCACCTAAAAATGTTAAAAATACGCCAAGCTGTGCCGCAGCACCTAACAAAATACTCTTTGGGTTTGCAATAAGGGGACCAAAGTCTGTCATTGCACCGATACCCAAGAAGATAAGCGGTGGGTAGATACCAAGCTTTACGCCTAAGTACAACAGGTCTAAAAGTCCGCCATGCTTTATAATTTCACCCATATCGAGTCCGTCTGCACCGTTAAAAAATTCAGGGTGCATCATTATCGCGCTTGATTCTGAAAGCATAGGAAGGTTTGAAAGCAACATACCAAAGGCAATAGGCAAGAGCAAAAGAGGCTCAAACTGCTTAACAATCGCAAGGTATAAAAGCACGCAGGCAATTATAATCATAAGAGGTGTGCCTATTACTGCAATTATGTTTTCAAAACCTGAACCTCCGGATGCGAGGGCAATCTTCATATTTTCGATATATGCCGCCACACCGGTGCTTCCAAGAAAGCTTAAAAGTCCATCTATCATAACTATCGTCCTTTCATTTTAATCCAAAGGATTAGCCTATTGAAACAATTGCATCGCCTGTGTTTACAGAGTCACCGTTTGATACGCTTACAGCTACAATCTTACCAGAAGTTGGAGCCATAATTTCGTTTTCCATCTTCATAGCTTCAAGTACGCAAACAACGTCACCTTCGTTTACTGTCTGACCAACTGATACCTTAACTGATACAATCTTACCTGGCATAGGAGCTTCAACAGCAGTTCCACCTGCAGGAGCAGGAGCAGGTGCAGGTGCAGCCGCAGGAGCAGCAGGTGCAGCAATAGGAGCAGCAGCAACAGGTGCAGCAGCTACTGCGCCGCCTACTTCTTCAACCTCTACATCATAAAAACTTCCATTTACATTTATTCTGAACTTTCTCATTTTATTTTCTTCCTTTCTATAATCTTGAATCAATAATATCTCTTACGCCCGCTTTGTTCCATGCACCAACTTTTTTGTAAGACTTAATGTTGATTGAGCTGACAGGAACATCCATACAAGCCGCAACAGCAGCTGAAATAACTGCGATTAACTCGCTGTCGTCTGCTGTCTGTACCAAGAGAGCAGGTTTTTCTACTTTAACTTCAGGCTTTTTCTGGGCAGGCTTATCTTCCTTATAAAAGACAACCTTCATCGCCATCATTACAAGCATCAATATAATAAGAACCGAAAATACAATTATAAGACCAACGCCTGTAACCTGTAAGCCTTCTGCCAAAGCTTCACTAAGTGTCATTTTTGGCATTAACTATTCCCCCTTACATAGGTATATTGCCGTGCTTTTTAGAGAGACGTTCTTCACGTTTGCTCATAAGCATTTCAAGGGCAGAAACAAGTCTTGGACGTGTTAAAGCAGGTTCGATTACATCATCAACGTATCCTTTTGCCGCCGCCATATAAGGACTTGCATACTTTTCTTTATATTCAGCAATTTTTTCGTTTCTTGTAGCAATAGGGTTCTCTGAATTTGCAATTTCGTCATCAAATACAATGTTTGCGGCACCCTCTGCACCCATAACAGAGATTTCAGCCTGTGGCCATGCAAATACCATATCTGCACCGATGTGCTTGCTGTTCATAGCAATGTAAGCACTGCCTATTGCCTTGCCTACGATAACGTTAATCTTTGGAACTGATGCTTCAGCAAAAGCATAAAGAAGCTTTGCGCCACGTCTTGCAAGACCTGCATACTCTTCTTCCTTATCTACTGTGTAGCCTTTAGCATCAGTAAATGTAATAACAGGAATAGAGAAGCAGTCACAGAAGCGGATAAATCTTGCCGCTTTTTCTGCAGTCTTGCTGTCAAGCTCTGCGCCTTCCTTGTTTGCAACGATACCAACACCGATGCCATCAAGACGGGCAAAACCTGTAATAATGTTTTCAGCGTATCCTGAAAGAGCTTCTAAAAATTCGCCATTGTCAACGATTTCAGTTATAACGTTCTTCATAGCGTATGCGCTTTCCATCTCGTTAAGTGCGGCAGAAACTCTGTTTACATCATCCGCCTCTTCGTACATAGGCGCACCATCTAAATTATTTAAAGGTAAGAATGAGAGAAGATTCTTAACCTGTGCAAAACATTCTTCTTCATTTGATGCAGTAAAGCTTGCCATACCACTCTTTGCAGCATGAGCCTCTGCACCGCCTAAAGAATCAGCTGTGATATCTTCATTTAATGAACCCTTAACAACTGATGGACCGTTTACGTACATATGGCTGATTTTATCAACCATAAATGTAAAGTCTGCCATAGCAGGTAAGAATGCCGCACCACCTGCGCACTGACCTAAAACAACTGCTATCTGTGGGATAACACCTGATAAGTTAGCCGCCTTTTTAAAGATTTCGCCATAGCCTTTGAGGGCATCAAGACCTTCTTTGATTCTTGCCCCATCAGAGTCTAAAACGCTCACAAGAGGAGCACCCATCTTAAGTGCCATATCCATAATCTTTAAAATCTTTGCCGCGTGCATTTCACCAACGGCACCGTTTAAAACTGTGTAATCCTGTGCATAGGCATATACAAGACGACCTTCTACTAAACCGTAGCCGATAACAACGCCTTCTGCAGGAACACCGTTAAGTCCGTCTGCATTATCAAATCTCTGTGTTACAAACGCATCAAGTTCTACAAAGCTTCCTTCATCAAAAAGCATAGCCATTCTTTCTCTGGCTGTCTTCTTTCCGCCGTCGTGCAAAGCCTTAATCTTGTCTTCGCCGCCGCCTTGTAAAATGGTCTGACGCATCTGCTGTAAATCATTTAATTTACTCATTTTCAAGTTGCCTCCTTGACCTGTATTTATATGTTTAATTATTATTTACCTTTTTTTGATTTTTCCTTTTTGGAAAACATTTTTCTGCTCATTTCCGCAGAACTCTTTTTGCCTGTTCCTATCTTCTTGAGCATATTTATTTCAGGTTCGGTAAGCTTTCTCCATCTTCCGAGAGGAACATGTCCAAGCTTAAGACCTGCTTCTTCTGTTCTTTTAAGTTTTTTAACAGTACAACCTACCGCCTCAAACATGCGTCTTACCTGACGGTTTCTGCCTTCGTGGATGGTAATTTTCACTTTTGTGCCAAGGGCTGTTGCACCAATAACCTCTACCCATGCAGGGCTTGTCTTCTTTCCATCTATAAAAACGCCTGTACGAAGGGAAGTCAAGGCTTCCATATCCATATTCCCTGACACTTCCGCTTCATAGGTCTTTTTAACATTATTTTTAGGATGGGTGATTTTGTATGTTAAGTCACCATCATTGGTCATAAGCAAAAGTCCTTCAGTATCATAGTCAAGCCTGCCTACAGGATAAATTCTTGCAGGGATATCTGCAACAAGCTCCATAACAGTTTCTCTGCCCTTGTCATCTGATACTGTTGTAACAAAGCCTTCAGGTTTGTTAAGCATAATATATATCATTTTGTTCTGAGGCTTAAGTCTTTGCCCCTGAAACTCTACTATATCATTTTCCTCATCGATTTTGATACCCATTTCCCGTACAGTTTCACCATTGACTTTTATCTTTCCATCGCTGATTAACCTTTCAGCACCTCGTCTGGATGCCACTCCGCAATCAGCTAAAAACTTTTGTAATCTAAGCACAAAATCCACCCTCTTTCATGATGAAAATTATCTTTATCAAACTATAATAACCGAATTTTTCCCATTTAACCATATTATACATTAAGCAAATTTTTATTGCAAGCTATTTTTTTAATTATTTTTTACAACAAAAAAGAGGGCAGACGCCCTCCCGTACAACTGAAAATAATTTATTTATGTTTTTGTTTACAAACATCTCAAGGTGTGCCGAGTCGTCACACCCTACTACATCATCATTCCTATCCACGCAGAAAAAAAGGCTTTCAGACTTTCTGCAATTTTTTCACCAAGTTTTTTCGTTATTGGTATGGCTTCAACATCTTCATAAACCACCAACGGGATTTCTGCCTTTCTTCCATTTACATTAACCACTATTCTTCCTGCCTGTTCACCTTTCTTAAGAGGTGCTGAAAGCCCCGGGTATATTTCTGTTTCTACATCATATCTCTCGTTTTCCTGTACAGGATAGTGAATATCACTGCCTGCATAAAGGTTTATTTCTTCTTTTTCACTTCCGTTAACCCTTGCTGTGCATATGGGGACCTCACTGCTTACAAGCCTTTTGTATTTATAACTACTATATCCGTAGTCATATAAGCTCATATGGTCATTCCAGTCATCAGGAGCATTTAAGGTTACACATATCAAATGCATATTTTCCCGTATGGCAGAACTTACAAGACATCTCCCTGCCGCCTTTGTAAACCCTGTCTTTACGCCAACGCAACCCTCATACATAGAGAGAAGTTTATTGTGATTTGTAAGGGTTCTCGGATAAGCTTTTCCCTCACCCTCTATTTTATAGGATTTTGTTTTTACTATTTCGCAAAACTCCTTATTTGCCATTGCATAGCTTGTTATTCTTGCCATATCCCTTGCCGTAGAATAATGCTCATCATCAGGCAAACCATTTGGATTTGTGAGATTTGTATTTTTTGTACCAATCTCCCTTACTTTTTCGTTCATGAGCTTAACAAACTCTTCTTTACTCCCCGACACAGCTTCAGAAAGAGCCACAGCAGCGTCATTCCCTGACTGTAGCATAAGGCCATACAAAAGTTCTTTTATTGTAAGCTTTTCACCCTTTTCAAGATACATGCTTGACCCCTCGGTGTTTGCCGCATTTTCTGAAACCTCCACAATTTTGCCTAAATCTATATCTTCCTTTTCAAGGACAGTTATGGCTGTTATAATTTTTGTTGTACTTGCCATAGGCAATCTTTTGTCAGGATTTTTTTCATATAAAACCCTAGCTGAATTTTTCTCTATAAGAATTGCCGCTTCTGCAGATACATATGTCACTCCATAACATTTTGAAGTGAGAAATAAAATCATTATACACAAAAGAATACTTATCCATTTTTTCATACGATCACCCCTGAAACTTCATTATCAGTTGTTTCTATTTTGCACAAATTTTTCTTCCATATTCCAAAGCATTATCTTCCTTATAAATTCAACAGGAAAAATTGATAGCGCCAATGATAAAACCAAAAGCCATTCCTTAAAATTAAGCCCAGCTGTACGAAGCATTGCCCCACCATAATATGTCATAAAAAACTGAACTATGGCAATTCCTCCCATCACAAATATAAAAGGCTTGTTTAAAGAAAGATTTTTGATAAGGTTTATATCATCACATCTTGCATTAAAGGCGTTAAATATACTTATCATAATGAAGAAAGTAAAATATCCTGTGTAAAAATATATATTTGTATCAGATGGTCTGAAAATGCCTTTAATAAATGGCGCAATAAAGAACAACAGACTTAATGTGCATATATAAAGACCGTCAACTATTATCCCACTCCACATATTTTTATCTATGATATTCTCTGCCTTTTTTCTCGGCCTTTCCTTCATATATTTTACAAGAGCAGGCTCACCACCAAAGGCTATTGCCCCCAAGCTGTCAATCATAAGATTTGTCCATATCATCTGGGATATGTTAAGGGGCTTCTCTATTCCAACAACAGGTCCAAGCATAGAGACAGCTACAGCCGCAACATTTATTGTCAGCTGATATCTGATAAACTTTTTTATACTTTTATAAATTGTTCTTCCATAAAGAATAGCGTTTCGTACTGACCTGAAGTTATCGTCAAGAATAACTATATCAGAAGCAGCTGCCGCAGCTTCTGCTCCACCACCCATAGAAAATCCCACATCAGAAAGCTTAAGCGCAGGTGCATCATTTACTCCATCTCCTGTCATACCAACAACCAAATTCATTCTTTTTGATATTTTTACAAGTCTGCTCTTATCCATAGGCAACGCCCTTGCCACAACTCTAAGCTTTGGCAACATATCCATAACCTCATCATCCGAAAGCTTTGACAGTTCTTCGGAAGTCAGCATTATGTCGCCATCACTCATAAGACCTGTTTCTTTGGCAATGGAAATCGCCGTTTCAGCTTTATCTCCTGTTATCATAACAACCTGAATCCCTGCATTCATAACCTCTTTAATAGCCTCTTTTGCCTCGGGTCTGATATCATCGCGGATTACGGCTATCCCTAAAAGCGTCATATTATCAGGTATTTTGTCACCTTTGATTTTTCCGTCTGCCATGGCAATAGCTAAAAGCCTCATTGAGCTATACTTTTTTATCTTTTTATCTATGTACGAAAGTTCTCTCTTTTCTCCGTCCTGACCTAAACAACTCTTGCATTTAGGCAAGATAATTTCAGGTGCACCTTTTACGAGAACAGAGCTTTTCCCATCATATATTTCAGCCATAGAAAATTTATTCTCCGATGAAAAGGGAATACTTTTAACAACTGCTGTATTATCAATTTTTATATCTCCTGTAAACTCAAAAAGAGCTTTTTCCGTTGAGTTTCCTCCTATAATCTTTTTCCCTGAAAACTTTGCAGAGGAATTTAGCAAAATAGCTTTGCCCAAAATTTTTGAGAACCTTTTATCAAAGGATTTAAAACTTTCATACTCTTTTCCGTCGCCACATAAAAATTTTTTCACCTTTGGCTTTCCCATTGTTATTGTTCCTGTCTTATCGGTGAACAAAATATTTATCTCACCTGCTGTTTCAATACCTATAAGTTTTCTTACAAGAACATTTGCCTTGAGCATTTTCTTCATATTAAGCGAGCACACAATAGCTATCATCAATGGAAGCCCGTCAGGCACAGCAACAACCATAACAATTATTCCCACAATTAAAGAGCTTACCAAATCAGAAAGCACCAACGCGCCGTCAGAAAAATACCCTGAAATCATAACGGGATCTAGTTCGTTTGCGAAAAAAGCGTTGTTTAAAAAGCTTACTATTATAATTAAAATTGCACTTATTGCTCCGAATTTACTTATACTTTCTGCAATGCCTTTAAGCTTTAAAGACAGAGGACTTTCTCCTCCATCCTCCTGGGCTTCCTGAGTCAGCTTTCCGTAAATGGTTTCATCACCAACGGTCAAAACATCCATAACAGCTTCGCCTGAACACACAACACAGCCCCGGAACACACTGCTTTTGTTCCAGAAATCATTGGTTTTATCATTTCCCGGTTTCTTTTCCACTTCGGCACTTTCACCGTTTAACGCCGATTGATCTGTCATAATATTCCCTGATATAATCTTTCCATCTGCAGGAATTACATCCCCTGCCTGAAGAAGTATGTTATCACCTACCACAACTTCAGATACTTGTATTTCAGATAACTTTTCATCACGCCATACTTTGCATTTTGTATCAGCAGCTTCCTCCTGAAGTTTTTTGAAAGTGCTTTCGTTATTATATTCTGATATTGAAGAAACGAAGGTGGATATTAAAACCGAAAGAAGAATCCCTGAACATTCATACCAATCCACCTTTCCGAAAAAGGTAAATATCACATTAATCGAAAGGGCAACAAGCAACACCTTTATAATAGGGTCTTTGTATTTATCCCAATAAACATCTGAAAAACTTCTGCTCTTTTTAGGCGATAATTTATTTGTTCCATGCTCCTTTCGGGATTTTTTTACCTGCTCTGACGTTAATCCGTAAGTCTTGTTCATTATGTACCTCCCACCCATCATTCGCTCTTTAGATTTTATTCTGTGGACAGGTGTAATATGCAAATGCAGTTTACATTTTTCAATAGTTTTAATTGGTACGGCTTGCGGATACATTTGTTTTGTAGGGAAGGGATTTATCCCTTCCGCAAATATTATGTTAATATGGATGGAGCAAGCTCCATCCCTGCAAAACCATATTTCAGGTCATCCATAACTGCCGTTCGGGCACTCGTGAAATCTTTTAGAGTGACACGCTCGGTATATCGCGTGCACAGAGGGTGTAACTGTGTCTACAACAACCAAACTTGCTCCGGGTGAAATACAACATATGGGTGTGGTCGGGAACGATACGGGGGTGTTGGGGTTCTCCCCAACTGTGTTTTGGATACTTTTGCACAAACAAAAGTATCATATTTAAACAAATAATTTATTTACAAACTCATATACCATTTGACCGCAAGAAAAAAATATGATACAATATCCTCAATACTTTTACGGAAGGAAAAATTTCTATGAGCAAAAACGTAGTTGTAATAGGCGGCGGAGCGGCAGGAATGATGGCTGCAGGAACTGCGGCGGAAAGAGGATTAAACGTCACACTTATCGAAAAAAATCCCCGTCTTGGCAGAAAGCTTATGATTACAGGCAAGGGCAGATGCAACCTTACCAATGCCTGCGAGGACGTAAACACTCTCATAAAAAACGTTGTCACAAACGGCAAGTTTTTATATAGTGCCTTTTATGGTTTTGACAATATGCAAACTATCGACTTTTTCAATAAACTTGGTGTTGAAACAAAAATAGAGAGAGGAAACAGGGTTTTCCCTGTTTCAGACAAAAGCTCTGATATTGTTGATGCTCTTCGTGATTTTGTTACAGCCAATAATGTTAAAATTATAACTGATACTGTAAACGATATATTAGAAGAAAACGGAAAAGTTTCTGCAGTAATATGCGAGAACAACAAGTTTATACCTGCTGACTCTGTTATTTTAGCCACAGGCGGAATATCATATCCAACCACAGGTTCGACAGGGGATGGCTATACATTTGCTGAAAATTTAGGTCATACCATAACAGACCTTCGCCCTTCTCTTGTTCCTCTTGTTGTTGAGGAAGAATGGGTTACAAATCTTTCAGGGCTTTCCCTTAAAAATGTAGCTGTAACGGTTACAAACAGTAAGGGCAAAAAGGTGTACTCTGACTTTGGCGAAATGATGTTCAGTCACAGCGGAATCACGGGACCTGTTATATTAAGTGCAAGTGCATATATGAAGAATATGCGTTCTGATAAATATAAGGTTACCCTTGACTTAAAGCCTGCTCTTTCAGAAAAGCAGCTTGATGAAAGAATTTTAAGAGATTTCTCACAGAATATAAACAAGGATTTTATAAACTCCCTTGATGCTCTTTTACCAAAGGCATTAATACCTGTCCTTATTGACCTTGCCGGCATTTCTCCACGCAAAAAAACAAACTCCGTAACCCACGAAGAAAGAACGTGCTTTACGAAGCTTGTTAAAAATATTGAATTGAATGTTTCTGACTTTTGTCCACCTGAAACTGCTATAATTACATCAGGTGGTGTCAGCATAAAAGAAATAAATCCCTCCACTATGGAATCAAAGCTCGTATCAGGGCTTTTCTTCGCGGGAGAGATTATTGATGTTGACGCCCTCACAGGGGGCTTTAATTTACAGATAGCGTTTTCTACGGGCCGCCTTGCGGGCATTTTCTGTTGATCTGCGTCTGTGCCTCATTCTTATATTACTCTGAAGTGTTGACTCGATTACACAGAACACAATTGAAAACGTATAAGTAATCCCTGCAGATATCCAGAATTTTGTCATAATTCCGTCGATATCTGCTTTATTCATATAATAATAACACATAAATATTACAAGACAGTGTATTAAGTATATATCATATGAAGCATTTGCTATACTTGACAAAAAGCCTTTACCTCGGCTTTCAAGTGTAATTGTAAGATTATTGACGTAGATATAAAAACCAAGTATAGAGAATATACAGAAAAGTACAACAATAATCGGTTCACATGTATATAATGTCACTCCGCATAGTTTAAGATATGACAGAATGCAATGAGCTACCGCAAGCAAGAGCCAACCTATATATAAAACACCCTTTGCAGACCCAATCTCTTCAGAAAACTTTTCATAGTTCATACCGATGTACATTCCGCCTATCCAGAATACAAGATATGATGTGAAAAACTTGTTGGTATATGCTACAATCTCAACAATATATTTTGTTGAATCAAATCCTGCCATTGGGTTTCCGAAGAACAATTTAAGTGAACCGAGCCAATCAAGGAAAGGTCCCACAATCTGCGGGAAGTACATTCTTGAAATTATAGTTAATACTAAAGATACAACAAGTAAGGATATTCTGAAAATCTTTGACTTAATCTTTCCTATTGCAACCCATAAAGGCATAAGTATATAAAACTGAACTATAAGAATTACAAAATAGAACTGGGCAGAAATCTCACCTGTTAAGATAAAGTTACCTAATTGCTTTATGTCGAACTTCTCAAAGCCCTCAAGCTTAAGCCCATATACATATATAAGATAGTATATGGCAACAGCTATCATGTAAGGAAGATACACCTTTAAAAATCTTCCAAGAAGAAACTTTGGATATTTTAACTTCTTATCTCCCAGATTATAAAAAAGCTTTATAGCACTTGTAAAAACAAAGCCTGGCACCGCAAAGGTAATAAGCTTTGTGATAGTCATAAAGGTGATTGATGACGCACTCCACCTTGTGAACTGGTCAACACCTTCGGACATTAAGTGTATCGTTATAACAAACATACACATGAAAAACTCATATATTGATATTTCGGTAATCTTTCTCTTCATATCTTTCTCTCTTTACTTTTAAAATACTTTAATAATTTTACAATAAAACGCCATTTATGTCAACGAAAAATATAACTATGTGCTCTTTTAACAAGTTTTTTAATACATTTGTAATATTCTTCGTCGAAATAACTCTTGCATTTTTATACATATTGTGTTATTATTCTTATACTGCCACAATATAATGTGTTTGGTTTGAGTTAAAATATACTATATATACGGGAGGGAAAATACAATGACCACAACTGCTTGGAATGGCTTTAAATATGGGGATTGGACTGATAATGTGGATGTTGCAGACTTTATCAGACTTAATTATACCCCTTATCTTGGTGACGAAAGCTTTTTGGCTCCTGCTACAGAAAAAACTACTAATTTATACAAAAAAGTAAGAGAACTTATCATAGAAGAATTAAAAACAGGTGTTTTAGACGTTGAAACAGATATATTCTCCGGTATAGATAAGTTTGAAGCAGGATATATAGATAAAGAAAACGAAGAAATCGTAGGTCTTCAGACAGATGCTCCTTTGAAGAGAATTGTTAATCCTTACGGTGGCGTAAGAATGGTTAAGCAGTCTTTGGATGCTTATAACTATGAAGTAAACCCCGAAAAGATGGAACAGTTCATTGAGTTCAGAAAAACCCACAACGATGGGGTTTTTGATGCTTATACTGCTGATATGCGCCGTGCAAGAACGGTTGGCCTTATGACAGGTCTTCCTGATGCATATGGCA
>JAZLCI010000029.1:0-13778 GCA_045614085.1 Clostridia bacterium
AAAGGTTGCATCTGTTGTACCTGAGAGTTTAGCCGAGTCAGCAGGCATACAGTCAGGAGATATTCTGACCCATATAAACGGCATAGAAATCAAAGATTATTTAGATTATATGTATGCCTCATGCAATGAGGATTTAACTCTTTTAATAAATGACAGAGAAATAAAAATCACAAATGAAGATTATGAGCCACTTGGCATATGCTTTGACACTCTTTTAATCGACGAGCCGAAAAGCTGTCACAACAAGTGTGTTTTCTGTTTTATTGATCAGCTTCCAAAAGGGATGAGGGAAACCTGTTATTTTAAAGATGATGACTACCGCTTATCCTTTCTTCAGGGTAACTATGTGACAATGACAAATATGAAAGACGAAGATGTTGACAGAATACTAAAATATAATCTGCCAAGGATAAATATTTCCGTTCATACAACAAACCCTGAGCTTCGTTGCAAAATGCTAAATAACAAAAACGCAGGAAAGATAAACGAGTATTTAATCCGTCTTGCAGAGGGTGGCCTTAACATAAACGCACAAATCGTTTTGTGCCCCGGATATAACGATAAGGAAGAGCTTGACAGAACACTTATCGACATAGAAAAGATAGCTTATGGGGTTGAAAGCTTGTCTGTTGTACCTGTTGGCTTATCTGACCACAGAGAAAATCTTGCTCACATAGAGCCTTTTACAAAGGAATCAGCAAATGAAGTTATAGACCAGATTGAAAAATGGCAGAAAAAATTCAAGGAAGAATATGGCACAAATCTAGTCTACGCTGCAGATGAATTTTATATCACCGCAGAGAGAGACTTCCCGCCATACGATGAATACGAGGGCTTTCCCCAGATAGAAAACGGTGTAGGCTTGTGCGCCTCATTGATTGACGAATTTGAGTCTGCTTTAAAGCTCAAAAAGAAGCTTATGCCAAAGCATAAAAAGACAATTGCTACAGGCTATTGTTCATATAAGGTTATTTGTGACCTTGTGTCAAAATTAGATGGCAATATGATAAATGTTATCCCTGTTAAGAATAATTTCTTTGGTGAAAGGATTACAGTTACAGGTTTATTGACAGGTGGCGACATCATAAATCAGCTAAAAAATAAGGATTTAGGAGAAAGCCTCTTACTCTCTTCCTCTATGCTTCGCCACGGAGAAGAGATATTACTCGACAACGTGACCTGTACCGATATTGAAAAAGAACTAAACATTAAAACAGAGATTGTTTCAAACGACGGATTCGAGCTGCTTGATGCACTCTTAAGATAGAACGGAGGATAAATATGAAACCAATGGTTGCAATAGTGGGCAGACCAAATGTTGGTAAGTCTACCCTTTTTAATAAGATTGCCGGCAAGCGTATCTCCATTGTTGAAGATACCCCCGGTATCACCCGCGACAGAATTTATGCTGATGCTGAATGGTCAGGGAGAGAGTTTACTTTAATTGACACAGGTGGTATTGAGCCTAAAGCCACAGATATAATTCTCTCACAGATGAGAAATCAGGCAAATCTTGCCATTGATATGGCAGATGTAATCATCTTTATGGTTAACTTAAAAGACGGCGTTACTGCCGCAGATAACGAGGTTGCTGCAATGCTACGCAAGTGCGGAAAGCCTGTTATCCCTGTTTGTAACAAAGTTGATGCCCCTGGTGAACCTCCCCTTGAATTGTATGAATTTTATAATTTAGGCATTGGGGAATTGTTCCCTGTTTCCTCTATTCACGGTCTTGGCGTCGGCGACCTATTAGATGAGGTTATCTCATACTTCCCTGAAGACGATGGAACAGGTGAAGAAGATAATTCTATAAAGGTTGCTATAATAGGTAAGCCTAACGCAGGAAAGTCATCCCTCATCAACAGAATTTTAGGTGAAGAAAGAGCCATTGTAAGTAACATTGCAGGTACAACAAGAGATGCCATAGACAGCACTTTTGAAAAAGATGGCAAAAAATATATCTTTATTGACACTGCGGGTATGAGAAAGCGCGGAAAGATTTCTGACGATATTGAACGTTACAGTGTTGTTCGTGCCTTAAATGCAGTTGACAGGGCTGATGTTTGTATAATCTTAGTCGATGCCGAAGAAAGTATAACCGAACAGGACACAAAGATTGCAGGTTATGCCCACGATAACGGAAAGGCAAGTATTATTGCTGTTAATAAGTGGGATTTAATCGAAAAAGAAACAAACACAATGAATAACTTTAAGAACAGCATAAAAGATGGTTTTAACTTTATGATGTACGCTCCATCTGTTTTTATATCAGCGAAAACAGGTCAGAGAGTTGATTCTCTCTTTGATATGATAGATTCAGTTTTAGCTGAAAACGAAAAGAGAATTTCAACAGGTCTTTTAAACGACGTTATTAACGAGGCTATCGCAATGGTACAGCCACCATCAGATAAGGGTAAGCGTCTTAAGATTTACTATGCAACACAGGCATCTACAAAGCCACCTACATTTGTTATATTTGTAAACAATGCAGAGCTTGCTCACTATTCTTATATAAGATATCTTGAAAATCAGCTTCGTGCAAAGTTCGGTTTTGAGGGTACACCTATAAAGTTTATTATCCGCGAAAAAACAAAAGTATAAAGGAGACAAACTATGAATGCACTGATTTTAATTTTAATTTTTATTGGCTCATATTTAATCGGCAGTATCAACTCTGCCATTGTTGTGGGCAGAATTGTTTCAGGTGATGATATCAGAAACCACGGAAGCGGAAACGCAGGGGCAACCAATGTCCTCCGTACATACGGAAAGGCTTGTGCGGTTTTTGTTGTTCTTGGTGACTGTTTAAAATCTGCCGTAAGCTGTCTTTTGGCTATGCTTGTAGCAAGAATAACTCCTTTTGGATATGAAAATGTAAAGCTTGCTATATATGCTGCGGCATTGGGCTCTGCTGTAGGTCACAACTATCCTGTTTTCTTTAATTTTCGTGGCGGAAAGGGTATTTTAGTATCTATTACAGCATACTATTTTGCTGATTGGAAGCTTGCACTTGCAGTTACAATTATTGGTATCCTTTTGATTGCTATAACAAAATATGTATCTCTCGGAAGTGTTGTCGGTGCAATGTTGTTTATTATATTTGCATTTATCTTTAAGCTCGACGATCTTCCTTATATCATATTCGCAATCCTTTTAAGTGGACTTGCTATCTATCGTCACAGAGAAAATATTAAAAGACTTTTAAACGGCACAGAAAGTAAAATAACCGACAAGAAAAAGAAAGCAGATACTTCTGCTGAATAACAGAAAGGCAAATATTATTATGGCAAAGATAAATATAATTGGTTCAGGTGGATGGGGCACAGCCGTTGCTATAATGCTTGCAAAAAACGGTCATGATGTTCTCCTTTGGTCCTACCTTAAAGAAGAGAGTGAAGACCTTAAGAAATATCGCGAAAACAAGCCATTTCTTCCTGGAATAACACTTCCTGAAAATATAAGCTTTACATCTGATATCTCTGAATGTGGTGAAGCAGACCTTATTATTACAGCAACTCCTTCCCACGCTATCCGCTCTACTGCAAAGGCATTAGCGCCTTACGTTAAGGAAGGTCAGCTTGTTTTAAACATATCAAAAGGTTTAGAAGATAAGACATACGCAACACTTTCACAGGTTCTCAAAGAAGAGCTTCCTATGTGCAAAATTGCAGTTATGTCAGGCCCAAGCCATGCAGAAGAAGTATCCCGCGGCATCCCTACAACAAATGTTGTTGCGGCACCGACTGAGGTTATCGCAAACAAAATTCAGGATATTATGTCAGGTCCTGCTTTCCGTGTTTACATCAACACGGATATGACAGGAGTTGAGCTTGGTGGCTCCCTCAAAAACGTTATCGCATTAAGTGCAGGTATACTAGATGGAATGAATTTAGGTGATAACACAAAGGCAGCTTTAATGACAAGAGGCATTGTTGAAATGTCACGTCTTGGTGTTGCTATGGGTGCAAAGCCTGAAACCTTTAACGGACTTTCCGGCATAGGCGATTTAATCGTTACCTGTACAAGTATGCATTCAAGAAATCGTCGTGCAGGTATCTTAATCGGTCAGGGTATGTCTTGCGAAGATGCAACCAAAGAAGTCAAAATGGTTGTTGAGGGTGTTAAAACATGCAAAGCAGCAAAGGAACTTGCTGATAAGTTAGGTGTTGAGATGCCTATTGTAAACGAAACATATAAGGTTTTGTTTGAAAATATGCCACCTCAACAAGCAATTCCAAACCTTATGGCAAGACAAAGCAAACATGAAACAGAAGAGGGTTTTTTAAATCTATAAAAATATCGCTCCCGTAAAAGGGAGCGATATTTTTATCTGTATTTAATTCCGACTTTTTCCAAATCATTTTTGTAAGCATTTATATTTTCGTCAGTCTTATAATCTATAGAAGCTACTATTATTTTCGCATTCTTACGACTGAACATAATCCCATACACAATTCTCCATATCCATGCAAAAGGTAATAAAATGGGCATCTTATTAAGAAGTTGATACTTTTTCTTCATAGCAGAATAACGCGGGAAAAGATTTTTAAAGTAAAGTTTGACTTTAGATACCTTTTTGTTACCGTTTTTTCTTATATGTCCTGATAAAAGATTATTTTCTTTTGTTCCATAAATACCACTTGTAAATATCCAATTGGTAATAAGCTCTGTTTCTTCTGACTCTTCTCCGTTATTAAACCACACATCCAAAGTTCTATTTATATTTATAAAGAAATCATATAAATAAAGCTCTTTTAGTTGTTCTTCAATATAGAAATAATCAAGCTTTAATTTCTCAAGGCACACCCAAATATCTACTATTTGTCTTATGCCAATCCCACTATCTCTGTAGTGTTTTGCAAAATGAACAAACATATAGATAAAAAAATCCTCATCCGACATATAATAATGTGTTCCTTCATTTCTGGTGGCAACTTTCCAACCATCACCATAGTAAGGATATAAATCTTTGTTGTATGAGGGTACAAGATGTTTATGAAATTCAACACACAAAAAGCCATCTTTCTTCTTCCATACGAATTCGTGGTCGCTTTCCTCTATGAACTCATAATTATTTTGAAGCATAATTTCTTTGATTTTTTCATACTGATGAGGTTTAATCAGAATATCAATATCACTCATAAGCCTCATATCAGAATGTGAATATAAATCTTTCATTACAGCACCCTTAAGGGGTAGAAAATCTATTTCATTACTCTCAAGTTCTTTAAAAAGTTCCTGTATTTCTATGTTTTGCCTCATAGAAAAAGCTACCTCAGAAAAGGCTTTCGATTTGATTGCATTCAAAACCTCTTGAGGGACAGTAAATCCGCCTTCCAATATGCCATAATAGAGAATCATATGTATCTTATGGGCGTTAGAGATAGCATATATATTTTCCCAGTCGAATAAGGCAGAAGTATCTTCTGCCTTATTACCTGTAATTCCGCATTTTATAACTGATAAAAAATCTTTATATAGCTTCTCCATAAATTCTCCCTATTTAGAATTTTGCATTCAAGTAGTTACCGTTTAGGATTTCTTCCCACCATTCCTTGTTATCAAGATACCACTTAATAGTCTTTACAATACCTTCATCAAAGAGTGTTTCAGGAAGCCACCCAAGTTCTTTGTGTATCTTTTCAGGGTCTATCGCATAACGTCTGTCATGGCCCTTTCTGTCTTCAACATATGTGATTAAATCTTCACTTTTATCTATAGCCTTTATAATAAGCTTTACAACATCAATATTAGCCTTTTCATTATGCCCGCCAATGTTATAAACTTCACCTACTCTGCCATTATGGATAATTAAATCAATAGCTTTACAGTGGTCCTCAACATAAAGCCAGTCTCTTACATTTAAACCATTTCCATAAACAGGAAGAGCCTTATCAGCTAAAGCATTAGCTATCATAAGAGGGATAAGCTTTTCCGGGAACTGATATGGTCCGTAGTTATTTGAACATCTTGAAATTGTCACAGGAAGCTTAAAGGTTCTATGATATGCCATAACAAGTAAATCTGCTGATGCCTTTGACGCAGAATATGGGCTTGATGTATGAATAGGTGTATTCTCTGTAAAGAATAAATCAGGTCTGTCAAGTGGTAAATCGCCATAAACCTCATCAGTAGATACCTGATGATATCTCGTAACACCATACTTAAGAGAGGCGTCCATAAGTACCTGTGTACCCAAAATATTTGTTTTTAAGAATATTTCAGGATTTTCAATAGATCTGTCAACGTGACTTTCTGCGGCAAAATTTACGACTATATCGAACTTTTCATCTTCGAAAAGCTTGAATATAAACTCTCTATCACAGATATCGCCCTTATAAAACTTAAACTTCGGGTTGCTTTTAAGAGGTTTTATTGTATTTATATTTCCCGCATATGTAAGCGCATCAAGACATACTATATCATATTCAGGATATTTATCAAGCATATGATAAACAAAGTTGCTTCCTATAAAACCGGCTCCACCGGTAACTAATATTTTCATTTTATTTTCCCTCCAAAAATTATTCTTCTATCAAAGAAAGTATGTACTGACCATAGTCTGTCATTTTAAGCTCTTCACCTAAAGCTTTAAGCTTCTTATCATCTATAAAGCCTCTTCTCCATGCGATTTCTTCAAGACATGAAATGTAAAATCCCTGCATTTCCTGAACGGTCTGAACAAACTCTGATGCCTTAATCATACCCGTAGGTGTACCTGTATCAAGCCATGCCATACCACGAGCCATAAGCTCAACTTTGAGCTTACCTCTGTTTAAATATTCATTATTAACAGCTGTTATCTCAAGCTCGCCCCTGGCTGATGGCTTTATATTCTTTGAAATCTCAACAACGTTATTATCATAGAAGTAAAGCCCCGGCACTGCATAATCAGACTTTGGTTCCTGTGGTTTTTCTTCAATAGAAACAACATTTTTGTTTTCATCAAATTCAACAACGCCAAAAGATGTCGGATCCTTTACAGAATAACCAAATATAACTGCACCGTCTAGATTTGCCTTTGCACTATCCAAAGTTTTTGTAAGGCCCTTACCATAGAAGATATTATCACCAAGGATTAAGCATACACTGTCATCACCAATAAACTCCTCGCCGATAATAAATGCCTGCGCAAGTCCTTTTGGTTCTTCCTGAACCTTATATGAAATATCAAGGCCTAAATTATGCCCGTCCCCTAAAAGCTGTTCATAAAGAGGTAAATCCACAGGAGTAGATATAATCAGAACTTCTCTTATTCCTGCAAGCATAAGTGTAGATAAAGGATAGTAAATCATTGGCTTATCATAAATTGGAAGAAGCTGTTTTGAAACAACCTTTGTCATAGGATAAAGTCTTGTACCTTTACCCCCTGCTAAAATAATACCTTTCATATTAATCTCCCCTTACTTCAAAATTATATCACAAATTCTGTCTATCTCGTATGTTGTTAAATCTTTTATCTGCTTTTCTGACTATTAACAAATATATCGTAAAAGTCCTCTGTTTTTATATCATATAATCCATGTTCTTCAAAAAACGCTCTTGCTTTTTCGTCAGCAAGAATAGGTCCACACATAACTTGCTCATAGTCCGCGGCAGGATGTGTATTAATTTCGCAAAATTTCATACCTTCTTGAGTTATTATAATGTCCATTCCGAGATAATCAAGAGAACCTATATGATCACATGTTCTAAAAATCATCTCTCTTACATAATCCCAGTTAGGCAGCTTACAGTTTTTCCATACAGCATGTGTATCAGGATGTTCATAACACATATAATTTCCATCAGGACAATATTTTTTATATCTTATTCCAAAATCATTAAATTGTCCTGTCATAAAATCAAATCCAATACCAATTCCACCTGATGAAAGATTACTTGCTCCCCCACTCACTGAAGACCCAAATCTTGCATAAGAAACTATGTTATGCCATTCAGCTTTATCATAAGCTGATTTTGTTGGAACTTTAACCATAACAACCCTTAATGTGCACTCGCTTTCAGGCCATATTTTCATTAAATCCTCATGCTCATGAGCATATTCAGTAACAATATTGTTTTGGAGCTGAGAACATATATTCATCCATTCGGAATCAGATATAGCCTCGTTGTTAACAATTATTCCGTTATCAGTCCACTCTACTTTCATAAAGCCTCTTCCACCTGAAGTTCCTGAATTAGGCTTAATTGCAAGAGTTTTCTTATCCTTTAATAAATTCAGAATGTAATCCTTATCCTTTTTTATGTGTTCAGGTGAATCCATCAAATATGTATAGTTCCCATTGTTCTCAATATACAGATAATATTCCGGCATAAGTTCTTCACAGCCACAGCTGTTTAAGGTGTATTTTAGAGATAGCTTGTCGTTTACCCAAATTCTGAAGTGATGGTTAATCGGATGAATCATAAAATATGAATAATCAGGTAAATACTTGTCCATATCTTCATTCGACATTCCATACAATATAGCTCTTCCTGGATAAAATCCTTTTTTAAGAAGCTTTTCGCGAAGATCTTCATCTACCGAAAAAAGACCTTCATCATCTGCAAACTTCTTCACAAACATTCGTGCCCACTTGGCATTCATTCCCTTTTCTATAACCAATTTCAACATACTCTCATAATCAGTATTAGATTTGGTTACTATTTCCTTCATTATATCCATAACAATCTCCCTCTCTTACTTTAATATAATATCACAAACTCTGTCTATCTCTTCTGTTGTTAAGTCTGCATACATAGGCAAACATAATATATTTTCTGAAATCTTTTTTGCTACAGGTGTTTCATTTATAGGAAACACTCCCTTATAGCATTCAAACTCGCTTGTTAAAGGATAAAAATACTTTCTTGCAAAAATATTATTCTCCCCTAAAACATCAGCAACCTCGTCGCGGTTTTTTCCAAAAACAGCTTTATCAAAAACAACAGGAAAGTAAGCATAGTTGTGAGTTACTCCATCCTGCTCTTTCCATACCTTTAAGCCGTTAACACCATCTAATCTTTCTATATAACGTTTAGCAACAGCTTTTCGCTTTGCTATCTCTCTATCAACTAAAGGAAGGTTACACAAACCCATTGCCGCCTGAAACTCATTCATCTTTGCGTTTCCTGCAATTTCAGGATAACTTTCCTGATTAACCATACCAAAGTTTTTCTGTATTTGAAGCTTTTCAGTTAATGCATCATCTCTATATGTAACGCAACCACCCTCTATAGTATTATAAACCTTTGTTGCATGGAAACTGAACATTGAGCCATCCCCAAAGTCGCCTATTCCTCTGCCATCATATCTCACACCAAAAACATGTGCTGCATCGTATATAACCTTTAAGTTGTACTTTTTGGCTATTCTTTCTACCTCATAAACATCACAGATGTTTCCGTAAACATGGACAGGTACGATAGCACAAGTCTTTTCTGTGATAAGCTCTTCTATTTTGCTTGTGTCGATGGTATAATCATCTTCTTTTACATCACAGAAAACAGGAGTCAATCCACATCTGACAATCGCCTGCGTTGTTGATGCAAATGTAAACGGAGTTGTAATAACTTCACCTTTCATCTTAAGAGATGCAAGGATTGCTTCCAATGCTAAATGTCCGTTTGTAAACAACGAAACGTTATTTACTGACATATATTCCTTTAATTTATCCTGTAACTCATTATGTAAAGGTCCCATATTTGTAAGATGCTTTCTTTCAAATATTCCTTTAATCTTTTCAACATAATCATCAAATTCAGGCATAGATGACTGTGTTACATATATTCTATCCTGCATTTTATCTCCCCTTTTACTATTTATCCGTAAATCATCAAGCTTTTTTCTTTTTAAATAATCCTTTTAAAATATTCAGAACATAATAGAAACTTTCCATTTTAAATATAAGAGAACCTAAAACATACACAACTGCACCTGTTATAATCTGTACGATAAGTGTAACAATATAAGAAAGTCCTATAAAAGATATACTATATGCCACCGCAAACATAACTGCCGATAAAACAACGGGAGGCAAAATATCACGAAGCTGATCTGATATCTTATATAATAAATACTTTCTGTAGAAGAAAGAAGATATCGCATATGATATAAGAGAAACAGCTATAGATCCCAATATCATTGCTCTGACGCTTATCTTGTATGTAGCAAAAAGAACTATAATAGTGATTACTTTTGTCAACATATTAAGCTTTAGTGATACATCGCTTCTGCCCAATGAATTAAGGGCATGTCTTTGCGCAGAAAGTGGCCAGAAAAGACACATCATAGATGTAAGCCTCACATATTCCACGCAAGGCAACCACTTTTCAGTAAGCATAAGAACAATCATAGGTTCTGCCACTGCAGATAAACCAAAAAGCAATGGTGCGCATATATAGAGACTTGTCTTCATTGCCCTTCTTAATGCGTTTAAGCCGCCATTTTCCCAATCAGACTGATATTTGGATAAAGCAGAAAACAAAACTGTAGTTGTCGCTCCGTCAACCTGATTCATAATAAGAGTGGGGTATTGATACCCTCTGTTATAATACGCTAAATCCTGACTTGAATACTGGCGTCCTATTATCAGTGCACGTATATTGTTAAACACAGAGTTTAAAAGTTCTGAACCTAAAACCTTGCCGCTGAAAGAGAATATGTACTTTGCCGACTCTCTTGAATACACAAACTTTGGTCTCCATTTTACAACAACCCAGTTGAGAATACAACATACAAACAAATTTGCTATAGTGGAAAGAACAAGCGCCCATGGACCAAACCCCAAAACAGCAAGGATAATTCCCACTACACCATGAATTATAACTCCTGTAAAGCTTATGGCAAAGCTTTTCTTAAATTCAAGCCTTCTTACAATCAACGCATGGTGAACAGAATATAATCCGCCAAACAAAACCATAAGGCTTTCCACTCTTAAGAGGGCGCAAAGCTTTTCTTCATGATAAAAGTCAGCTATAAACGGTGCTCCAAAAAAGAGTATAAGATATATAACTGCCGCTGTCATAAGACCTGTGTAAAACACAGTGTTTATATCCATTTCAGACAGCTCTTCTTTCTGTACAACAGTAGAAGAAAATCCTACATTTATAAATACCATTGCAATGTTGGTAAACACCGTAATCATAGCAATAAGCCCGTAATCATCAGGCGCTAAAATTCGCGCTAGAACAACTGATACAACAAAGTTAATGACCTGCGAACCTGCATTTTGCATAAAACGCCACAAAAACCCTGTTATTGATTTTTCCTTTAGTGAAGCCACAAAATATACTCCTACCTTTCTATTCTTTTGTTAAACTTATTCTTCAAAACGCTTACGATTTTTCCTGCAAACAACGCGCGAATAAACGACTTAACTCTTTTGAAGAAATATATAATCGGATTTATTTTATTGTGTCCTAAAAGCTTATCATACATATTTGAATAATTCTTATCATCAATCACATACTTCGGATGTCTTAACGGGAATTCCAACTCATAAACATCCACACCCATATATGACGGCGCCTTCGACTTATTCTTTAAGGAAAAATGTTCTCCC
This sequence comes from Clostridia bacterium, assembly GCA_045614085.1. GTDB lineage: Bacteria > Bacillota > Clostridia > Monoglobales > Monoglobaceae > UMGS1820. The sequence goes on from JAZLCI010000029.1 coordinate 11,547, forward strand.
TCGTATCCAATGTTTTTAATTAAATTTTTTGTAGGAACAATGCTCATTCTGTGATAAAGTGCACTGTTTGCTGCATGAAAATACTCACTGCCTGGGACATGTCCGTCAACAAGCTCACCCCTGCAATATCCTTCGGCCTTTTTGTTCCAGAAATCCGTAAGATTAGCCTTCAGGCAGCTTTTTATATACTCATCATCGGCATAATTAAACGGGAATTCTCTGTTTTCTGCAGTACGCTTCCAAAAGGCATTTCCCCATATGGACCAACCGTTTTCAGTAAAGAAATAATCCTGATCCTTTGGAGCATCATATGTCCCAAATGGGTTATTTCCGCAAATAGTCTCGATTCTTTCATCGTCCTTATACTTTTCCAAAAGCTCAGCGCAATATCTGAAGTACGATACTGCCGGCACATAATCATCCTCTAAAAAGATACACCTGTCAACTGCATTCCAGATAAGCTTTCTTGATTCCTTCATCATATTATACATACCCTGATTCTCTTCATAATAAAGCTTGTGTATCGTGCACTCCCAATCTATTTCGTCAAAAATCTTTCTGCTCTCTCTGATTTTTGCCATTTCCTCTTCATTTCTTCCACCATCTGATACCAGAAACAAAATTGAAGGTGCAGCTTTTTTTATAACCTCAAACTGCTGTCTTAAGCAGTCAGGCCTTGTCCAAATCATTACTCTTACAGGAACATCTACTTCATATGGTCTCAAATTTATCTCCCCTTTAAACTTATATCCTTATATAAACTGATTAATCCTCTACATTTTATCTGACAACACTCTTCTTATATTCTTCCAATGTTTCAGCTACTGCTTCAACAATATCAGATTCCTCATCTTTTTCTTTTGTAACCAAGTATACAGTCGCCGCACTTGTTCCGAACATAAGCCAATAATATGAAGCACTATTTATATTATTTACAATAAGAGGAACTACAAACATAATCTGCGCAAATATCATTGCATGATAATACTCGGTTCCTTTCATCCCCTTATACATAACTTTATACATAAAGTATAACATAGTAATTATCACAAACCATCCAAGGATACCAAAGGCAGCTACAAAGTCTCCGAAAGAACTATGACCTCCGCCACTACCTTTACCTGAAAATCTACCACCTAATATAAAGTCACTTTTTATCAGGTTTATTGTTTTTTCATATGCTTCCATTCTGACATTACCTGCACTTTTTTCGTTTAACTCTTCGCCTTCAAGCATCATACTTGCATCATTAAATCGTTCATTCAGAATCTGTGAATCAACAGAAGTTGAGAGGTCTGACAAAATCACAGATATATAGTTCATTGACATTATTCCAATAATGATAAGTACAATCCCATTCCTGATAAATCTTTTAGGTTTATTAAACGAAATAAGAATAACAATTGCAGATATAATTATTAATATGATTGCCATTGTAAACTGGATGCTGAAAGCAAATACAAATGCAATAACTATAAAAATCACAAAAAATACTTTATTTACAACCTTATTCTTTGTTAATATATAAAGATTAACCAAAATTCCAGGCATTGCATAAGCAATCGAAAATCCACCAATATTAAGCCTTGTATATGTATAAAGTTTTTGTGAGTCAGCTGCATCATCAGTGATCAAAAATCTCGGAGCATCAGGATATATTTTTGTTCCGATTATCGTTGTTGTCTCAGTTATCATCATCAACACAAAAGTAACCATTAACAATTTCTTTATATTATCCGTTTTTTCATTATGCACAAAATACATCATTGTGAAAGCAGTTACCATATAATTCACAGTATTATAAATGGTCATATAGGCAACTACTCTTCTGAGGATACAACTCATAATGCAATAAATTAAAAAGAACAGTATGGATTCGGCGTTTTTGCCAACGAAACCCATGCTTCCAAATATAATAATCACAAATATAAGTCCTGCAAATGGTACAATCGGCATAGCACCAAGATACCCGGATACTATTGGCAAGAGATTGAACATCAACATTACCATCATGCACCAATACACGACCTCTGCATTTATATTTTTTTTGTTTTTTATTACACTTTTTTCTACTGTCGACATAGCATCTTCACCTTTTATTACTTTATGATGTACTTCATTAAAAAATTTTTACACTTCGATATTTTCGTAATAAAACTATAACAATAATATCATCTATTCCTCTATTATTTTTTCAAAAAAGTCTATATATTCATTAAATCTTTGATTCTT
>JAZLCI010000030.1:0-7761 GCA_045614085.1 Clostridia bacterium
CGTTGTTTATCAGTTTGTGGATAAGCGCAAGCTTGACAGAATGACCGAGGGCGAAAACCATCAGGGTGTTGTTGCCTATGCGGCGGCACACAGTTATACTGACCTTGATGAAATTTTAGCTATGGCTGAAAATTCAGGAGAGCCACCATTCCTTATTATCTGCGAGGGTATAACTGACCCTCACAATTTAGGAAGCATTATAAGAACGGCTAATGCTGCAGGTGCTCACGGCGTTATCATTCCTAAAAACAGAAGTGTATCTTTAAATTCTGTTGTAGCAAAGGTATCAGCAGGAGCAATAGAGCATACTCCTGTTGCACGAGTTACCAATATTGGTCAGACAATAGAGCTTCTTAAAAAACGTGGCTTATGGGTAACAGGTACATCTTTAGATGGCTCACAGAACTGCTATGACAGCGACCTTACAGGCCCGCTTGCAATTGTTATCGGCAGTGAGGGTGAGGGTATGAGCAAAAACGTTTGCGACAAGTGTGACTTTTTAGTCAAAATTCCTATGCTGGGCAAAACTGAATCCTTAAACGCATCTGTTGCCGCAGGTGTCCTTATGTATGAGGCTGTGCGTCAACGTATAAACAAGAAATAGTCTGGAGGAAACATAATGCGAGTTTTAGCAATCGGCGATATATTTGGCAATACCGGAGCGGACTTTGTCTGTAATAAGCTTCGCCGTATCTTATCTGAATATAAAATAGATTTTTGCATAGCCAATGGCGAAAACGCATCCGAGCGTAACGGCATAAGCAGAAACATCGCAGAGTCTCTTAAAATGAGCGGTGTAGATATAATCACTATGGGAAACCATACCTATGATGACCCAAGCGGAACTGCCATTTTAGACGAAGAGGATTTTGTTATAAGACCATTGAACTTTAATCCTGAAGCAGAGGGTATAGGATATAAGGTTGTTGACTTAGGCAATGTAAAGGTTGCTGTTATTGACCTTATCGGCAGGGTAAATATGACACCCTCAAACTGTCCTTTCCATGCAGTTGACAAGGTTTTAAAGACTATTGACACAAACATTATTCTTGTGGATATTCACGCCGAGGCAACAAGCGAAAAGCTTGCTATGGGTCATTATTTAGATGGACGCGTCAGCGCTGTTTTCGGCACCCATACCCATGTGCAGACAGCAGATGAAAGAATTTTATCAGCTGGCACAGGCTTTATCTGTGATCTTGGTATGACAGGGGTTTTAGACTCTGTTATTGGTGTCAAAAAAGATATTATAATAGACTTTTTCACAAAGCCTGAAAAAAGGCATCGCTTTATAAATGCCGAGGGCGAAGTATGGTTTAATGGTTGCATCTTTGATATAGATGAAAAGACAGGCAAAACTGTAAATATAGAAAGGCTTAACTTCAAGGAGATATAGAATGTTTTTTGAGGAAAAAATCGGTGACAGAATATATCTTAAAAGTGACTTCTTTAACGAGAAGTCTGTTATCCATGCCTTTACTTCCTCAAAGGGTGGCGTAAGCAATGGAATAATAGAGGGATTTAACCTTGGCTTTAACACAAAAGATGAAAAATCCTCTGTTCTAGAAAACTACAAGCTTTTATCCTGTGATTTGGGTTTTGACTTAAACAGAACTGTTATCTCAAAGCAGACCCACACCGACAACATCCGCATTGTCACCGAAGAAGATGCTGGCAAAGGGGTAACAAGAGAAAGTGACATCGAAGACACTGACGGACTTATTACAAATATCAAAAACATTCCTCTTGTTGTATTTTCAGCTGACTGTACACCTATCCTTTTGTATGATATTAAGAAAAAGGTTATTGCCGCTATCCACGCAGGTTGGCGCGGCACAGTAAAGAAGATAGCGCAAAAGGCAGTAAGACTTATGAAAGAACAATTTTACTGCGACCCAACAGATATATATGCATTAATTGGTCCATCAATCGGACCTTGTTGCTTTGAGTTTGGCAGTGAGGCAAATGAGATATTTGACGTAAAATATCTGACCCCAAAAGATAATAAGTATATGATTGATATATGGAATTTTAACAAGGAACAGCTTATGCTTGAGGGCATTCCTGAAAGAAATATTGATTTAAGTTCAGTTTGTACTGTCTGCAATTCAGACAAGTATTTTTCATACAGAACCCATAAGGAAAGAACGGGCAGGCAAGCCGCCCTGATTCTTTTAAAGGATTGATAAAATGGATAAGAAGATTATACATCTTGACATGGATGCTTTCTTTGCATCTATTGAAGAACGCGACAACCCCGAATTAAAGGGTAAGCCTGTTATAGTAGGCGCTGACCCTCATTCACGCGGGGTTGTTTCTACATGCAATTATATAGCGAGAAAGTATGGCGTTCATTCTGCCATGAGCAGTCAGGAAGCATACAGACGTTGCCCTCACGGAATTTTTATTCCCGGTCACTACGAGAAATACAAAGAGGCATCAAAAATTGTTCATTCAATTATGAGTGAGTACACTGATTTAGTGGAATTTTTATCCCTTGACGAGGGATATATGGACGTTACAGGAAGCCGCCTTTTATTTGGTGATGCAGAGGATATTGCAAAGGAGATACAAAGAAGAGTTTATGAATCCGTTGGCACAACCTGTTCCGTAGGTGTTGGCTATTGTATGATGGCGGCGAAGTATGCAAGCGAAGAAAAAAAGCCAAATGGATTTTTTGTTATCTCATCCCCTGAAGAATTTATAAACCTGACCAAAGACCGACCTGTAGGTGAGCTTTACGGAGTAGGAAAAAAGACCGCCGAAAAGCTTATCTCAATGGGAATAAAAACCATTGGACAGCTCTCGGCGGTCCCTGACAGCCGACTGATTAGGTTCGGCAATATAGGTACAGAGATTAGAAATTTTGCAAGAGGCATTGATTTAAGGGAAGTTACCCCAAATTCAGCGCCTAAGTCAATAGGAAAGGAAACCACATTTCAAAAAGACACCCTTGATAAAGAGCTTTTGCGGGACACTCTTCTGCTTTTGTCAAATAACGTAAGCTTTCGATTGTACAAAAACAATCTGTGGTGCCGCACCGTCACATTGAAAATCAAGTATTCCGATATGAAGAGTATAACTCGCTCCTGTTCAGGAGAGACCCTTCGAAGCTGTGACAGTATCTATAAAGCCGCATCAAATATTCTGATGGATTTAAACCTTGAAAAGCCTGTCCGACTTATAGGTGTTGCCGCGTCAAACCTGACAGACAACAACTATGACCAGCTTTCATTTGATGAGGATTTTATACATAAAAGTTCCAAAAAGGAATTAGGTGATACTTTACTTGAGCTTAAAGCCAGGTTTGGCATAGACTCTATAAAGACCGCAAATGAAATAAATGCAGAAAACCACCTTACCCTTAACCTTGACGAGGATTAATTTTTAGATAGAAGATTTTTGCCCTTGGTGAATGTGAGTACCATTACTATAAGGCAGATGATAAGTTCAGGGATTAAGTATGTAGCCTGATAGATAAGCGAATAAATCCATGGGCTTTGTCCTTCGGGAGCGTAGCTTCCGAAAAGGATTGCCCCGCTTAAGAAAGAAAATATAAATCTTCCCCCTACCGAAAGAATTGTACCTGATATGATTCCCGGTAGGGTTTTTTTGAAAAATCCCGCTACCCCTAAAACACCAAATGCAAATAAGTAGTCTAAAAATATGGACATTGGATGGTAAATCGTTCCATCTAACATTATGTTTATCACCCCATACAAAACTCCTGCCGTTATTCCTGCAAAGGCTCCTCGTCTGTAGGCAATAAATATAATAGGTATCATTGTAAGGGATACGTCTCCTCCCTGTGGCATCTGAAAAAGTCTTATAAAATGAAATACCACGGAAAGAGCAACTGCTACTGCAATTTCTGTCATTGCTTTTGTATTTTTCATATAAATCACTCCTTATTAGTTTTTAAGAAAAAAGGCGTATCCAAAAGGATACGCCTATAATATTACTGTTTTTTCGACTACCTACGCTGGCATTATCCATATCAGGTTATAGGGTAAAAATTCACAATTTCCTCTCAGCCTGTTTACAAGCTCCCCTTCGATATTAACTTTTATTTTATTTGAGCTATGTAATAACTCAAATAATTAACATATTACAAAAGATTTCTCTGTATCTTTCCGCTGACAGTTTTAGGAAGACTTTCCTTGAATTCAACTATTCTTGGATACTTATACGGTGCAGTCTTTTCTTTTACATATGTCTGGATTTCTTTTTTGAGTTCCTCGGTTGGCTCTGTGCCGTTTACCAAAACAACACTTGCTTTAACTATCTGACCTCTTACTTCATCAGGAACGGCAGAAACACCACATTCCAAAACGTAAGGAAGCTCCATAATAACGCTTTCGATTTCAAATGGACCGATACGGTAACCTGACGACTTGATAACATCATCGGCTCTGCCCACATACCAGTAGTATCCGTCTTCATCGCGCCATGCAACGTCACCTGTGTGATAGTAACCGTCGTGCCATACTTCCTTTGTCTTTTCTTCATCACGATAATATCCTGTGAACAAACCACAAGGAGCACCATTTGATACGTCGATAACAATTTCACCTGACTCTGATGCCTTAACATCGTTACCTTCAGAGTCAACAAGATGTACGTCATAAATTGGTGCAGGCTTACCCATTGAACCTATCTTATGAGGCGCGCCCTGCATATTACCGATAATCATTGTACTTTCTGTCTGACCAAAGCCCTCTAAAATCTGAAGTCCTGTTACCTTTTCAAATTGGCGATATACTTCAGGGTTTAGGGCTTCGCCCGCTGTTGTCATATGTCTGACCGATGATAAGTCATACTTTGAGATGTCCTGTTTAATAAGCATACGAAGCATAGTAGGCGGAGCACAGAATGTTGTAATCTGATATTTTTCAAACATAGGAAGAATATCAGCCGCATCAAATCTGTCAAAGTCATATACAAATGTTGCCGCCTCGCAGAGCCATTGTCCGTAAAGCTTACCCCACATTGACTTTGCCCAGCCTGTATCTGAAATTGTAAAGTGTAAGCCGTCAGGCTCAACACAGTGCCAGTATTTAGCAGTATGGAAGTGACCCAATGGGTACTTGTGGTTATGTGTAGCGATTTTTGGATATCCTGTTGTTCCTGATGTGAAGAACATTAAGAGCGGGTCATCACCGCCAGGAGAATTCTCGCATCTTTCATAATGAGTGCTAAAGCGTGCATACTCATCATCAAAGGTTCTCCAACCGTCACGTTCTCCGTTTACTATAATCTTATGTTCAAGGGTTGGTGACTTTTCTGCCGCAATTTCTATCTGATGTGCTGTGTCACCGTCTGCAGTACAAACAACAGCAGAAACACCTGCCGCATTAAATCTGTACTCAAAGTCATGTTCCTGAAGCTGATTTGTAGCAGGGATAGCTATTGCACCCAACTTGTTTAAACCAAGCATAGCGAACCAGAACTGATAATGACGCTTTAAAACAAGCATAACTCTGTCGCCCTTTTTGATGCCTAAAGACTCAAAGTAGTTTGCGCACTGGTTAGATGCTTTCTGCATATCCTTAAATGTAAAGCGACGTTCTTCCTTTTCGCGGCTGACATGCATCATACAAAGCTTTTTAGGGTCACGCTTTGCAACTTCGTCAACCAAATCAAAAGCAAAGTTAAAGTTTTCAGTATTCTTAAACTTGATGCTTGTTGGTGTGCCCTTTTCGTTTTCCTCTATATCAATATACTTATGATATACTCTGTCCTTTGTATCTCTGTGAACAGTACCGATAATCTTTTCTGCAACCTGAGCTGGGCTTTCTTCTTTCTTTCCGCCCTCATCTGCTTTTAATACAATGGCATAGAACTTACAATCCTTGCCGTTTACAGCAATCATACCATGAGGGGTATCACTGTTATAGTATATAATATCCCCGGGTCCTAACACTTCCTTATGTTCGCCTATCTGAACCATAAGGTTACCCTCGATAACGATATCACATTCCTGACCCTCGTGAGTTGTTAAGTCAATTTCTCTTGCCTGTGCATCTTCATCGTACTTACTTAGAACAAACAAAGGTTCAGCAGTTCTGTTACGGAAAGCATATGCCATATTATAGTAGGTCATACCATGAGCATTGGCTATCTCCTGACCTGCACCTGCACGTGTTAATGTGTAGGATTTAAGTCTTGGGCTGTCACCCTCTATAATTTCTGTGACGTTAACTCCAAATATTTTTGCACAACGATATATAAAAGCAAAGTTTAAATCCTTTTCCCCTGCTTCATATTTGTTATACTCTTCTTCTGTTACTCCTGTCTTTTCTGCAACTTCTAAAGGAGTAAGTCCCTCGATTTCACGCAGAGCCTTAATACGCCCTGCCATTTCTTTGATTTTGGAATTTAACTCAATCATCTGTTCCATATAAAATGCCACCTTTCTCATAAACAAAAAAACATTCGTCTCAAAGCAACTCATCTTTGAGACGAATGTATAACTTACACATCCGCGGTACCACTCAAATTGCGATTTACAACCGCCCCTCATCAGAGTCCATCAACTCCTATGCTTTAACCCAGCAATCACGGAAGGGTTCTACTTGCTAATTGCTTTCTTCCCTTCGGCTCAGGAGCTACAAACATAAACACTTAACCTATGGCTCACACCATCCGCCAATTCTCTCGAGGCAATATGTTTACGCACTCTCCGTCAATGCCTTTTCTATTCAATTATTCACATTCTATCATAATTATGCCAATAAGTCAAGCTTTTTTTATTTTTCGGCATTATTCCATAGTTTTCCCTAAAAATCCTGCCGCTGTTTCAGCAAGCTTGCTCTCTACCTCTCCTATTTCAGATGTAGGCTCCGCTATAAAGATAACCGTTCCAATGCTGTCACCGTCATATACGATAGGAGCAACAACCCCTGCTTCATACTTATCATTTTCATCTGCTATCTGCACAGACCTTGAATTTGTGCTTGCTGTAAAGACTGCCTTTGTCTTCATAATTTTTTCCAAATCCTCGGAAATTTTCTTTTCGCGAAGCTCCTTTTTAGGAACCCCTGATACTGCAATTATGTTGTCTTTATCAGTTATGCAGGCAGGCTTTCCTGCCGCCTTTGCCAAAGATTCTGCATACTGTGTCGCAAACTCGCTTATCTCCCCTATGGGTGAATATTTTTTAAATACCACCATCCCGTTACTTTCGGTAAAAATTTCCAATGGGTCGCCTTCACGGATTCTCATAGTCCTTCTGATTTCCTTTGGTATTACAATACGACCGAGGTCGTCTATTCTTCTTACAATTCCCGTTGCTCTCATATCTTTCTCCTTTATTTATGCGGGACGTCGTCCCCTACATTTTTCTTCACATTTCTATTGTGTGCAAACAAGGAATTTTTATGTAAGGAAAAAGGTGCCAATATTTATGCCAGATTATAGATTTTTATATACTGTTTTAGAGACATGGAATATATTCTCTTAAATGTTTTTGAAAAATGAGCCACATTCCCTTTTTTGCAATATACTCCTTTCCCTATATAGCAATATAACATTTTCCCTCTGTGATATAGTAAAACTAATTCTGTCGAAACAGATGCTCTCCGTTTCCCAAACAACATCAGAGAAGAATATGGTTTAGACCACGCAGGCATATGGGAATGTTCATTACTTGAAGCTCTTCTGCCCCGCTCTATTAAATATGACAGACTTAAGGAATCAACCGACTGGTTTGCCCAGAGTGCCCTTGATATGTCAGACGAAATTGGTCAGGGTATGATGAAA
>JAZLCI010000031.1:0-2305 GCA_045614085.1 Clostridia bacterium
AACAAGCTTGATTTTTTCAATAAGCTTAAGTTCTTTTTTATCTTTATCAGAAAGTTCTACATCGTCTGAAACAACCTTCTTTTCATCCCATTCAGGACGCATTGATATAATTATTTTATATAATTCATAAGCAATCTGGCGATTTGAGCATACGAACATTGCTTTGCCTGCAACTGTTGCTCCTTCATTAACTCTTGACTCATAGTGATTAATAAAATCTACAGCAACAGCACGAAGTCTATCAGGATCACCTATGATTACATCAAGACAAGCTACAGCCTTCTTACTTTCTTCAATCTGATATTCATTTGTGCCTTCGAGTGCACATTTGTCATAGTATTCTTCAATCTCTCTTACCTTCGCTTGATCAAGAGTTACCCTTGCAGCTCTGCCATCATATACAAGGTTTACGGTTATTCCATCTTTAACTGATTCAGTCATTGTATAAGCATCAACAACTCCCCCAAACACTTCAATAGTACCATCAACAGGGGTACCGGTAAAACCTACATAAGTAGCATTAGGCAGAGAATCATGAAGATATTTAGCGAAACCATAAGAACGCTCTACACCTTTATCTGTCACTCTTACTTTCTGATCGAGGTTTATCTGACTTCTGTGAGCTTCGTCTGAAATACAAATGACATTAGACCTGTCAGTAAGCAGTCGCAGGTCTTCTGTAAACTTTTGAATTGTAGTTAAATATACGCCGCCACTTGTTCTGCCTCTGAGTTCTTTACCAAGAGCTTCACGTGAGTCAATACTTACAACTGTTTCATCGCCTATATATTTTTTAGAACCAATAAATTGTTTTGAAAGCTGATCATCAAGGTCAGTTCTGTCGGTGATAATAAGAATCGTAGGAGAGCTGAAATGTGTACTTTTCATAAGCATCCGGGTAAGGAAAAGCATAGTATAACTTTTTCCGCAACCTGTAGCTCCGAAATATGTACCACCCTTACCATCACCGGCAGGTTTCATATGATTCTTAATATTTTCAAAAAGCTTATTAGCAGCAAAAAACTGCGGATAACGGCAAACTATCTTTACCTCTTTATCTGAATTATCAGGGAAATAGATAAAGTCCTTAATTACACCAAGAAGTCTGTCTTTTCTGAACAAGCCCTGAATCATAGTATAAAGAGAGTTTATACCATCAAGCTCCACATCGTCAGCTTCGACTTTTCTCCATGTATAAAAATAGTTATACGGACTAAAGAATGATCCATATTTATTATTTACACCATCGCTAATAACTATGAATGCATTGTATTTGAAGAGTTCAGGAATATCTCTTCTATAGCGTGTTGTAAGTTGAGTATATGCGTCCATTATTGTTGTGTTTTCTTTAACAGCACTCTTGAACTCAAAAACGACAACAGGAATACCATTGATAAATACAATACCATCAGGAATACGTCTTTCGTTATTACCATAACCGATTTCAAACTGATTTACAATTTTGAAAATGTTGTTTTCAGGAGTATCAAAATCAACAAGTTCAATATAAAGGTCTTTCTTTGTGATGTCCTCACGATTAAAAATAAAGCCGTCACAAATCATTTTAAATACGGCTTTATTAGCCTCGTAAACAGTTCCGGAAACATTACGAAGCATAAGAATTATACTTTCAACTTCGCTTATGGTTAAACCTTCTGAAGCATAGCGGTTCAAGAGGTACTGCTTCAAGTCCTCTGTCAGCAAAACCTCTGTTCTTTCTCTGTGTATATGACTGCCATTCACATAGGAATATCCTTCATCCTGAAACAGTTTCATTATGGACATTTCTAATGCGTGTTCGTTAAAGTTTGGCATTTTATTCACTCCTGTTATTTTGTGTTGTCTTAAGTATATATTATTCAATAATTGTTGCGGTCACTTGAAAAGCGACTTTTAATCAAAACTGCTTTTCGACTAAATCCTGTAGTGTATAAGAAATAATCTTTAATTCCTTATCATTTGTACAAGCTCTTGTATTAATATTCTGTGTGTAAGCTTTAAAGTTAATCGGATACTCTTCATCGTAATCATTAACACCATCGGTATACTTAACCTTAACAACGAACATATCAATATCATCTCTCATTTTATATGAATCTAAATTCGATGAGATAGTTTGATTCGGAGCTATGAAAGAACCCTCTATTTCGCTAAACGGTGTACAACAAGGGTTAAAAGAATATTTGTTAAGATCTATATTAGGCTCAAAAGAAGTTATTGTAGCTCCGGAATTGCCATAATTTTTAAGAACCAAATAAAATGTCGGATTCTGAAAATTTGTAACCTGACAAGTGACAACAAGATA
>JAZLCI010000032.1:0-18470 GCA_045614085.1 Clostridia bacterium
GGGGAGGGCTTCCACGCCCTCCCGTTTTATTATTTTATAACTTTTCGGGAGGGGACAGAGCCCCTCCCCTACAATATTTTATATACAATTAATTATTATATTATCTTTTAAAAAAGGGTTTACTATTTCCTTATTTTGTGATATACTTAAATGATAAAATAGGAAAAGAATATCACATAAGGAGTGATTGTTTTGAAATTTTCTGAATTAAAAAAATATTTTAGCCTTTTTATTGTCGCCATTGCGGTGATAATAGTCTATAAAACCTTTGATAACTTTGGTTATATCATAGACTTTATTGCAAAGGTTTTTGGCCTTTTGACACCATTCTTAATCGGTGGTGCTATAGCCTTTCTTCTTGTGCCTATGTGCAGAAAGACCGAAAAGCTTCTTAAAAAGACAAAAGTCAACTTCATTCGCAAATATCGCAGAGGCTTCGCTGTTTTAATCGACTACATTATAGTTATCGCTGTGATAGTTCTTATCTTTGTGGCGATTATCCCACAGCTTATTGCAAGTATAACAAAGTTTGCAGCATCCGCTCCTTCTATTGTTTCGCAGTTTACTGCATGGCTTAACTCTCTCGGCATATTTGATGGCGTTTCTCTTCAAAGTTTGTTAGAAAGCGATTTCTTCTCACTCAACAAACTTTTAGAAATCTTTGATGTTCAGAATATGAACAAATACGCAAAAGGCGTTGTAAGCTTTGGATCTGCTATATTTGATATATTCTTTGGTATAATCATATCAGTTTATATTTTGATAGACAGAGCAAAAATCAAGGAAGGATATTTAAACTTCTGTCAATTATATCTTCCTGAAAAGTTCAGAAAAAATCTTTATAAATATAGCAACAAAGTCGGTGATTTTATCACTCAATATATAGGCTGTCAATTACTCGATGCCTGTATCGTTTTCATCCTCTGCTTAATCGCACTTACGATTATGGGTAATGAATATGCCGCAGTGTTTGCTCTTATGGTAGGCAGCTTTAACCTTATACCATACTTCGGTGCTATCATTGCTGTTGCCATCTGTGCCATAATCACTCTTATTTCAAACGGCTTGATGAGTGCACTTATCCTTGTAGTTGTACTCATAGTAATTCAGCAGTTGGACGCAAACATTCTTCAGCCAAGAATTGTTGCAAACACAATGTCAATAAAGCCACTTCTTGTTATTCTTGGCGTTTTGTTAGGAGGCGGCCTTTTTGGAATTATCGGTTTCTTTATTGGTGTTCCTATTGTTGCCCTCATCAAAGAGATTATTGATGAAGTAGTAGGCAAAAAGAAGGCTCTCGTCAAAGCTGCTGCTGAAAAAAATGAATAGCGTATATAAAATTTCATAAACTAAACTATAGCCGAAGTCAATACTATCAGAGAGCTTTTGAGTGTTGTTGACTTCGGCTGACCACATTCAGATTGGAAGTGTATAACTTGAAAACCATTAACTTAAAAGAAGGCATTGACCTTCATATTATAGATGCCTCAAAGTTTAAGACAAACTTACTCAGCATTTACTTTAACTTTCCTTTAAAGCGCGAAACCGCAACAAAGGCTGCTATTATTCCATCTATATTAAAGAGAGGTTTAAAAAGCTATCCTACTTTAAAGGATATATCCCGTCATCTTGATGACTTATACAGCACAAACTTAATTGGTGGCATCCGTTCAAAGGGTGACGGAGAATCTATGTTCTTCTCCCTTGAATATGTTGCCGACAAGTTTATTGGTGAAAGCCTTACAAAAAAAGTAACAGAATTTTTAAAAGAGCTTATATTCTCACCATTAACAGAGAATAACGGCTTTGTGACCTCATACGTAGAAAGCGAAAAGATTAATTTAAAAAACGCTATTGAAAGTCTTGTAAACGATAAAAAGGAATACACCGAAGCAAAATGCCGTGAGGCAATGTTTAAGGAAAGCGGAAGCGGCATTTCCGAAATTGGTTATGTTGAAGATATTGAGGGCTTAACTCCTCAAAACCTGTATGAATTCTATCAGGAGATTTTAAATACATCAAAGATAGATATCTTTATGTCAGGCAGTGTATCCGATGCTATGGTTGATGATGTAAAGAACATTTTAGTTCCTTATCTCTCACCAAGAAATGCAGAATACGTAAAATCAGAAATAGCGGCATATCGTGACAGCGACATTCAAAACATAACAGAAGATGCCGACGTAGTACAAAGCAAACTTTGTATGGGCTTGATTTGTGGTGTTGAATCAACATCAAATGAATACGACGCCCTTGTTCTTGCAAGCTGCATCTTTGGCGGAAGTCCATTTTCAAAATTATTTGTTAATGTCCGCGAAAAGTTAAGTCTTGCATACTACGCAATGGCAAGAACATCAAGATTTAAAAGCTATATGATGATAAGTTCAGGCATCCAGACTGAAAACTTCCAGAAGGCATATGACGAAATTATGCTTCAGCTTGACAAAATGCAAAATGGTGAAATAGATGACAGCGAAATTGATGCCGCTAAAAAATTCCTTGCCAATGCATACACATCTATGAATGACAGACTCTATGGCATGGAAGACTATTACTACAGTCAGGCGATTCTTGGTCTTAATCAGTCAACAGAGGACCTTCTTCAGAACATATTAAAGGTCAACAAAGAAGATATTGTTGCTGTAATGAAGAAGATTAAGCTTGACACAGTATATTTCTTAAAAGGTAAAACGGAGGGTGCGTAAATGATAACAGAAAAATATATAAACGAACAGCTCGGCGAAGAAATGCACTATGCCCTCCACGAAAGCGGTCTTAAAGTATATGTCTTCCCTAAAAAAGGTTTCAGCAAATATTATGCTATTTACGGAACAGAATATGGCTCCTTAAACCGCACCTTTACCGTACCGGGAGAAGATGAGATGATCACTGTCCCTGACGGGATTGCACACTTTTTGGAGCACAAGCTTTTTGAGCAGGAAGACGGTACCGATGCATTTGCACGTTTTGCTGAAACAGGCGCATCAAGCAATGCTTTTACATCATTTAATATGACAGCCTACCTCTTCTCTTGCACAGAAAGATTTTATGACAATTTAGATATTTTATTGGATTTTGTTAATCATCCTTACTTCACTGCCGAAACAGTTCAGAAAGAACAGGGCATTATTGGTCAGGAAATAAAAATGTATGATGACGAACCTGAATGGCGCGTCTTCTTTAACGCCCTCACAGCTATGTTTAAGGAAAACCCTGTAAAAATAGACATTGCAGGAACTGTTGAAAGTATTGCAGAGATTACTCCTGAAATACTTTATAAGTGTTATAACACATTCTATAATCCAACAAATATGGTTCTTGTTATGGTTGGAGATATTGATATAGCTGAAGCTCTTAAATACATTGACAAGCATATTTCAAAGGACAGAGCATTAGGCGAAATTAAGCGTTTTACCCCTGTTGAACCATATGAACGCACCCAGGAATATATTGAACAAAAGCTTGATGTAGCGCAACCTATTTTCAGAATAGGCTTTAAAGATAACCTTCCTGATATGTCAGGAGACGAACTTTTAAAGAAAGAAATTACCACAGACATCATTCTGGAAGCACTTTTAGGAAAGAGCAGTGATTTATATCTTGAGTTATACGAAAGCGGCTTGATAGATTCCAGCTTCGGTACAGAAGCTGAGCTTGAAAAACAATATGGTTTTTCATTAATCGGCGGCGAATCCTCAAATCCTGAAAAGGTGTATGAAATCATAAAGGAAAAACTTGATTTTTACAGAGAAAATGGAATCCCTGAAGAAGCCTTTAATCGAGCTAAAAAAGTTTTGATTTCTCATGATATCAAGATTTATAACAGTGTTGAGAATATGGGCAACACCTTTCTCCGCAATATATTAAACGGACAGAACCCTCTTGAATACACAACCATTGCAGAAGAGGTTACCTACGAAGATGCAATGAACAGACTTAAGGAACATTTTGATACTTCAAACTGTGTCCTATCTGTTGTAAAGCCAATGGGTGAGCAAAATGATTAATGTAATATCCTTTCCCGGTTTAAATCTTGAATTTACCATAAACCGTGTTGCTTTTTCTATCGGCAACTTCAGTATATACTGGTATGGTATTATAATTGCTGTTGGTCTTGCTCTTGCCCTCCTTTATGGAATAAGAGAGTGTAAAAAAGTCGGTTTAAGCCTTGATGATTTTTACAATATGGTGCTCATATGCATACCATCTGCTATTATATGTGCACGTATATATTATGTTATATTCAGTTTTGATATGTATAAGGATGATTTGCTCTCTGTCTTTGATATAAGAAACGGTGGAATTGCTATATATGGTGGAATTATCGGAACTTTTCTTGCAATATTCATATATTGCAGAATAAAGCATATAAAGCTTGGCATTCCTCTTGATATGCTTGCCGTAGGACTTTTGATAGGTCAGGCAATAGGCAGATGGGGTAACTTTGTAAACGCAGAAGCCTATGGTGCAGCTACCACTCTTCCCTGGGCAATGACTATTAAATCAGGATATCACCTTGTTGCAGAATCGGTACATCCCACATTCTTATATGAATCCTTATGGAATGCCGCCGGCATTATAGTTCTTCTTCTGTTTAAAAAGTATAAGAAATTTGATGGCGAGGTTTTTTCCTTATATATGGTCTGGTACGGTCTTGGCAGAATGTTAATCGAGGGTCTGCGTGCAGACTCCCTCTACATAGGAAGTATAAGGGTTTCACAGCTTTTATCTCTTATTATTCTTGCAACAGGGCTTATACTAATCATCATAAACAGACTTAAGCTAAAAAATAAATAACACCAGTGCTCCATATTAAACTATGGGGCACTTATATTTTAAATAGAATCAGTGTATATTTTAGATGCCGTTCAATTAAATGAATAATTAATAATGAATGATTGTGGTTGAAAATCGCAAAGCGATTTTCTTTTTTTATTTCAAATGCGGAGCATTTGTCCATAATTCTTCATTATTTATTTTTCACTATTCATTGAGTTTATTTTAATAAACTCATTATATGACATTTTTCCAGTATTTTGTAATAAACCCATATTCTTATTTTGTTTTTTGTTTGAATAAAACCGCTTTCTATGGTTAAACTATTATTGAAAAATATTAAAGAAATCACAGAAAGGAGATAATTATGGACGCACTTTCATTGATATTGATTATAGTTGGAGCATTAAACTGGGGAAGCATCGGTCTTTTCGGCTTTGATATAGTCGGAGCAATTTTCGGTGGTCAGCTTTCTGTTTTCAGCAGAATAATATTCACCATTGTAGGCCTTGGAGGCTTATGGGCAATAACATTCTTCTTTAAGAATAAGATAATGGATAAAAGATCAGAATCATAAATCATTTTTGTTATTTATTATCCCTAACCGGATAAAAAAGCCGACTTTTTCAGCAATTATTATGCTGAAACGGTCGGTTTTTTAACATTTATTAATTATGATATGAAAATCTGCTGTTTTTTAATGAAAAATTAAAGAAAATTTCATAAAACTCTTGATTTTTTGTAAAAGTTAGTTTAGAATTAGAGTAATTATAAATAATTCTGAAATTTATCGACCTATTATCGAATACATATGCAAAGAGGGGATAAAAATGGGAAAGAAAATATTAGTTGAGGATGATGAAAAAAGTATTGTAGATATTTTGAAGTTAAATCTTCAAAAGGAAGGCTACACAGTTTTAGAAGCATACGATGGCATTGATGCTATATCCAAAGCTGTTCCTGATAACGCAGAAGATGCACCTGATTTAATTTTACTTGACGTTATGCTTCCAGAGATGAATGGTTTTGACGTCTGCAAAAAAATCAGAGAAACTTCCTCTGTTCCTATCCTTATGATTACTGCCAGAGATGAAGAAGTTGACAAGGTTTTAGGCCTTGAAATTGGTGCTGACGACTATGTTACAAAGCCATTTAGTATGCGTGAGCTTTTGGCACGTGTTAAGGCAAATATGCGCAGAACAGAAGCTTCACCGGCTAAAAGCGATAACAACGACACCATCACTGTTGGTTGCTTTAAGCTTGATTGCAACAGATATGAACTTTACAAAAACGATACTCTCATCGACTTAACTGTTCGTGAGTTTGAGCTTATCAAGTTCTTATCTGCACAGCCTAACAAAATCTTCTCAAGAAAGAATCTTTTGGAGTATGTATGGGACTATGAATACTATGGCGATGTACGTACTGTTGACGTTACTGTTCGCAGAGTCAGAGAGAAGATAGAAGATGACCCATCACAGCCAAAGCATATTATGACAAAGCGCGGTGTTGGTTATTACTTCGCACTGTAAGAAATATTATACGGGCGATTTTCGCCCGTTTTTTCTTTATAATCATTGGAGGGCTTATGTTAAACATTACACTAATCACCGTAGGCAAAATAAAAGAAAAATATTTCACTGATGCAATATCAGAATATTCAAAAAGGCTTACACGATACTGCAAGTTAAATATAATAGAATTAAAAGATGAGCCTACTCCTGACAACCCAAGTCAGAAAGAGGCGGATTTGATTTTGGACACAGAGGGCGAGAGGATTATTTCAAAACTCCCTAAAAACGCCTATGTTATCCCACTTTGTATAGAGGGGAAGAAGGTTACTTCCACAGGCTTTTCTGATTTAATAGAAAAAACTGCATCAATGGGAAAGAGTGAAATTGCTTTTATAATCGGCGGGTCTATGGGCTTATCCCAAAAGGTCAAATCTCTTGCAGATTTTAAACTAAGCTTTTCCGATATGACCTTTCCTCATCAGCTTATGCGTGTAATACTTTTAGAACAACTTTATCGGGCATTTAATATTTCCGAAGGTGGAAAATATCATAAATAAAATAAAAGGAGAATAAATTATGGCAAACAATATATGGCACGACATATCACCAAAAAGAATAAATCCTGAAGATTTTATATGTGTTATTGAAATTTCAAAAGGTAGTAAGAAAAAGTATGAACTGGACAAGGAGACAGGATATATTATCCTTGACAGAATTTTGCATACCTCTACCCACTATCCTGCAAACTACGGCTTTATACCAAGAACTTACGGCGATGACGAAGACCCTCTTGACGTTCTTTTAATCTGCGCTGAAACATTAGAGCCTTTATCTCTTGTCCGCGCATATCCAATCGGTGTAATATCAATGATTGATAATGGCAGGGCAGACGAAAAGATTATTGCTATCCCTTTTAGTGACCCGAGTTATAATCAATATACTGATATTGATCAGCTTCCAAAACATATATTTGACGAGATGCGACACTTCTTTACAGTTTATAAAAACCTTGAAAACAAAGACACTGCTGTTGACGAGGTAAAGGGTCGCGAAGAAGCTGTTAAGATTATTACAGCAGCCCTTGAAAACTATGTAGAAAAGTTCTGTAAATAACGGGAGGAAAACTATGATTAAGGGAATCGAGCATATTGCTCTTTACACAAAAAACGCAAAAGCTCTTACTGATTGGTATGTTAAATATCTTGGAACAAAAATTGTTGTTGATACAGGAAAGGGTGTATTCTTCATAGCATTTCCTGACGGAAGTATGCTTGAGGTAGTTGAAAATTCAAAAGAAGAAAATATCCCTACACCTCTTGAAACCCCAGGCATCAGACATCTCGCTATCACCGTTGATGACTTTGATAGCGCAGAGGCACAAATAAGAAAAGCAAACACCGAGATTTTACAAGAGCCACTTGTTGCACCAAACGGAGCAAAGACAATGTTTTTCCGCGATTTAGACGGAAATATTTTGCACTTTATTAAAAGACCAAAACCATTGATATAAATTTATGGCGTATGTAGGGCAGGGGTTTACTCCTGCCGATTTTATTGTAATTATGCATACGGATGGGCACAAGCCCCATCCCTGTAAGATTGCAATTTACGATTTATTTATGAACATCTCACGGCGTGCCGAGTCGTCACGCCCTACAAATAAAATCCTCACCTTTTCGGTGAGGATTTTATTATCCAATCAATTCATTATATAATTTTCTATACTCCCGTGCAGAAGCATCCCATGAAAAGTCAAGCATCATTGCATTTTTTTGGAGTTTATTCCAGACATTCTTATCCGCGAAATACTTAAGTGCCAGTTTTATTACGCAAAGCATATCATTTTTATTATTGGCATAAAAACTGAACCCTGTACCCTCACCTGTAAATTCATTATAAGGGATGACCGTATCACGTAAGCCCCCTGTTTCACGGACAATGGGAATTGTACCATAAGAATACGCTATAAGCTGACTTAAACCGCAAGGTTCATATGCAGATGGCATCAGAAATAAATCAGCCGCTGCGTATACCTTATGGGCAAGTTCATTGCTGAATAAGATATTTACAGAAATCTTCTTAGGATGATTCCATGCAGCATTTTTAAACATTTCTTCGTATTTTGGGTCACCTGTACCCACAACAACAAGCTGTATATCGAGGCTTAAAAGCTCTTCCATTGCCTCTGCTATAAGGTCAAAGCCTTTTTGTTCAACAAGCCTTGATACAATACCTATCATTGCTTTTTCTCTGTCAACGAATAGTCCTAGTTGTTTTTGAAGAGCCTCTTTATTATCCTTCTTTTTCTCAATAGATTTTATATCAAAGTTTTCAAAAATCAACCCATCTGTCTTTGGGTTATAAATTTCATAATCTATTCCATTTATAATCCCCTTTAAAACATTGGAACGGGCAAACAAAAGCCCGTCAAGGCCCTCTCCGCCAAGAGGTGTTTTTATTTCATCTGCATAAGTTTTACTTACTGTCGTGACATAATCAGAATATACTATTCCGCCTTTCATCATATTGGCACTTCCGTTAAACTCAAGCTTGTCATCTGTAAAATAAGAATGGTCAAGGGAAAATAAATCCGCAACCATATCTATGGAATAAACTCCCTGATATCTTAAATTGTGTATGGTAAACATGGTCTTAATACCCTTATAGAAATCGTCTTTTACATAATAAGCGTTAAGCACAACAGCAATCATACCTGCCTGCCAGTCGTGAAGATGTATTACATCAGGCTTAAAATCAAGCTTTGGAAGAATCTCAAGGCATGCCTTGTCATAAAACGCAAACCTCTCAAGGTCGTTCCACTTATAAATACATGCATCACCAAAATAATATTCGTTATCAATAAAGTAATATGTCACTTTGTCTTTTATGAGTCTGAACACTCCGCAATACTTTCTTCTCCAGCCAAGAGGAACATAGATATAGAACAAAAACTCCATTTCCCTTACATATTCATCAGGGATTAAGCCATATTTAGGAAGTATAACCCTTACATCATCGCCGCTTTTTGAAAGGGCCTGGGGGAGCGCCCCCAAAACATCACCAAGCCCACCTGTTTTTGCAAATGGGGATACCTCAGATGCACACATCAGTATCTTACTCACATTCTCACAACCTTTACACTATTGTCTTTTTACCTATTACCATAGGATACGTATCCTGTCCCACAAGCTTTTTCCCGCTTTTTATTATAACTTCCTTATCAAAAACAACGTTTTCTATAAGACAGTTTTCCATAACCTCTGAATTCTGCATTACTATGCTGTTTTCAACCACCGCTCCCTTGCCTACGTGAACACCCCTGAAGAGGATGCTGTTTTTAACTGTTCCCTCTATAACACAACCGTTTGCAATCAGAGAATTGCTTACAACTGCATTCTTCCCGTACTTTGTAGGGATTGTATCCTTTATCTTTGTGTATATGGGCATATGGGTTTTCTGACCAAAAAGCTCCTCTCTCACATCCTTATCAAGAAGCTCTAAATTTACGTCAAAAAAGTTTTTTATATTATTAATCTGCCTTGAATATCCCGAAAACTTATACCCCAAAATCTTCATCCTGTCAATATTCGGAAGAATAACATCCTTTGAGATATAATGTTTGTTATGAGCAACTGCATCACCTACAAGTTCCATTAAAAGGCTCTTATCAATTATAAACATATGCATATACGACTTGTTTGTGTTCTGCTGGATAGGGTATACCTGCATATCACGCACTCTGCTTTCTACATCAACATCAATGAGTATTCTTTTAGAAAGTTCTCTTTCTGAAACCATGGGGATTTCAGTATAGATAAGAGTGATGTCTGCATCATTTTCCATATGAAACCTTAAGACATCCGAAAAATCAATATTGCAAATCGTGTTGCAATCACATACCAATACATAATTCTGACTGCTTTTTGCAAGATAGTGCGAAACTCCGTTTAATATGTCAACTCCACCGCAAGGCTTTGCATAATTATGATTTTCCTTTGGCGGAAGCAAAAACAAGCCGTTTCCCTTTCTGTCAATATCCCATGGTTTTCCTGTGCCCAGGTGCCCACGCAAAGACTGATAGTTATACGGTGTAGTAATGCCAACATTTATTATAGAAGAGTTAACCATATTTGATAAAACAAAGTCAATTATTCTGTATCTGCCGCCAAACGGAACAGCCGCAAGAGAACGAACTGAAGTAAGCTCTCCCATTCCGGCTTCGGGATTTTCAGCAAATATAATTCCTAACATATCATTTTTCATTCTTATCTGTCCTTTCGCCTGAAACATCTGTAACAACCATAGAGTTACACCTTATCTTCACTCTGTTACCTATTTTAACATTTGGGGCAATAACAGAAATATCATCTGAGCATATCTTTGTGTTTTCGTGGTCACTGTTGGCAGTTTCGTCATTTGAACCTATATGACACCCCTCGCCGATTACAACCTTTGTGCCTATCAATGACTTGTACACATATGTTCCCTTTTTAACAACAGCCCCCGGAAAGATAATAGAATCCTTTATTTTTGCTCCTTCCTCTACTGTTACATTTTCAAATATAACTGAATGCTCTATCTCTCCCCTTATATTACAGCCCTCCGTTATATAGCAATTATTAAGTCTTGCTTCAGGCGCTACATACTGCGGAGGCGCAAGTGGATTTCTGCTGTAAATCTTCCAGCTTTTATCCTCTAAATTTATGCCTGAATTATCCTCCAGAAGCTCCATGTTTGCCTCCCACAAACTCTTGATTGTACCAACATCCTTCCAGTATCCCTCAAACTTATAAGCAATAAGCTTAAGTCCTGCATTTAGCATTTTAGGAATAATATTTTTGCCAAAGTCATTATCAGAATCAGGGTCATTTTCATCTTCAGTCAAATATTTTTTCAAAATCTCCCAATTAAAGCAATATACGCCCATTGATGCAAGATTGTTCTTTGGCGCTTTGGGTTTTTCCTCAAATTCTGTTATGTTAAGTTCTGCATCCGTATTCATTATGCCAAAACGGGAAGCTTCATCCCATGGCACCTCTATAACAGCAATTGTGGCATCTGCCTCTGCCCTTCTGTGCTGTTTAATCATCTTGCTGTAATCCATTTTATAGATATGGTCACCCGATAAGATAACAACATATTCAGGGCTAAACTGTTCTATAAACTCCAGATTCTGATATATAGCATTTGCAGTACCCTTATACCACTCGCCCTTATCAGCAGATGTGTAAGGGGGAAGAACATATACCCCACCATTTGAACGGTCTAAATC
Organism: Clostridia bacterium; assembly: GCA_045614085.1. GTDB lineage: Bacteria > Bacillota > Clostridia > Monoglobales > Monoglobaceae > UMGS1820. The sequence goes on from JAZLCI010000032.1 coordinate 11,563, forward strand.
CCAAGGCTGACCGTTGCCGATATAGGTGTTAAGCTCGAGTGGTTGGTATTGTGTAAGCACCCCAACAGTATCTATCCCTGAATGAGTGCAGTTACTTAAGGGAAAGTCAATAATCCTGTATTTTCCGCCAAAGGGAACAGCAGGCTTTGCAATCTTTTGAGTAAGGATTCCAAGTCTGCTACCCTGTCCGCCTGCAAGTATCATGGCAACGCACTTTTTCGCTTTCATTTTTCCTTCTTCCTTTCGTCATTATTCTTTAAATAAAGAGCTGTAAGAGGCTTTAAATCAACCTTGATTGAGTATGGATATCCATTTGCTTCCACCTTTTTTGCAGTACATCTTCTCGTTCCCTTTCCGTCACCGCCAAAGGCTTTTGCGTTGGAAGAAAGTATAACCTCATACTCTCCCTCATAAGGCACACCAATGTGATACCCCTTTCGCTCTACCGTGGTAAAGTTTAATACAACAGCTATTCTCTCTGTGCCCTCATTGTTTATCCTCATAAAAGATAAGACGCTGTTATCCCTGTCATCAGCATTTAACCACCTAAAGCCTCTCCACTCCCCCACTTCTCTTTCTATCTCAAAAAGAGGTGGGTTTTCCTTATAAATCTTATTAAGCTTTTCGCAATACTTTCGCATCTTTCTGTGAAGCTCATAATCATCCAAACACCAGTCAAGTTCTTCTGCAAAGCGCCACTCCACAAACTGACCGAACTCCCCACCCATAAACAAGAGCTTTTTCCCCGGGTGTGCATACATATATGCGTACAAAAGGCGAAGCTCTGCAAACTTTTCTTCATATGTTCCCCACATTTTATCAAGGAGAGATTTCTTTCCATGAACAACCTCATCGTGAGAGAGGGGCAAAATATAGTTTTCAGAGGTTGCATACATCATAGGGAATGTGAGCTTTTCGTGATTCCACTTTCTGTATATAGGGTCAAGCTTCATATAATCCAAAACATCGTGCATCCAACCCATGTTCCACTTATAGTTAAACCCAAGCCCGCCTGCATCGGCAGGCATTGTTACTCCTTCCCACGCAGTAGACTCCTCTGCTATCATAAGGACATTTGGAAACCTTTCAAACACAGCTTTGTTAAGGGTCTGCAAAAATTCTATTGCCTCAAGATTTTCCTTTCCCCCATATTTGTTTGGGAGCCATTCTCTTCTGTTGTAATCAAGATAGAGCATACTTGACACTGCATCAACCCTTAAACCATCAATATGATATTCATTAAGCCAGAAAAGCGCATTTGAAATCAGGAATGACCAGACCTCTGTCTTTGTCCAGTCAAATACCAATGTTCCCCACTCCTTATGTTCACCAAGCCTTGAATCTGGGTTTTCATAAATACACCCCCCGTCAAATCGCGAAAGACCATGCTCATCCCTGGGAAAGTGAGCAGGCACCCAATCCATAATAACCCCTATTCCGTTTTTGTGACAGGCATCAATGAAGGCTTTGAGCTCTGTCGGATGCCCATATCTGCTGTTTGCAGAATAGTATCCTGTCACCTGATATCCCCAGCTTCCGTCGAAGGGATATTCTGCTATTGGCATAAGCTCAATATGGGTATAGCCCAGCTTCTTCACATAAGATATCAGCGTATCTGCTATTTCTTTGTAGGATAAAAAACTCCCATCACTATGGGTCTTCCACGAACCTAAATGTACTTCGTATATGTTTAACGGCTTGTCATAGGGTTCTGTCACTTGTCTGTTTTTCAACCATTTTTTATCATTCCACTTGTATGTCAAATCAACAGTAACAGATGCTGTGTCAGGTCTAACCTCTGAATAAAAGGCATATGGGTCTGCCTTTAAGATTACCTCTCCATCTGCCTTTTCTATACTGAACTTATATTTTTGATTGTCAGTTACACCTTTTATAAAAACCTCCCATATACCTGTGTTTTGGTGCTTTTTCATTGGGTTTATCTCTCTGTCCCAACCATTCATATCTCCAACCACAGAAACAGAGCTGGCATTCGGCGCCCAGACAGCAAAGAAATATCCCCCCTCTGTTTTATGTGCTCCAAGCATTTTATAACTTTCATAGTTTGTACCATTGTTAAACAAATACATAGGGGTCTTGTCTATATGCATTTTTTCATATGATTTTTCTTTTATTCTTTTCTCTTTCAAATGATTTTCCTCCATTGCGGAAATGCCTTGTATATCTTAAAATATGTATATATATGATATGATAATCTTGTCCTTATTATTCCAAAAACAATTTGCATTCACGCAATTTGTGTGCTATAATTATTTTGTATGCAAATTTTGAGATATAAAATATGGAATATTATTGATTATGTTGTGACGGTCCGCAACAAACCGTTATTATATATTTTCGGTGCATCGTAAACGCTGCCACCCTACAACACATTACCAAATCACAAAAAGGAGGATTAAAATGAAGAAAAACATTGTAAAAACACTTTTAAATCTTATATATCCTCCACGTTGTATCTTTTGCGGAAAAAGGCTTTCCCCAAAGACAAAACTTTTTGTATGCGACTTTTGTTCAAACAATCTGCCTTACTGCAAAGCCTACAAAAGATGCAAGGTTTGCGGAAACCCCATCCCTGAAGAATATGACTTTTGCAAAAGGTGTCATATTACACGGAGCTATGTAACAGCTTCTACCTCTCCTTTTGTGTATGCAGATAAGGCACGAGATGCCATAATAGCTATGAAAAGGTCTGAAAATATAGGAAATACACGTGTGCTTTCATTCTACATTGCAGGTATGGTAAAAAGCGATTTCTCTCAGGTAGAGTTTGACGCAGTTGTATCTGTTCCACCAAGGAAGAAAAGGCGAAAGGATAACTATGACCAGGCAAGCGCCCTTGGAAAAGAAGTTGCAAAAAGGCTGTCACTTCCTTACATTTCAAACGTCCTTTATCAGACAAGAGAAATCAAAAAGCAAAGTTCATTGACCTTTGATGCAAGAATAAAGAACGTCAAAGACGCATTTAAAGTCAGAAAGACTGATACGGTAAAGGGTAAAACCATCCTCTTAATAGACGATGTGAGAACAACAGGGGCAACCATTAACGAATGCGGAAAAGCCCTCAAAGAAGCAGGGGCATATCGCGTATATTCTGCCACAGCAGGCACAACCGTAATATAAGAAAGGAACTTTATACTATGTATTTAATAGCAGGTCTCGGAAATCCGGGCAAGGAATATGTAAACACAAGACACAACATCGGCTTTGAGGTTGTTGATGCTCTTTGTTCAAAGCACGATATAAAGCTTAATAAAGAAAAGTTCCGCGCCATATTTGGCGATGGAAGAATCGCAGGTGAAAAGGTTATTGTCGCAAAGCCACAGACATATATGAACTTAAGCGGTGAGGCCATCCGCGAGATAGCTGAATGGTATAAAATTGAACCTGAAAATATAATAATTATATATGACGATATATCCCTGTCTTTAGGAAAGCTCCGCATAAGAGAAAAAGGGAGTGCAGGGGGACATAACGGAATAAAGAATATCATATATCAGTTACAGACCGATGTCTTCCCTCGTATAAAAGTTGGTATGGGTATGCCTGAAAACCCTGAATTCGATGTTAAGGATTACGTTTTAGGGCATATTTCAAAAGAGGAAACAAAAATTTTAATTGATACAGCTATAAGGGCTGTATCAGCTGTTGAAGAGATTATAAAAGCAGACCCTAAATCTGCAATGAATAAATATAATGGGTAAGACTTATGAATTCCTATTTAAAGATTATAGATGAGCTTGCTGAATTTTCAGAGCTTATCTCGGATTTAAAATCAAATATTACACCTATTAGCGTATCAGGTGTGTCAGACTCTGTCAGGGCACACCTTATTTTCAGTGCCTGCGAAAAGTTAAACACAGGTGGTCTTATCATTGCACAGAACGAAAGCTCTGCAAGAGAGATATTTAATGACCTTTCGTTCTTTGCAGAGGGGAAAACAGTATTGCGCTTTCCCGCTATCGAGCTTATGCTCCACGATGCAGAAGCAGAAAGCCACGAGGTTTTATCCCAGAGACTTGAGGTTTTAAATCACCTGACCGAAAGCCCTGAAAACAGTTTTATTATAACCTCACCCGAGGCACTTTTAAGCATAACTGTTCCCAAGGACATATGGATATCTTCTAAAATAAGCCTTTCTGTCGGTGACGAAATCGAACTTGATGATTTGATTTCCCGTCTTGTTTCATTAGGCTATCACAGAGAAGGTATGGTAGAAGGTCAGGGACAGTTCAGCATTCGTGGTGGCATCTGCGACATCTTTCCTTTTACTGCAGATATGCCTTTTAGAATTGAGTTTTTTGATACAGAGGTTGACTCTATCAGAATATTCGACCCTGAATCACAGCGAACAATAGAACAGGCAGATAATTTGTACGTTCCTCCTGCATCGGAAATACTTTTGTCAGAGGATTCTCTTTCATCACTGATTGAAAAACTGTCAGAAATGAAAGATAAGGTTGACACCTCCACAGAGAGAGGTTCCCGCTCTTACTCTTCTTTATCAAGAGATATAGACAGGCTTACTGAAAATATTGCCTTTCCGTCAATAGATAAGTATATTCCTTATATCTATCCAAAGGATAAGCCAACCTTAATTGACTATATCCCTGAAGGCTTTCTTGTGTTTTTTGAAGAGCCATCAAGAATAGCAGAACATCTTGAGATAATAGAAACAGAGCTTTCAAATACAGTATGTGAGCTTTATGAGTTTGGGGTTATCCCTGCTATAAACGCTGATTTTTCCCTTGATTATCACACAGCTCTTAAACGACTTTCAAAGCAGAGGCTTATATCCTTAAGCGGACTTTCTCATACATCAAAGGATATCAAGCCAAAACGAATGCACACATTGGGGGCAAGAAGCTTAAACGGCTTTAACGGTAACGGAGAGCTTATGCTTGAAACCCTTGACTTTTATAAAAAGAACTTGTATCGTACCATTATTCTTGCAGGTACACCTGAAAGGGCACAACGTTTTTGCGCAAGGCTTGAAGACGATGGAATAACCTGCTCATATCAGCCAACTCTTTCAGAAGTTCCAAACCGAGGTACAATCACTGTTTGCGGTGGTGCAATAAGCAAAGGTTTTGAATATCCACTTATTCAGACAGTTATTATAGGCGACAGAGAAATCTTCGGCAGTGAAAAAAAGAAGAAGAAAAGGCCACTGTACCGCGGACGAAAGGGTGATAAGATTTCTGACTTTACAACTCTTTCGCCCGGAGATTATGTTGTTCATCAGAACCATGGTATTGCTGTATATACAGGCATAACACAGTTAAATGTTGACAACGTCAGAAAAGATTATTTAACCCTCACATATAAGGGGAGTGACACTTTATACGTACCGACGGATCAGCTTGATATGGTCTTTCGTTATGACAAAAAAGAGGGTGCAAGGGTTAAGCTTAACAGTTTAGGCGGTGCCGATTGGGAAAAGACAAAGCAGAGAGTTAAAGCTGCCGCCGCTGATATGGCAAAAAAGCTTATCTCTCTTTATGCACAGCGTGCCAATATGCCCGGCATATCATTCTCACCTGATACTGAATGGCAAAGGGATTTTGAAGCGGCATTTCAGTATGAAGAAACTGACGACCAGCTTCAGAGTATAGAAGAAGTAAAACGTGATATGGAAAGACCATACCCTATGGACAGACTTCTCTGCGGTGATGTGGGCTACGGAAAGACAGAGGTTGCAATAAGAGCCGCATTCAAAGCCGTTATGAGCGGTTATCAGGTTGCATATCTTTGCCCTACAACAATTCTTGCAAATCAGCACTTTAATACATTTAAACAGAGAATGCTTGACTACCCTGTAAACGTTGAGGTCTTATCAAGATTTGTGACCCCTGCAGGTCAGAAGAGAACATTAAACCATCTTGCAACGGGAGAGGCAGATATTGTTATCGGCACACACAAGCTTTTAGGGAACAGTGTTTCCTTTAAAAACCTTGGTCTGCTTATTATTGACGAGGAGCAAAGGTTTGGCGTTTCCCATAAGGAAAAGATTAAGGAACTCCGTGCTGACGTAGACGTTCTTACTCTGTCAGCAACGCCTATCCCTCGTACACTTCATATGTCATTAAGCGGAATAAGGGATATGAGTATAATAAATCAGCCACCGGGAGAGAGACATCCTGTTCAGACCTATGTTTTAGAATATGACGAGTATATTGTAAAAGAAGCAATTGAACGAGAGTTAAACAGAGGCGGTCAGGTTTACTATCTCTTTAACAGAGTTGACGGAATCTATACAACAGCAAACCGCATTGCAGAGCTTGTTCCCGAAGCACGAGTAGCTGTTATCCACAGCAAAATGAGGGAGACTGAGCTTGAACAGATAATGATGGAAATGTCAGACGGTGAGATAGACGTTCTTGTCTGCACAACTATCATTGAAACAGGACTTGATATTGCTAACGTAAATACAATTATAATCGAAAACGCCGATAAGCTTGGTCTTTCACAGATGTATCAGCTCCGCGGAAGAGTTGGCAGAAGTAACAGACTTGCCTACGCTTATCTTACATTCAAACGCAACAAAATGCTGTCAGAGGAAGCAGAAAAACGCCTTCTTGCCATGAAGGAATTTACGGAATTCGGTTCAGGCTTTAAGATAGCAATGCGTGACCTTGAAATAAGAGGAACAGGAAACTTAATCGGATCTGAACAGCACGGTCATATGGAATCTGTTGGTTATGAAATGTATTGCCGACTTTTAGAAGAAGCCGTCAACGAAGAAAAGGGAATAGAAAATCCTAATAAAACAGAAACAACCATTGACTTACCTGTTTCTGCTTTTATCCCTGAAACTTATATAAGCGACCACGGCAGGCGAATCGGAGCTTACAAAAAGATTGCAGCAATTGACTCGCAGGATGCCTTAT
>JAZLCI010000033.1:0-6669 GCA_045614085.1 Clostridia bacterium
CATCACTTAACTCTCTTTGCGAAAAGGGTCTTGTTGAAATATACAAGGAGCAGTTTGTAAGAGAGGCATATGCAGAAGAAAAATATATGCATACAGAGGCATATGTCCCAACAGAGGAACAAAAACCTGTAATAGAATATATAGAAAACCTATTAGATGAAAGCCGCCACGAAAAGATACTTTTAAGGGGCGTTACGGGAAGCGGAAAGACAGAAGTCTTTCTGCAGGCAATTGACCACGCTATAAAGATGGGCAAGCAGGCCATAATGCTTGTGCCTGAAATTTCTCTTACACCCCAGATGGTTGAAAGATTTGTCAGCCGATTTGGAAATAAGGTTGCGGTAATGCACAGTGGTCTCTCTATGGGAGAGAGATATGACCAGTGGGGAAAGATAAGAAGAGGGGAAGTAAGTGTTGTTGTCGGTGCAAGAAGTGCCATATTTGTGCCCTTTGATAATATAGGGATTATTATACTTGATGAACAGCACGAAAGCAGTTATAAGTCGGACATTGCACCAAGATACCACGCGGCAGAGGTTGCGTTTAAGAGGGGAGAGGACAGCGGTGCTTTAGTGCTCCTTGCCTCTGCTACACCTGATGTTTCATCATATTATAAGGCTTTAAATAAGGAATACACCCTCTTTGAAATGAATAAAAGATATAACGAAAATCCTATGCCAAAGGCGAGAATTGTGGATATGAGGAGTGAGCTTTTCGACCTTCACAACAATTCGCCTATCAGCGTAAGATTAAGAGAAGAAATAAGATTAAATCTTGACAAAGGCGAAAAGACAGTTCTTTTCTTAAACAGAAGAGGATATAACACCTTTGTTTCCTGTCGTGAATGTGGTGCCGTTATAGAATGTGAAAACTGCAGTATCGCTATGACCTATCACAAAAAGACAGATAAGCTTGTGTGTCATTACTGTGGTGAGAGTATAGATAATGTTAAGGAATGTCCTTCCTGTGGCTCAAAGTATGTAAAGTTTTTCGGAACGGGAACACAAAGAATAGAAGATGAGCTAAAAGAATTGTTCCCTGATGCGAGAATACTCAGAATGGACTACGATACCACATCTGCAAAGGGTGGTCACGAGGCTGTCCTTGACAGATTTAAAAATGGTGAGGCAGATATTTTGCTAGGTACACAAATGGTTACAAAGGGACTTGACTTTCCTGATGTTACCCTTGTTGGTGTTCTTGCGGCAGACACTGCTCTTAATATGGATGACTTCAGGTCAAGTGAAAAGTGTTTCTCTCTGATTACGCAGGTATGTGGAAGGGCAGGCAGAGGGGATATTTTAGGCAGAGCAGTAATACAAACATATCAGCCTGAAAACAGAACAATTCTCTTTGCAAAGGAACAGGATTATATAAGCTTTTATAAAAATGAGATTATCTACAGACAGAGAATGGGTTATCCGCCATTTTGCGATATAGTATATATTCTTGTTTCAGGTGAAGATGAAAAAGAGGCAGAAGCAGAGATTATCAACATAGGCGATATTTTAAAAGAGAAGCAGAAAGAATTTTCAGATATAACCGAGATTTTAGGTCCTGCTCCATCCCCTATTCATAAAATAAAGAATAAGTACAGATACAGGATTCTCTTAAAGGTTAAAAACAGCGAAAGAATACATTCTGTTCTTGAGGATATATGCAAGGCACACGAAAAATCAGGAATGAAGAATATTCTTTCCATTGACATAAATCCAAATAATATGTTATGATGTGTTGTAGGGCGTGACAACTCGGCACGCCGACTAAATGAGAATGATTTAATGTTGGTTCGTATACAGAAAGGTGATATATATGGCAATAAGAGAAATATTAAAGTTAGGTAATTATGGCGAAGATGCTCTTAAGAAAAAGTGCAAGCCTGTGGGAGAGATAAGCGAAAGAACAAAGCTTTTATTAGATGATTTAATAGACACGTTGTATGAATCAGGTGGTGTTGGTCTTGCTGCGCCACAGGTTGGAATCCTTCGCAGAATGGCGGTTATTGATATAGGGGATGGCTTAATTGAGCTTATCGACCCTGAAATAATCAAGACCGAGGGCGAGCAGGTAGGTACAGAGGGATGTTTAAGCTATCCTGAACATTGGGGAATAGTTAAAAGACCTTATAAGGTAACTGTTCGTGCCGCTGACCGTGACGGAAACGTGAGGGAAATTGTTGGTGAAGAGCTTTTAGCTCGTGCCCTTTGTCACGAGATAGAACACCTTGACGGACGAATGTTTATAGAACACGTTACCGAATGGGTAAGACCTGAAGAAATGGATGAAGAATAATAAAAAAGCACCCACTCGGGTGCTTTTTGTATGTGTGAATGAAATTTGAATAATATGCTAAAATATGCCAAATCCTACATTTTGGTTATACAAATTATATGTTTTTATATTAAATGCCCTGCCGGGCGGGCCTACTTTTGATTGCAAAAGTAGCAAAACGAAGGGGGAGTTTCGATTCTCCCCCTTCAACCCCCTTAAAACGACTCAGGGGCTCTGCCCCTGGACCCCGGTTAATAGAAATCATAATCAATGTTGAAAGAAAATAACAAATATAAGTTTAAAAACTTAATAAAAAAGCACCCACTCGGGTGCTTTTTTTAATATCCTAAATATTCATTTACAAGGATAATTTTAATTCTGCCTTTTGTTTTGCTGCGTCTTGTTTTGACTACGTATGAACACATACATTCATCTGAAAGGCAGTCAACACACTTACCTTTTGAACAGCCTGTCTTTGTAAGGCCAAAACGTTCAGCATTTTTAACAGCGGCAACATTACGAACACGATATTCAGCATCTTCTACAGTATCACAAAGCTTGTTCTTGCCGATAATCATAATAACATTTTTTGGCCCATAGCACATTGCGGCAACACGGTTACCGTTTCCGTCAATATTGACTAAAATTCCGTCCTTGCTGACAGCGTTTGAACTCATTAAGAATGTGTGAGCCAAAAGTCCCTGACGCATAATGTCATCACGTTCTTCAGGGGTTTTTGCACTATCTCTGTCAAGAAGCTTATATCCGCCGTCCCGAAGCTTGTCTATCAAGCCAAGCTCTGCAACAGTACGGGTGCCTCCCCAACTGATAGTTCCATCTTTATCTATTAAGGAAATAGCCTTTTGGGTGGCTTCTTCCTTTGTGTCACAGTAGTAAACCTCAAAATTTCTTTTTTCAAGGTTACTTATAAGTTCTTTTAAATCATTCATAAAAATCACCTTTATATAAACTTTGGAAGATTAGCCATAAACTTTGCTTTAGAAAGTGCCTTTGCAACAGCAAATGCTATAATAAAGTCAACAACGTGATGAGCAAAGGTGCCAACACCTGTGATAAGTGTCATTGATATAACAGAATATCCTTCCTGTGGAGTGCTTGCCCCTGTTGCGAAGAATATAAGTACAACGATTGCCTCAATAATAGCATGAACAACACCTGTAAGCAAGCAGACAGGGAGAGCCTTCATACCATACTTGATAAGACCTGCACCCATAATTGCAAAAATAATGTGGGATGCAGCACGTACTGCAACAACGATAGGTGCTGTGAAGAAAAAGCCGATTGTTGTACCGATAGCTGTAAACACAGCTGTTGCAGGTGAAATAAACATAGCGATTATAACAGGAACGTGCGCCATAAGGGTTGCACTGTAAGGCCCTACAACAATTCTGAAAGGAAAGCCTGTAAATATCATAGGTATCAAAATGCCTATAGCGATAAGTAATGCTGATATAACCATATCCTTTGTTTTAATAGATGTTTTCATTTTATATATGCCCCCAATATGTGAAATGGTATTAAAATCATACTTATAATATAGCACAGAAAAAAAGTGATGTCAAACAAATAAGGTATAAATTTCGTAGGATTTGTCAAGAATATTTGTAAATTAAATCCAAAAGAGGAGTACAAAGTATGACAGAGAAAAATGGAAAGCGGGCGGTTATAATAAACAATATCAGGTCAAAGTCCATAGAGCAGGCGATATTTATATTAAAATCTCCTGAAAAAGACGGATGCGTTGACCCGGGTGGATATGTAATCTCCGAGGCACAGGAGATAATCAACAGCTATATAAGAAGAATGGAAGATACCATTCCCCAAAAAACAAAAAAGCCAATGGTAAGAAAAATTCTGGCAGGAAGTGTGGTTTTGTTGACAATGGTGACAGTTGCTGTTATTTATGGGTTTCTTAAGGCAAAATAAGTCGCAAACAGTCGGCAAGATTTAAAAATCTGCTCCGCTCTTCGACAGAAAAATTGGAAGAAAATGGATATAATTACATCAAGCTACAAAAAGGGGTGGTTTGATGGAAAGGATAAATGAATTACAAAAGCCTTTTAAAAGTGAGGCTAAAACAATAAAGGAAGAGCTTAATCTGTACAGTATTGTTGTATATACAATAGGCATTTTTATAGCAAGGGCAATGCCGGTTTTCGGTCTTGCTCCTTTTGGAATATCTTTTTTGACAACTCAAAGAAGGTTTTCTGTGAGAAGTGCCATATGCTTTTTAACTGTTTGTATAGGGTATGGAAGTCTTTTAGATATTGAAATATCCTTAAAGTACATTCTGTCAGCAACGGCTTATATGGGGTTTCTTTTTATAACCGGCAAAGACGAGGAAGAAACAGGGGCGGTCACAGCGATTTCAGCGGCAGGAATATCCATTGCCCTTGGAAGAATATGTACAATGATATGGACAGGCTTTTCAGCAGGGGAAACACTTCTGCTTTTGTGTGATGTAGCCCTTTCTGTCATTTGTGGATATGCATTCAACAAAACACGTATGCTTGTAAACGGAAGAAAAAGCTGTCTGTACTCTATGAATAAGGAAGAAAAGCTTTGCCTTATACTTATTTCTGCTATTGCTCTTCTTGGGTTTAAAAGCCTTTGTATAAAAGGATTTTTCTACAGCGCAAATGTAATAGGAATATGGATAACAGTTGTTTTTGCCTTATGCGGCGGAGGGGGAAGCGGCGCTCTTTGCGGTGTAGCCGTAGGTCTTGTGCTAGGCTTTGGAGATAATATAATAGAATATGTTTCACTTCTTTCTATTTGCGGTGCCATATGCGGTGCAGTGGCGGGGCTTGGAAGAACAACTGCTATAATATGTATGTGTATGGTAACAGGAACAGTTTTGCTTTACATAGGGTCAGGACAGGATATGGTAGGATATCTTGATATCCCTTTGTCTGTTATGGCAATAATATTTACCTCGGATACCTTTATCAGAAACATTGGCAGAATAAGCGGAATAAAAAAAGAAGATTTAAGTGCAGAAAGAAACAGAGAGTACATAAAAAACAGGCTTTGTACAGCGGCAGATTCATTCAGGGTTTTGGCTGAAACATTTTTTGACTTATCTGACAAACAGGAAAAAGTTGATACGGACGATGTGTCATTTATGTTTGACAGAACGGCTGACAGGGTGTGCAGAGAATGCCCGAGAATAAGTGAATGTTGGGTTAATAACTTTAAAGGTACATATGATTCACTATTTCATCTTTTAGAGGTCCTTGAACAAAAGGGTGAGATAAAAGAAACTGATGCAGATGAAAATTTTTCGGATAAGTGCACAAGGCTTAAAAGCATAACCCGTGAAATGAACAGGCTTTTTGAGATATACAGAATTAACAGGGTATGGAAAAGCAAGCTTACCGAAAACAGAATTCTTGCAGGAGAACAAATGGGAAGTGTCTCTCATATTTTAAATTCCATAGCTGATGACTTAAACGAAGAAAGAATAGACAGCGGTGCAGAGGAAGAGATAAGAGAACGACTTTCTGAAAAAGGTTTTGAGATTATTGGAATTTTCGCAACAACCGACACGGGCGGAAGATATAATGTCTATATAGAAGAGAATACAGAGCAAAATCTTGAAGCCTTCCGCCGTACCGCAGAGACGGCTATAAAAACTGTTCTTGGGGAAAGGCTTGTTTTGTCAAGTGTGATAGAAACAAAGAGAGACAGCAGAATGCTTAAATTTTCACAGCCTGAGGGATTTAGAGTTGAGGTTGGTGTGTCAACCATAAGTGCATCAGCAGAAAACGGAGATAACTATATCACAAGATATTTAAGCGGAGGAAAGTATGTAGCCGCTATAAGTGACGGAATGGGAACAGGCCATAATGCTTCAAGGGACAGCGGTGCAACAGTAAGGCTTTTAGGGGACTTTTTAGAGGCAGGTTTTGACAAGAGTATCGCGGTAAGGCTTGTAAACTCTATAATGGTAATGAAGTCTGCGTCAGAGGCGTTTTCTACTGTGGATATGTGTGTTATTGATTTATTCAGCGGAGATACTGAATTTATTAAAAACGGAGCAGAGCCCAGCTATATAAAAAGAGCAGAGGGTATGGAAACGGTTCGGGCGGTGTCCCTTCCTGTGGGAGTCGTGCAGAATGTTTCTGTTGAAAGCTTTGCCTACAGAGTGGGAAGTGATGATGTAATAGTTTTGATGAGTGACGGCTTACAGGGGAAAAAGTCAGGAGAGGACTGGATAAAAAGGATTATAGATGACTCCGACAGAAATATGCCGGCAGGGGTGCTCTCTGACAGGATTATTGACATGGCAAAAGCTTTAAACGGAGAAAAAGCAGATGATATGACGGTGGTTGTTTTAAAGCTTTGTAAAAGAATTTAAAAAAAGTTCTTGACAAA
>JAZLCI010000034.1:0-8532 GCA_045614085.1 Clostridia bacterium
AAAAGCTGCTCTTCTTGAAAGAATAGTAGAACCTGAAAGACAGATCATCTTCCGCGTTCCGTGGATTGATGACAACGGCAAGGTACACGTAAACACAGGTTACAGAGTACAGTTTAACAGTGCTATCGGACCTTACAAGGGCGGTCTTCGTTTCCACCCATCTGTTAACTTAAGTATCATTAAGTTCTTAGGCTTTGAACAGACATTTAAAAACTCACTTACAACTCTCCCTATGGGCGGCGGTAAGGGTGGTTCTGACTTTGACCCAAGCGGCAAGTCAGACAGAGAAATTATGGCTTTCTGCCAGAGCTTTATGACAGAACTTTCACGTCATATCGGCCCTGACACAGACGTTCCTGCCGGTGATATCGGTGTTGGCGCTAGAGAAGTTGGTTACCTCTTTGGTCAGTATAAGAGACTTAAGAACGAATATGTTGGTGTTCTTACAGGTAAGGGAAGAGCTTTCGGCGGTTCATTAATCCGTCCTGAAGCAACAGGTTTTGGTGCTGTTTACTATGCAAACAATATGTTAGAACACTTCGGCGACAGCATAAAGGGTAAGACAATCGCTGTTTCAGGTTTCGGTAACGTTGCTTGGGGTACTGTTCTTAAGGCAACTGAACTCGGAGCAAAGGTTGTTACTATTTCAGGTCCTGACGGATATATCTATGACGAAGATGGCGTTGCAACAGAAGAAAAGATTAACTTCATGTTAGAAATGCGTGCTTCAGGCAGAAACAAGGTTCAGGATTATGCTGACAAGTTCGGCGTTCCATTCTTCGCAGGTCAGAAGCCTTGGGGCGTTAAGGCTGATATCTTAATGCCTTGTGCTACACAGAACGAAGTTGGTATGGAAGAGGCTAAGCAGATTGTAGAAAACGGTATTAAGTACTATGTAGAAGTTTCTAACATGCCTACTACAAACGAAGCTGCAGCGTACTTAAAGGAAAACAACATTATCATTGCTCCTTCAAAGGCTGTTAATGCAGGTGGTGTTGCAGTTTCAGGTTTAGAAATGAGTCAGAACTCAATGAGATACAGCTGGTCAGCTGAAGAAGTTGATGCAAAGCTTAAGGATATTATGAAGAATATCTTTGATAGCTCAATTGAAGCTGCTAAGGAATTCGGTTTAGGCGATGACTTGGTTGCAGGTGCTAATATTGCAGGCTTTAAGAAGGTTGCAGAAGCAATGATGCAGCAGGGTATTTGCTAATTTGATGCACTTAACGGATGTCCGATTGGACATCCGTTTTTTTGTGTAACGAAAACCACTCGATAGTCGCGTGGTTCAAGAAAGGCTGTTGCCGATGAGTAATAGACATAAAAACTTTGATTGTATATAATAAAGTTGTGACTTGCCAGTTACAACAAAAAACACAATCGGAGGACATTAAAATAAATAAAGAATTTACATTCAATGCTACAAACAGTTTAGCATATACCAAGTTGAATTGCAGGTATCATATAGTATTTACCCCAAATACAGACGAAAAGTATTCTATGAAGAAAAAAGGATGGAAATACGAGAGATATTGTGTCAACTATGCCAATGGAAGGGAGTAGAAATAATTGAGGGAGAGATATTTTCAGATCATATATATGTTAGTAAGTGTGCTACCAAAGATAAGTATATCAAGCTTTATGGGGTATTTGAAAGGGAAAAGTTGTTTGATGATATTCCAAAAGTTTAGGAATATGAAATTTGCATATAGAAACGGAGAGTTTTGGTGCAAAGGATATTATGTAGATACAGTAGGAAAAAACACAAAAGCAATAAAAGAATATATATCAGACCAATTAAGTTTGTTTGAGCCACGGGACCCATTTATGGGTAGTAAGTAAAAGTTGCATGGCTGGCAGGCCGATAAAAAACGCACTTATGCGTAGCCAGTAATATTAGGGCTATGCCCGAAAATGACTCCCCTGTTATACGGGGGATATTTATTGAGGAATTAATTATGGAGTTATGTTTGGTTTGCAGGGGTGGCTATTAGACGCCCAGGGGAATACTATTCACTCCTAAATAGAGATATTTGATTGTAAGATTTTCATATATAAAATATTTAAAATAAAAGATAGACAAAATAAAATTGTTATGTTATAATATATCCGTATAAATATGTATATGTGGGGTGAGGAAATGCCGACTTTTTTACATACTGCCGATTTACATTTGGATACGGCATTTTCTGCCAACCTGAGTACTGAACAGGCAGTTATCAGAAGAAGCGAAATGCTTCGCTGCTTTTCAGGGATAATAGATAAAGCAAAGGATGTTGACTTATTACTGATTTCAGGGGATATATTTGATTCTTCATATGTATCAAAGGAAACGATTTCTTTTTTGAAAAGAAGATTTGCTGAAATTTCTGACACACATATTTTTATCTGTTGCGGAAATCACGACCCATATACACAAAAATCTGTTTATATGAGAGAAGAATTTTCTGAAAATGTTCATATATTCAAGGATAAGTGGGAGTGTGTAGAGCTTTCTCATATAAAGACCCGTGTTTATGGGGCAAGTCTTTCTGATGGAAGTGATAACTTGATTGAAAGCTTCCCGGGTGTAGAAAAGGAAGATGGCTTTACAGATATAATCCTTCTGCATGGTGATGTGGTATCTGATAACACAGAAAGTGCCTATAACCCTATCACTAAATCATTTATTGAAAACTGCAAGGCAGATTATCTTGCTTTGGGCCATATACATAAGAGAACAGAAATTTCACGTCTTGGTAAGACATATTACGCATATCCTGGTTTGCCTGAGGGCAGAGGCTTTGATGAATGCGGAGATATGGGTTATTACATAGGTGTAATAAACGAGGGCGTAGCAGATGTCAGATTTGAGAGAGCCTGCATTCGCAGACTTTTCAGATTAGTCATTGATATAAGCGGTGCATCTGATACCTTTGATGCATTGAGCATTATAAAAGAAGCCGTTTTTGCTCACGGGGATAATAATGATATGTACAGAATTTATCTTTGTGGCAGAGTTATGGCAGATACTATCAGCTTTGATGTAATAGAAAAAGAAATTAAGGGTATGCTCTATTATGTAGAGCTAATTGATGATACAAAAGAGAGCTATGATATAGAGGGTTTTGCGTCACAGAATAATCTTTGCGGCGAGTTTGTCCGTCATATGAAGACTGTTATTGACGGGGCAGATGATGAAGAATGCGCTGTTTTAGAAGATGCTTTAATCCTTGGCATAGAAGCCCTGACAGGGGGTGACCGTTAATGAATGCTATGATAGTTAAACTTAATCTTATTAAGTTTGGAAAGTTTAAGGATTTTGAAATCGAAGTAAAGAACGGTCTTAATATTATCTATGGTGCAAATGAGGCAGGAAAGTCTACCATAAACTTTTTCATTAAGGCTATGCTTTATGGAATGTCTTCAAGAAAAAAGGCAGGAGAAAGCATAAAAGAAAGAGAGCGCGCTATACCATGGGATGAAAAATGCGCAGAGGGAATTTTAACTGTTCAATCAGGAAAACGCATTATAGAGATAAGACGTACCTTTGGCAAGACAGCAAAAGGAGATAAAACTGAGGTTTGTGACGGAATAACAGGAGATAAAATAGAAGATATTAAAGAAGAAACCATAGGCGAATGGCTCTATGGTATATCACAGACTGTCTTTGAAAAAACTTTATGGGTTGAACAAAGCAGTGTTTATATGGGTGGCTCTGAAGAAGAGCTTCTTAAAAAAATAATTAACCTTTCAAGGGGCGGAGATGAAAATGCCTCTGCAGGCGAAGCGATAAAAAAGCTTGCCGAAATGCGAAAGGAAATAAAAGCAAAAACAAAGAACAGTACACCTGGAAAGCTGGATGTTCTTGAAGAAAGACTTGAAAGCTGCATAAGAGAAAAGTATGAACTTTCAACTAAGCTTGCTCAGGAGCAGACAACGGCTGAAAATAAAATTAAGGCAGAAGAAGAGCTTGCAGAGATAGAAAAGAAAATAGCAGAGCTTGAAAAGGCCTATAATGAAAGCCTTGAATATGAGAAGAATTTAGCTGAAATCGAAGTTTACAAAAAGATTTGCGATTGTGATGCGAAAATTCAGGAGATAAAAGACAGCGATGATTATACAAAAGGTTCAAAGCTTACAGCTGATATTATTCAGAATGTAAAAAAGGCACAAGAGAGGATAAACATCCTGGAAAAGGAACTTTTCTTTGAAGAGGAAAAGGTCTTGCCTGAAAACAAAAATGCATCCTATATGCCGGTTATTATAGGCGGAATATGCGGTGCTTTGGGGATTATAGGAATAGTGCTTTCGGTGACGGTGGCGACAAGATTTCCTATGATGATTCTGTCTCTTATTCTTTGTGTTATATCTGCCTTGATGGTTGCTTTTGGAGTTAAAAAAATCGAAGTATCTGTTAAGCAGAGCATAGATAACGAAAAGGCAAAGGGTCAGGCAGAGATAAAGAAAAATAATATAAAGGCTGAAATAAATGCACTTAATGCAGATACAGACAGAATATTTAGTGAATATGATGCAGAGAATAGTGCAGAGCTTGAACAGTTGTATCTTGATGTGCAGGGCTTTGGTGAAAAGCTTAAGGCTATACAGGGACTTAAAGATGAGTTGTGCATAAAGTATAATCTTGATGAGCTTAAAGAAAAGGCACTTAAGTTTACAGATATGGACGTTACGCCATCTAATGATATAAGCAAAGAGCTTAAAGCATTGCGCGAAAAGCATCTGTTGATTATATCAGATATAAAAAGCCTTGAGAGTAAAATGGCGTATCAGGTTAGCGAACACAGAATACCTGCAGACATCGACACAGAGATTTCTGCAATAAAAGCAGAAAAAAAGACTTTGGAGAGAAAGCTTTTAGTTATTGACACTGCTATTGAAAATATTACTGTTGCGGCAGAGGAATGGCGAACAACTGTTGCACCAAAGCTTAACAGTGCAGTTAATGAGATAATGAGCTTTCTGACAGATGGAAAATATGATGAGATAAGAGTATCTGATGAATTCAGTATGAGAGTTTTATCAGACAATAATCTTTATGATGCAGAGTTTTTAAGCAAGGGCACATATGAGCAGTTATATCTTGCTTTAAGAATTGCTCTTGCTAAAAACGAGGATAAGGAATGTCCTTTGTTTTTAGATGATATACTTACAGTATATGATGACAAGAGAGCAGATGCGGCGCTTAAATACTTAAGTGAGGTAAATAAGGGATGTGTATTCCTGTTTACCTGCCACAATTTTGTAAAAGAAAAAGCGGAAGCTTTTGACGCAAATATTATAAATTTATAGTTAATGTATAGAAAGGGGAAACAAATATGGCAGCAGAAATTAAAAATGAAAAAGGTATAATCAGAATATCAAATTCAGTAATCGCAAACATTGCAGGTTACGCTGCAACAAAGTGCTACGGAGTTGTAGGAATGGCAACAAGATCAGGTAAAGACGGAATAGCTATGCTCCTTAAGAAGGAAAATCTTGACAAGGGTATAAAGGTTAAGGTTGCAGGTGATGTAGTTGACATTGCTCTTTATGTTATTATGGAGTACGGCGTAAACTTAAGTACTGTCGGCGATATAATAAAGGAAAATGTTAAGTATCAGGTAGAAGAAGCCACAGGCCTTAAGGTTGGGGCTGTTACTGTTAACGTAGAAAGTATCCGCGTTAACTAAAAGATAGCAGAAAGGATTGATTATAAAGGTGAAAACTATTACTTATGATGAAGTCAGACTTATGATTGAGTCTGCTTCCAATAATCTGCAGAACAATAAAAAGCCAATCAATGATTTAAACGTGTTCCCTGTTCCGGATGGAGATACAGGTACAAATATGGGTCTTACTTTTGGCGGCGCTGCAAGAATGGCACTTTCAGAAAATACCGAAACAGTAAGCGAGCTTATTACACGTCTTGCAAAAGCATCTCTCAGAAACGCAAGAGGTAATTCAGGCGTTATTTTATCACAGATTTTAAGAGGTGTTGCATCTTCTTTAGAAGGTAAGACAGAACTTTCAGTTGAGGATTTAAAGGATGCGGCTTGCGGCGGAAGAGACACTGCATACCGTGCGGTAATGAAACCAACCGAGGGTACAATTTTAACAGTTATCCGTGAGGGTGCTGAATTTGCTGAAGTGGAATACGAAAATTATGATGATGCGACTGAATTTTTTAAGGCTTATATCAACGCATGTAAGGAAAGTCTAAAAAGAACACCTGAAATTCTTCCTGTTTTAAAGCAGGCAGGGGTTGTTGATGCAGGTGGTTGCGGTGTTACCACATTGTTAGAGGGCGCACTTTATGCTCTTGAAAACGGAAAAGCATTAGAACTTAAAGAGGGCGAGTCTGTTGCATCAGCTCCATCAGGTGCGGCATCAAAATCTGAAATAGACACAGCCAACATCAAGTTCTTGTATTGTACAGAGTTTATTATCCAGAAGTCATCACCTGATCGTCAGGCAACACAGTTTTCTGCCGCAATACGTTCAAAGGGTGACTGTATGTTGGTTATTGACGATGAGGAGATTGTGAAGGTACATATCCACACAAATCATCCTGGATTCGTCATTGAAGAGGCATTAAAGCTTGGTGAACTTATTAACATCAAGATTGATAATATGAAGTATCAGCACGAAGAAATCGAAGAAAGTGCAGAAGCTGAACCACAGGAACCTGCTAAAAAGTATGGTGTTGTTGCTGTTTCTGTAGGTGATGGTATCGGCGAAGTATTCAGAAGTGTTAACGTTGACCATCTTGTAGAGGGTGGTCAGACAATGAACCCAAGCACACAGGATTTGCTCGATGCAGTGAATAAGGTTAATGCAGAAAACATATTTATTCTTCCTAACAACAAGAACATCATTCTTGCGGCTGAACAGGTAAATGACCTTACTGATAAGAATGTTATTGTAATCCCTACAAAGAATATGCCACAGGGTATTTCTTCAATGCTTGCCTTTGAAGAGGAAGTAGATGTAGAAACAAATACTGAAGCAATGCTTGAGATGATGTCAACAGTTAAGTGCGGTCAGGTTACATTTGCCGCAAGAGACTCAGAGGTTGGAGGATTTGAAATCCATGAAGGCGACGTTATGGGTATGATAGGAAGCGATATTTCAAATATCGGTAATGACTTAAATGATGTTTCCTTTGAACTTGCTGAAAAGATGATAGACGAAGATACCGCATTGGTTACTATATACTACGGTGCAGATACAGAAGAGGCAAAGGCAAATGAGCTTTGCGAAAAGCTTGCCGAAAAGCATGGTGATATTGATGTATCTGTAATATCCGGCGGTCAGCCTGTTTATTACTATATGATTGCTGTTGAGTAATCAAAAAAGAGGGGTGTAAAGGTATGGAAAATACCGATATACGTTATCTTAAAGGAATAGGTGAAAAACGCGCCGAGCTTTTTAATAAGCTTGGCGTATTTACTGTGGGCGATTTGCTTCGCTTTTTGCCGAGAGGCTATGAAGACAGAACCGATATAAGAAGAATATGTGATGCAGATGAGGGTGAAAGTATTTGTGTAAGAGGTAGTCTCGCATCAGGAATTCGTTCCTTCAGAGCGAGAACAGGCTCAAGAGTAATTCAGGTGCGTATCTCTGACGGAACAGGCCTTATGAACCTGACTTGGTTCAATGCACCATATGTTGAAAAGGCATTGAAATCCGATATGTCATTTACTTTTTTTGGCAGGGTTACGAGACGTGGCATGATTCTTGAAATGATTAACCCTATAATAGAGGGTGAAAGCGTATCAGGGGATAAGATGGGCAAAATTGTTCCCATATACCCTTGCACAAAAGGTCTTACCCAACATAATATCCGTGCCGCAGTTAAGTCTGCGTTAGATGGTACAAAAGGAAAGATAAAGGATATTATCCCACAGAAAATAAGAGATAAATATATGCTTTTAACTGCGGACGAAGCGATTTCGTCAGTTCATATGCCTGAAAGCTTTGATAATTTTGAAGAAGCAAGAAGAACCCTTGCTTTTGAGGAATTTCTTATATTGCAGACAGGTGTTGCTACTGCAAAGCAATATAAAAGTGTTGAAAATGCACCGCAGATTACGGATGTTAAGTGTATCAAAGAGTTTGCGGAGGGGTTGACCTTTAAACTTACAGATGCCCAGAAACGAGTTATAAATGAAATATCGGCAGACATAAAAAAGAATGTGCCAATGAACAGACTTGTTCAGGGTGATGTTGGTTCAGGTAAAACTGTTGTTGCGGCGGCGGTTATGTATGCTGTTGCAAAGGCAGGTTATACTGCGGTCTTGATGGCACCAACAGAAGTCCTCTGCAAACAGCATTTCAATAACTTAAGCAGAATGTTCGAAAGATTTGGACTTGAAGTTGCTTGCTTAAGCGGTGGTCAAAAAGCTGCGGAGAGACGTGAGAACGTTGAGCTTATTGAAAGCGGAGAGGCGAAAATAGTCGTTGGAACCCACGCCTTGATTACGGGAAAGGTGAATATTCCAAACCTTGCCCTTGCCATAGCAGATGAACAGCATCGCTTTGGTGAAGTCT
>JAZLCI010000035.1:0-4499 GCA_045614085.1 Clostridia bacterium
TTCAAACATCATATCTTCTTCCCCTTTCTTTTAAGTAATAAAGAATTTGTTACAACAGAAACAGAACTAAACGCCATAGCAGCCCCTGCAAACATTGGATTTAAAAACCCAAAAGCGGCAAAAGGCACACATACCGAATTATAAATAAACGCCCAAAATAAGTTCTGTTTAATTTTTTTCATTGTAAATTGCGAAAGTTTTATAACAGAAGGTACAAGTTTTAAACTGCCGCCCATTACAGTAATATCGGCCGATTCAATGGCTATATCTGTCCCATCGCTCATAGCAATACCAATATCGGCTAAAGCAAGGGCAGGTGCATCGTTTATGCCATCTCCTACCATTCCGCATATCTTTCCATCATTTTTAAGATTTTCTATATATCTTGCCTTATCTTCAGGTTTTGCTTCAGCAAACACCTTATCGACTCCTGAAAGCTTGCCTATACTTTTTGCAGTATTTTCGTTATCTCCCGTTATCATATAAACATCAATACCCATATTTTTGAGTTTAGATATAGCTTCAACAGCATCATCTTTAATAGTATCAGCAACTGCAATAAGACCTAAGGCATTCATGTCATCGCTTATTATCATAACTGTTTTAGCATCATTCTGAAGGCTTGTCATATCTGCGAGAATTTTATCAGAAATAAAAACATTGTTATTTTCACATAAAGCCTTGTTTCCTATATAATAGATTTTTGAATCAACAACACCTGAAACACCCATACCTGTATACGACTTAAATTCAGTAACCTGATATTTTTCTGCAGATGCATCAGCAATTACTTTTCCAAGTGGGTGTTCCGACATATTTTCTATTGAAGATGCTATTTTAAAAAGTGCATCCTTATTTTCGTTATAGCAAATATAGTCTGTTATTTCAGGCTCACCTTTAGTAATCGTACCTGTTTTATCAAATATCATTGCATTTATCTTGTGACATGTTTCAAGATATTCTCCGCCTTTTATTAAAATTCCATGCTCGGCGCCAACACCTGTTCCAACCATAATAGCTGTAGGTGTCGCAAGACCTAAAGAGCAAGGACACGCAATAACTAAAACAGAAACTGCATTAATAAGAGATTTTTCAAAATCCCCTGAATACATAAACCAACCTAAAAGAGTAACAACACTGATAACTAATATTGCAGGCACAAAAACAGCTGAAACTTTATCCGCAATCTTTTGTATAGGTGCTTTATGACCCTGTGCAGATTTAACCATTTTAATAATTTGTGACAGAGCCGTATCTTTTCCTATTTTTAAGACTTTCATTTTAAACGCACCTGAAACATTCACGGTGGCACAAAAAGCAAGATTTCCTGAAGATTTACTCACAGGCAGACTTTCTCCCGTAAGTGCTGATTCATCAACAAATCCTTCTCCATCAACTACTTCACCATCTACAGGTATTCTCTCTCCCGGCTTAACAATTACTATATCGTCAATCTCAACTTCACCTACAGGAATTGTTACATATTCTCCGTCTCTCAAAACTGTAGCTGTATCAGGTTGTAACTCCATAAGCTTTTTTATAGCTTCTGATGTTTTATTCTTTGCTCTTGCCTCTAAATATTTACCGAGTAAAATGAGAGTGATTATTGTCATAGATGATTCAAAATATACACTATGCCCCTCATATATGCTTCCTGAAAAAAGAGTATAAACACTAAAAAAATACGCAGAACTTGTACCAAGAGCAATAAGAACGTCCATATTTGGACTTTTCGCTTTTAAAGCAAGAAATCCATGTTTATAAAAAGGATATGCAATCACAAACTGAATTGGTGTAGCAAGAATAAACTGAACATATGGGTTGTGCAGAAAATGTACGTTTATCCCAAACCACATCAAAACCATTCCTATAAACAAAGGCAGTGTCAGACATGCAGAAATAAGAAGCCTTATAACAAGGCTTCTGTCTTCATTATTATCTACATTCTTCTCTTCAACATATTCTTCAGCACCAAAGCCGAGCTTTATAACCTTATTGATTATATCTTCTGATGATATAATATTTTCATCATAACTAACAGTTGCAACCTCAGTGGTTAAATTAACTGAACAAGATGTTATTCCGTCCGCTTTAGATAAAACACGTTCAATTCTTCCACTGCAGGCTGCACAGGTCATTCCCTTTATCTTAAAGTCCTGATTTTTCATATCTTACACCTGACCTCGATTAACATCCGGTTGAACTCTTTTATCATCATAATTTTTTATTATATCAACAACATAATATATCCCTGCA
Source organism: Clostridia bacterium (assembly GCA_045614085.1). GTDB lineage: Bacteria > Bacillota > Clostridia > Monoglobales > Monoglobaceae > UMGS1820. The sequence continues at coordinate 2,257 of JAZLCI010000035.1, forward strand.
ACAAGCATTGGTATAATCATAACAAGAATAACAACGCTCAACATAAACGATGGTATACTCTTCCAGATAATAAGAGTTAAAACACCTGCATAAAAAATAACAGTAGATATCTTGCCGAATTTATTTGAGCTGACAACTATTTTCTTAATATAAAGAATTCCACCAACAAATATCATAGAAAGCTCTTTAAAAGCAACAAATATAAGAAGCCATACAGGAATAGTATTATTCATAACAAGACAGATAACCGCAGTAATCTGCATCAACTTATCAACAAATGGATCGTAGACCATACCAAATCTTGAAATCATATTATAGTGTCTGGCAATATATCCATCAACTACATCCGTAATTCCCGAAAGAACAAATATGATGGATGCGATAGCTACGTTTTCCTTAAAAAGCATAAAATATGCAAAAAAAGGTACAAGCACAAGTCTTAAAGTTGTAAGTATGTTTGGAATCATTCCTCTTCACTCTCCATCTGACTAAATATATCATATATCTCTCTATACTTCTTCTTCATATTAATTGGTTTAAAATCCAAATCAACAAATCCATGTTTTGTGTATCCCTCCGCTAAAAGAGTATCATCTGCTTCTCTTTTAACAATATATGAAAACTGGCAGGATGCAACTCCTAACTTGCTGAGGCTAGCATAAATTAATACAGTGTCACCATAGGTAGCACCCTTAACAAACTTACAATAGCAATCTGCTAAGGGCATCATAATACCTATTTTTTCCATATCAGAATAATTTAAACCAATAGATTTGCAAAAATTATCTCTTGCAACTTCAAACCACGGGAAATATCTTGAATGATATACAATTCCCATCTTATCGGTTTCAGAATATCTTACATCAATCTTAACACAAAACATAAAATCACTTCACTAATTTAATTTATCAGAAAATCTTTCTATAATAGCCTTAACAATTCTTGATGATGCAAAACCGTCACCATATGGATTAACAGCCTTTGCCATTTCGTTATATGCATCTTTGTCAGTTAAGAGCTTATCTGTCATATTAAATATATTTTCTCTGTCAACACCTGCTATCTTAACTGTTCCTGCTTCAATCGCTTCAGGTCTTTCTGTTTCGTTTCTCAGAACTAAAACAGGCTTACCGAGAGATGGAGCTTCTTCCTGTAATCCACCTGAATCAGTAAGAACAAGATATCCCCTCTTAATCGCATTATGAAGCTCGTCAGCATTAACAGGATCAATAAGCTTAACTCTGTCAAGTCCGCCCAAAATTGATGATGCTGTTTCCCTTACAACAGGATTTAAATGCATAGGATATACAACCTCTACATCATTATGCTTTAATACAATATCACGAACTGCATTGCAGATATTCTCTAAAGGCTCACCTAAATTCTCTCTTCTGTGAGCAGTCATAACAATAACCTTTTTGTTATCCCAATCCATGTTCTTAAGTTGGTCATCTTTAAACTCATAATTATCCTTAACAGTAGTTTTAAGAGCATCAATAACCGTATTTCCGGTGATATAAATATCTTTAGGATCAACATTTTCTCTTAAAAGGTTGTCTTCATTTCTCTTTGTAGGTGAAAAATGCATATCAGCAATAACACCTGTTATTCTTCTGTTTACCTCTTCAGGGAATGGAAAATACTTGTTATAAGTACGAAGTCCTGCTTCAACATGACCTACAGCAATCTGATTATAAAATGCCGCAAGAGAACCCACAAAGGTTGTAGACGTATCACCATGAACAAGCACAATATCAGGTTTTGCTTCTTTCATAACCTTATCAAGACCTTCCAAAGAACGTGTAACAATCTCTATAAGAGTCTGTCTATCCTTCATTATATTCAAATCATAGTCAGGTTTAATATCAAATATTTCTAAAACCTGATCAAGCATCTGTCTGTGCTGTGCTGTAACACAAACAATTGATTCAATTTTATCAGAATTTGCTTCAAGTTCCTTAACCAAAGGTGCCATTTTGATAGCTTCAGGTCTTGTTCCGAATATTGTCATAACTTTAATTTTATTCATTTGTATCTTCCTCCCCTTTTCCCTCTTCATTTATATCAATCTGATATATATCATTGCTTAAATTTGACGGCTTATTGGAGCCCATAAGTCTTAATGACGCCAGAATAATCATCATAACAGCTACAATCAGGAACACTCCTCTTATATATCCTTTAATTGATATAACAACAGCCGTAAGACATAAGATAGCTGTCAGCGTATAAAGAATCGCAAC
>JAZLCI010000036.1:0-9858 GCA_045614085.1 Clostridia bacterium
TTCATATCTTTATCTTCCTTTCTTCTCTCTCTTTTTGTCGCGCTGTTATAACTATTAATATTATAATTTAGCGTATTCAATGTGTCAAGATTTTTATTAACCCTGAATATATTCTATATCAAGAAGTGTCCCATTTTCAGGACAGCTTGTCAATCTGTTTTCAAGAGCCATAAGAGCAAGGCTGAAAGCACACAAAGACGTCTTTTCCCTTACCTCTCCACGTGTGCCTGAAAGGTTAAGCTTTACAACACCATGGATGTTACCGGTGCAAACCCCAACATACACAAGTCCAACAGGTTTTTCAGCAGTTCCTCCTGTTGGCCCCGCTATCCCTGTTACACTTATGGCAATATCTGCATCTGCCACTTCTTTTGCCCCACTGCACATTTCATATGCAGTCTGATAAGATACTGCGCCATAATTTATCAATGTATCGTGGCTTACCCCTAAAAGCTTTTCCTTTTTCTCGTTTGAGTAGGTAACAAATCCACACTCAAAGCAGGCAGACGCCCCTGATATATCTGTAATCTTTTTTGAAAGAAGTCCCCCTGTGCAGCTTTCTGCAAAGGTTATTGTCTTTTTATCATCAAGGAGCTTTTTAACAAGAAGCTTTTCCACCCCATTGATTTTGGAAATATAAACTTTACTCACACATTTCACCACTTTTATTTAACAGAAATTATCTCTCTTTCAGCGATTGACTTTTCTATCATAGCATCTATATCAGTAAGAGCCTTTTCAGCCTCTTCGATTTCTGCAATTGAAGGCTTTGTCTTAGGATGCTTTGGCACAAAGATTGTACAACAATCCTCATAAGGAAGGATAGATGTTTCGTAAGATTCTATCTTTTTAGATATTGTCACGATTTCTTCCTTATCCATACCGATACAAGGTCTGAAGACAGGGATATTTACTGCATTATCTGTGCAGGCAAGACTTTCCATTGTCTGGCTTGCAACCTGGCCTATGCTCTCACCTGTGATAAGGGCCTGACATCCGTTTTCCACAGATATCTTTTCTGCAATCCTCATCATAATTCTTCTCATTATGATTGTGAGATACTCTTTAGGACACTTATCTATAATGTCAAGCTGTATATCAGTAAAAGGAACGATATGGAGCTTAATCTCACCTGTGTAAACAGATATTATTTTAGCAAGGTCAATTACCTTTTCCTTTGCTCTGTCTGATGTATAAGGATGACTGTGGAAGTGAACTGCTTCAAGCACAACACCTCTTTTTGAAATCATCCAGCCTGCAACAGGGCTATCTATACCACCGCTTAAGAGAAGTGTCGCCTTTCCTGCAGTGCCAACAGGCATACCTGATGCACCCTTTATCTTTTTGGTAAAGATATAGGCTTCCTTTCTCACCTCAATCTGCACTAAAATATCAGGGTTATGCACATCAACAGAAAGACCCTTTACGTTTTTAAGGATTACTCCCCCCATATGCTTACAAATCTGCGGAGAGTTCATAGGGAACTGCTTGTCCTCACGCTTTGCCTCAACCTTAAAGGTCTTGCCATAGACGTCCTGACTCAAAAGAGCCTCTACAGTAGCCTTTTCGATTTCTTCCATAGTCTTTCCGCACTTTACTGCAGGGCAGATATTTACTATACCAAATATCTTTGAAAGTCTTTCTAATGTTAAGTCAATGTCTATATCCTCTTCCATTGGTTCAACATAGATTGTTGACTGTGAGCATCTTATAGAAAACTTTCCAAGAGGTGCCAGTGCGCTTGATATATTGCTTAAAAGCTTTTTTTCAAAAACAGGTCTATTAAGACCTTTAAGTGAAATTTCACCATACTTTAATAAAATAATATCTGCTTTCATATTTTTCTCCTTTTGTTTTTCCTGTTTCCCATAATATATGTAACGATCTTCGCCTCCCTTGCCTAAAGGGGCGATGGTTGCCGGCGGCAACCGTTTATCGCTGACCGGAGCGGACAGCGGAGACGAGGACCGCTTGCGGTGGAGGGATTTTGTTACCGCACCGAAATTGTGTCTTCTACACAAAATCACCCTTTATCTCATATTTAATTTTCGAAGCCTTGGGATTAACTCCTTTAAAACTGAAACTGTTTTATCAATTTCTTCATCAGTAGTGAATTCCGAAAGGCTGAATCTTATGCTTCCGTCTATTTCTTTTCGGTCAAGTCCGATACTTGTTAAAACATAACTCGGTTCTGCCTTGTGACTTGAACAAGCCGAACCGCTTGATACATAAATTTCTTCGTTTTCAAGGGAGTGTAAAACCACCTCTGAACGAACTCCTGTAAAGGAAACATTTAAAATATGAGGCGCTCCCTTTTCAGGACTGTTTATCCTTATATTTTCTATATTGGACAAAAGCTCATCTTTAAGCTTGTTTTTAAGTCTGTCCATTTCAGGAACGTTCTTTGCCATACCCATATAACACATTTTTGCTGCAAGTCCAAGACCGGCTATCCCCGGAACATTCTCCGTCCCGGGTCTTATGCCATTTTGCTGACCTCCGCCGAAAACAACAGGCGCAATCTTTGTTCCTTTTTTAATATACAAAGCGCCCATACCTTTAGGGCCATGTATTTTATGACCACTTATGCTGATTAAGTCAGCACCCATCATTCTCTGATTACAAGGCACCTTGCAGTATCCCTGAACTGCATCAACGTGGAGATAGCACTTTGGCGACTTTCTTTTTATAATCTTTGACATCTGCGAAACAGGCTGAACAGAGCCGATTTCGTTATTCACAAGCATACATGTAACCAAAGCAGTGTCTGCCCGGAGCATTTCCTCAAATTCAGCAAGGATAACTACACCGTCTTCATCAACAGGGATATATTCAACTGTATACCCATTCTCCTCAAGATTTTTAAGAGTATTTAATACTGCAGGATGTTCAATAGGTGTACTTAATATATGCTTTCCTCTTGCGGCATAAGCCACTCCCATAATAGCAAGGTTATCTGCCTCTGTTCCCCCTGATGTGAAGAAAATTTCTTCAGGCATTGCCCCAAGGGTATCGGCAATTTCTCTCTTTGCAGCTTTTATTTCCTTTTCGGCAGAAATCCCCAATCTGTGAAGAGATGAGGGGTTTCCGTAATTTTCGTACATTACCTCAATTACCTTATCACAAACTTCCTTGTAAGGCTTTGTTGTCGAACTGTTATCAAGGTATATTTCCATACAATATCAATCCTTTTATTATTATTCCCTATATCATATGCAAAGACATATGCTTTTGACTTTTATTTTTATCTTCATATCAAACCAAGAGTATAAATTTTTGTAGGGACAGATGCCCACATCTGTCCATTGCGGGTCGATGAAGGCATCGACCCCTACATTTGTTATTTCATCTTTTTGATGAAATTCTTTTAAGCTCATTTTTTCTCTCAAGCATTTCATCAAGTCTTTCGATATAGTCCTTCGGCTCTTTAACATTGAAAATTCTCTCTATCCTGTCGGTTGCTCTTTCAACTGTTTTGGTAACTCCTCCACAGCCTAAAGAAATAATCGTTTGAATCTCTTCCATTATGTATATATTATACAAGCTGTCAAAGCCTTTTTTTGCATATCCTACGTTTTCTAAATTACCAAGCTGATTTTTCTGTCTGTACATATAGTAAGGGTGCTTATCTCTGCTCTTTAAAAAGTCATAGGCAAAATCCACCATTTCGGCAACTTCATCACCATCAGATAAAGTATATTTTTCGAGATATTCGTGAAGTCTTGAAGATCTCTTTATGCTCATAACATGAACAGTAACATTTTCAGGCGATAATTCCTCAACCTCTTCCAGAGTCTTTTTAAACATTTCTAAATCTTCCCCCGGGAGGCCTGCGATAACGTCCATATTTATGTTATCAAAACCACATTTTCTCGCAAGATAAAAGGCATCCTTTATCTGCTGTGGGGTATGATTTCTGCCTATTATGTCAAGGGATTTCTGATTCATGCTCTGTGGGTTTATGCTTATTCTGCTTACCTTATGCTTTTTCAAAACCATAAGCTTTTCTTCAGTAATGGTATCAGGTCTTCCTGCTTCTACAGTAAACTCCCTTACCCCGCTTAAATCAAATTCCTTATACATATGGGATATCACATCATCAAGCTGAACATCACTTAAGGTCGTTGGTGTGCCACCACCCATATATACGGTTTCAACTCTGTCGCCGTTTGCCTTTATAATATCCGCAGTATATGTTATCTCTTTTTTTAAAGCTTCTACATACTTATCCATAAGCTTTGCCGCCTGCCTTGTTCCACAGGTTACAAAAGAGCAATAAAGGCATCTTGTAGGACAAAACGGGATACCTATATATATACTTACGCCGTTTTCATACATATTTTTTCTTGCAGGAAGCTCTGCCACAGCAACCTTTACCGCAAGCTCTGCCTTATTTATATCGGTTCCATATTCACTTGAAAAAATTTTTATTGCCTCATCTTCACTCATACCATCAAGGAGAAGCTTTGTCGCAATTTTAGATGGGCGTATTCCCGTAAGAACACCCCATGGTGTTTTTTCAGACATTATACTGTGTAAGGGTTTTCCCTTTTCTCCTCTCCGATAGTAGTGGATGGTCCATGGCCCGGATACACCTTTGTTCTATCTGCCAAAACATAAAGCTTTTCTTTTATGTAATTTATCTCTTCTCTTCCGTTTCCTGTTGGAAAATCCCATCTGCCAACTCCTCTGCTAAAGAGGGTATCCCCTGAAATAAGGGTATCCCCATACAAAAGACATATAGAATCTTCCGTATGCCCCGGAGTGGATATAAGCTTTATTTCATTTCCGTAAAAATCAATAATATCTCCTTCATATAAAAGCTTGTCAGGCTTTATATACTCAAAGTCAACTCTTGCAAAGCTGCATAGATTTAAGCTTTTATCCTTTAAAAAGTTTTCTGTTTTATGAAAAGCCAAAAATGATGCCCCTGTCTTTTCACAAAGGTCTTTCAAGGCAAGCATATGGTCAAAGTGGCCATGTGTCAATATTACATCGGTAATTTTAAGACCAAGCTTTTCTGCATACGCTATAATTCGGTCTGCCTGTGCGGGCGCATCTATAACAATTGCATTTTTTGTATTTTCGTCTTCCCATATATAACAATTTGATGATAATTCCCCTAACACAAGTGAATGAATTTTCATATCTGCACCCTCCTTTTTTACTGTCTCTTTCTTGCTATTGAAATAATTCCATCTATAAGCTTTATTTTTTCAACAACCCTTTCAAGCTGTTCTGTGCCTGAAATCTCCATTGTCAAATCAATTATTGCAAGATTGTTTTTACCTGTTCTTGCGTTAACATTATTAATAGCTATCTTAAATTCAGCAACTGCTAAAGTTACATCAAGCAAAAGATTTGAACGGTTGCCTGCTGTAATAATAATCGACGACTGAAATGCACTTCCTGTATCATCTGCCCATCTTACAGGGATAAAGCGAAGGTCATTTTCAGGGTCATTTTGTGCCTGAATCATATTGATACAGTCTGCTCTGTGTATAGCAACCCCTCTGCCTCGTGTAACATATCCCACTATCTTATCCCCGGGAACCGGGTTACAACAATGAGAAAATCTTGTAAGACAGTTATCAATACCCTCTACAATGATGCCACTGTTGTTAGGCTTTGATGTAGTCTTGAGCATCATAGGCAAAATCTCGTCAGCTGACAAGGTTTCGTCCTTTGCCATAAGCTTTTTGCACTCCGTCTTAAATCTAGTCATAAACTTTAAAGCACTTGTACTTCCATAGCCTATGCCTGCCATAATATCTTCCAGATTATTGAATCCGTACTTCTGGGCAAGCTTCTGCAGGAGCTTTTCGTCATCTGCATATGATACAGGAATGTTATTCTTTTTAAGCTCATGTTCAAGGATTTCTCTTCCCTTAACAATATTTTCATCACGGTTAATCTTTTTAAACCATTGATTTATCTTGTTCCTTGCCTGCGACGTCTTACAAATCTTAATCCAGTCAGGATTTGGCCCTGCACCTGAATTTGATGTTATAACATCAACAATATCACCATTCTTAAGGGCGTAGTCAATGTTTACAATCTTTCCGTTTACTTTTGCTCCTACCATACGGTTACCTACCGCACTGTGAATTGCATAAGCAAAGTCAATAGGAGTAGCATTTGCAGGCAAACTTATAACATCCCCCTTTGGAGTAAAGACAAATACCTCGTCACTGAACATATCAATCTTTAAGGCCTGCATAAACTCTTCTGCATTAGACTCTTTTTGTAAATCCAGAAGCTGTTTTACCCATTCAAGCTTTCCGTCCATATCGCTTTTGCCTGATATACCCTCTTTATACTTCCAGTGGGCAGCAATACCGTTTTGCGCAGTATGATGCATTTCCCATGTTCTTATCTGTATCTCAAAAGGTGTTCCTCCGGGACCTATTAAGGTTGAATGGAGGGACTGATACATATTAGGTTTTGGCATAGCGATATAATCTTTAAATCTGCCAGGGATAGGCTTAAACATTTCATGAACCGCACCCAAAACCGAATAACATTCAGCTACAGTATCAACAATAACTCTTACTGCAAACAAATCATAAAGCTCATCAATACTTTTATTCTGCATAAACATCTTTCTGTAGATACTGTAAAAATGCTTTGCTCTGCCCTCTATGTGAGGTTTTGTGCCTAATGCTTCCGAAAGTTTATCTTCTAACACCTTTATAATATCAGCAATAAACTCTTCTCTTTCGCTTCTCTTCTGGGCTATCTTATCAACGATTTCATAATACGCCACAGGGTCAATAAAGCGGAGAGCCATATCTTCAAGCTCAAGCTTTATTTTAGACATACCAAGTCTGTGAGCAAGAGGAGCATATACTTCCAATGTCTCACGGGCGATATATCTCTGCTTTTCCTCTTTCATATATTTAAGAGTCTGCACGTTATGAAGTCGGTCAGCAAGCTTGATAACCACAACACGAATATCCTTTGCCATCGCAAAGAACATCTTTCTCAAATTTTCTATCTGCTGTTCTTCTTTTGAAGATGTAGGGATTTTACCAAGCTTTGTAACCCCATCTACAAGCATAGCGATTTCTCCGCTGAACTCTTTTTCTATTTCCTCAAGGGATGTATCAGTATCTTCAACAACGTCGTGAAGAAGAGCAGCACAGACGGACTGTGGGTCAAGACCAAAATTTGCTATTGTATGTGCAACGTGAACAGGGTGGATGATATATGGTTCTCCCGATTTTCTTACCTGTTCCTTATGCTTTTCATCTGCATAGTCATACGCTTTTTCGACAATCTGCAAATCATCATTGTTGTGATATTTACGAATTGCTTGAAGCAATGTATCTAAGCTATATTCTGTCTTTATTTCACTCATATATATCCCCCTCTCTGTAAACTAAAGCCGGCAATAAGCCGGCTTTTATGTTTTCCTGATAATTTAATTGTCCATATCCTCTCCGCCTGCTCGCTTAATATCTTTGAGTATAAGCTGAACATTCTGGAAGCCCTTATAGTCATTTATATCAAGAGCAAAGGCAACATCAATAAAGTCGCCCTCTTCTAAATGGTGATAATATTCACCCATACCAAATCCAACTGAATCAAGATACTTTCCATCCTTTAAAAGTGTCATACGGAGGTGCTTACCCTCGCTCATAACACTTATCTTATGTATCTTGATGTTACGAACTGTAAAGGTAGGTGTAGGATTATCAACACCAAATGGCTGTAAGTTATTAATATCCTTAACTGTTTCTATTGTAATAAACGGAGCCTTAATTGCCGCGTCAATACTGATTGTAGGAACTGATGCATCTTCATCAAGATAATTTTCAGCGTCTTCGTTTATCTTCTTTCTGAACTCTTCTATATTAGCCGCCTTAATAGTAAGACCTGCCGCAAGCTCATGCCCGCCAAACTTTTCCAGAAGGTTTGAAGAATTTTCAAGGATACCAAATAAATTAAAGCCTGAAACGCTTCTGCCTGAACCCTTTGCCTCATCGCCGTCACTTGCAAAGAGGATAGATGGCTTATAGAACTTTTCAGTAATCTTTGAAGAAACTATTCCCACAATACCGTGATGCCAGTTTTCGTGAGGAATAACGATAATCTTATCTTCCTTTACTTCAGGATGTGCTTCTAAATAATCTAAAGCTTCCTTGAACATCTTCTGTTCAGTCTGCTGACGAAGTGAGTTCTCTTCGCATAAAGAGTTTGCAAGATTTATTGCATTTTCCTTATCATCGGTCAAGAAGAGTTCAACACTTCTTGAAGCACAACCAAGTCTTCCGCTTGCGTTAATTCTTGGTGCGATAATATAACCGATTGTAGATGTAGTAATAGCCTTTCCGTTTGTTGAAACATCTATGAGTGCCTTAAGTCCTACATTCTTTGTGTTCTTAAATCTCTTTAATCCCTCTGTAACGATAACTCTGTTTTCGTCAACCAAAGGCGAAATATCAGCAACAGTACCTAAACACATAAGGTCTGCATATTTTTCCATTAATGTATCGAGAGAATTTTCACCGGCAAGTGCCTGAATAAGCTTAAATACAACTCCAACACCTGCAAGGCTTTTAAACGGATATCCGCAATCCTTACGCTTTGGGTCGATTGCCGCATATGCATCAGGGATAACTTCCTTACATTCGTGATGGTCAGTAACAATAACGTCAAGACCTATGCTCTTTGCATATTCACATTCTTCAACAGCTGTAATACCTGTGTCAACTGTTATAATAAGCGAGCTTCCGTCTGCTTTAATCTTATCAAGGGCAGCCTGATTAACACCATAACCTTCCTGCATTCTGTCAGGAACGTAGTAGTCAACCTCTATACCCATTTCCATTAAGTGCTTGTATAAAATGGCAATAGCAGTAATACCGTCTACGTCATAGTCACCATAGATAGTAATCTTTTCGCCCTTTTCCTTTGCAGCTGTGATACGCTCAACAGCCTTATCCATATCTCGCATAAGGAATGGGTCATACATTACATTTATATCCTTTGAAAGGAATCTCTTTATAGACTCATCATCCTTGATTCCTCTGTTATAGAGAATGATAGCGGTAAGAGGAGTTACCTTAAAGGTTTTGGATATCTCCAACACGCGAGCCTTATCAAATTCCTTAATCAGCCATTTCTTCTTTAACATAATAATTTCTCCCGATTTGTTCTTAACATAAAATTTATACTATTCCTCATATTGCATAAAGAACCATAGTACTTATTTTAACATCTTTTCTGACAAATTACAATACTTTTTTCACGATTATTACATTATTTTTATTTTAATTCAGCTATTGTAACCCCATTTTCACCTTCACCATATCTGCCAAGTCTGAAAGTCTTGACATGAGGGTGCTTCTTAAGCAATGCCTGTATGCCTGTTCGCAGTATTCCCGTACCCTTGCCGTGAATAATGCTGACAGTGTTAAGTCCTGCCATAGAACATTCATCCAAAAACTTATCTACTGCACTTTCTGCCTCCTCTAATGTCATTCCTCTTAAATCAACTTCTGACTTAACCGTGTCTTTTCTGAGGCCTCCGCCCATTGCAGAAACTTTTCTGAAGCTTTCAGGCTTTTTGCCCTCTTCCTCTGTTAAGATTAAAAGGTCCTCTATTCTTGCGCTTATCTTCATTATTCCTACTTGAACAAGAGCCGTTTCGTCCTTTTTGTTTATAGAAAGAACGCTTCCCTTATCCCCTAAATCAGCTATCATAACAGAAGCACCAAGTTTTAAAGTATTAACCGTTGCATTTCCGCGAACCTTTGGCTCGTTTTTCTGCTTTGACTTTTTGTTTTTCTTAACCTTAAGACCTAAATCTCTGCGGATTTCTTCCATCTGACGAAGAGCATCCTTTTCTTCCTT
>JAZLCI010000037.1:0-12143 GCA_045614085.1 Clostridia bacterium
CTTCGCCTTTGGAACAACAGCAAGTGACATATTAGGCTTAACAAAATCAATACCATCAAGCTTGAGCGGATGATTAAGACCGCTCAATGTATCACCTGTGGCTGTTTTAGTAAGCTTTGCAACAGCACCAATATCACCTGCATTAAGCTTTTCAACCTCAATCTGCTTTTTGCCGTTTACAACATAAATCTTACCGATTTTCTCGTTTACGTCTTTGTTCATATTATAAACAGTTGTATCAGGAGTCATAACGCCTGAATAAACCTTGAAGTATGAAAGCTTTCCTACATATGGGTCAGCAACTGTCTTAAAGATAAGAGCTGACATAGGGTCAGATACATCTACCTTTAATCTTGACTGACTTCCGTCCTGCTTTTCACCTATTATAAAGTTATCACCTGCGTTTGGTGCAGGGAAGTACGCGTGGATTGCATTCATCAAAGATGAAACCCCAAGCTTGTGATATGCACTACCACAAAGAACAGGAACAATATCACCCTCTGCAACACCGTTTCTTAACGCTTCGTACATTTCAGGAAGAGTAAACTCTTCACCTGCAAAATACTTATCCATAAGCTCTTCAGATGTTTCAGCAACGGCCTCACAAATCATATTGCGGAGCTCATCAAGTTCAGGTATTAATTCCTCAGGCATTTCAGCAGTGACGGTTCTGCTTCCGTCAAACTTTCTTGCTTCTCTTTCAACTATATTTACAAAGCCTGTAATCTTCTCACCTTCACGGATAGGAAGCTGGAAAGGAGCTATTCTCTTCCCGTATTTATCCTTAAGCTGCTGAAGAACGCCCTGATAATTAACTCTCTCATCATCTACCTTATTTATAAATATAAGACGTGGGATTTTTCTTTCTTCGCAGTATTTCCATGCCTTTTCAGCACCAACAGTCAAGCCTGACTTACCACTTAAGACGATAATAGCTGCATCAGCAACACGAACTGCCTCTTGAACTTCACCGACAAAGTCAAAATAGCCAGGTGTATCTAAAATATTAAACTTAACACCGTTCCATTCACAAGAAGCAAGTGCAGTACTGATAGAAAACTTACGTTTGATTTCTTCAGTATCAAAGTCCATAACTGTGTTACCTTCAGCAGTACGCCCAAGACGATCAGTATTACCTGATGTGTAAAGGATAGCTTCTGCAAGAGAAGTTTTTCCCGCGTTTCCGTGACCTAAAAGACAAAAGTTTTTAATGTTGTTTGTGTCGTAGATTTTCAATTGACAGCCCTCCTAAATATTTTTATTATTAATTTCATTTTACAGCATTTTATCAGGAAAATCAACCTAATAATTCACAATTTTATAAGTGCAATTTGGTTATTTTGAACAAATTTTTATCGAAAACTATTCGATTTTTATCCTTAAATAAAATCAGGTAACAAAATCACATTCTGTCCATATGATAATATAGACCGATGTTTGCACGGTCTTATATATAATATATGCAAGCAGAAAGGTAGATATATATGAACGATAACTATCAGAAATCCCGTAAGGGAAGCAATGTATGTGATTGCAAAATCACATGCGATATAGTACCTGAAAACGACAACACCGAAGCTTCTGTTTGTGACGCTGTTTGCGAAGCACGTGATACACAGACCCGCAGAAGAGAGGACTTTTGTGAACCTGTTTGTGTAGACACAACCCAGATTTATGATTCCTGTCGTGACAGAGATTGCGTATTAAACGCAAGAGTATATACAACTGCAGATAATCAGGCTCTTCTCGATAATGCAACAAACATCAAGCTTAAGAAAGCTGAAATCATTTGGGTTTACTCAAATATTGAACCTCTTTCATTTAACAATGGCTACTATTCTATAGACCTTAAGTTCTATGTTTGTGTCACATTAGAGGTCTTCAGCGGCCTTTGTTCGCCAACAACTGTTCGCGGCCTTACAATGTATGACAAAAGGGTAATCCTCTATGGTTCTGAAGGAACCTCAAAGGTATTTAAGTCAAACTCTAATTACGGAATGAGCTGTGACTTAGCTTCAACATGGCAGAACACATGCCTTCCTACAGTTGTTGTGGAAACTGTTGAGCCTGTTTCATTGGGTGCAAAAATCGTTGACCCTTGTCCATGTTCAGCAGATATTCCTTGCACAACAACAGCTTGCGATGATTGCCTTTTCCCATCTAACATTTGCGACTGCTTTGATGGAGAGTTGTTAGTATGTGACAACCTCCATCACGTAAAGGTTTCTTACGGTTTATTCTCTATCGTAAGATTAGAAAGAGACAGTCAGCTTTTATTAGATGCAGTTGACTTTTGTATTCCTACAAAGGAATGTCCATCTGCAACTGAAGAAAATCCTTGCAACTTATTTAATGATATTCGCTTCCCTATTAACGAATTCTTCCCACCTCAGAAAAAAGCTGATAACAAAAATTGTCCCTGCAAGGACAGATAATAAAAAAGTGCTGATTTGCATATGCAAATCAGCACTTAATCATTCTTTTTATTTTTAATAAAACTCTTATGATAAAATCACGTACAACACGGATTTTGTATCTCTTCTCTATTTCTTTGCAATAGCTTAAATATGCAGGATCATCTAAAGCAACGTACTTACCCTTGTGGTAAAATCCAGAAAGAATGCCAATAATCTTATCTTCTGTGATATCTCTTTCAAACATTCTTCTGTTATCACCGCAGATAATATATCTGCCATTTTTAACTTTTACTATTCGATGCATAGTAAGGTGATCATCCCTGTGATAAACAGGCACATCGGAAACTTTAAGTGGAAATACAGCCTTTGAAACAATAGCTATATCTCCTGTTTCAAGCATAGGGTACATACTGTCACCATCAGTAGTAGCCATAGCTACTCCGTCTTTTTTAATGCTTTCTTCTATATTGTTCATAATCCCATACCCTCATACGCTACCTGCGCCGCAGAAATATCAAGATTGCATTTTATAACATAGAAATCGCATATTTCCATAAGTTTGTTCATAATACCAAAAGCTTTGTAGCCTTTGTCAATATAAACCTGATTCAAAAGCCTGTCTAAAGTCTTTCCACCGGGAACAGGTATGCAGGCGTTTTCCTCTGCTCTTTCCACAAAACAAATCTTTTTAAGCTCTGCCTTTGTGTTTGTCTGAAGGTTTTCCTTGCCTGCCCATGGTGTACCATAAGCATATGCCTTGCCATCAATTATTCTGATTAAAGGCTTATCACCATTTACAGCAGAAACTCTGTCTTTAAACAACTGCTTCCAAAATGTGATATGAGTGGTCTTTCCTGTGCCTGAACGGGCAAGAAAAGCAATAGCTGTATCATCTATCTTTATGATAGCGCTATGCATTAAAATTCCGTCATAATCGGTAATCTTTTCTGCAATTTTGCGATATACAGCAAGACTTTCAAGATATCCAAGAGGATAATTTTCTGTCTGCTCTGCATTTATCTCTTCGTCAGTTGCTGCCACATCAAAATCTGTTTCATCTGAAGATATAATGTAATCTTTGCACATATCTTCTATAAAATCATATTTGTTGTCAACACCGATTTTTAAATCGGCAATACCTAAAACAAACATCTTATTTATTTATAGAAACAGTCTGTGTAGCTTCATCCCAGCCAACAGTATAGCCAAGACTTTCAGAAATAGCACGAACAGGAACTAATGTTCTTGAATCAACAAGCATTGGTGGAACATCAAGTTCAATTTTCTTTTCTTCGTTTGTTGCAATGTTACCTACAATCATTCTCTTTGCACCGATTTTCATAACGATAACCTTACCCTGTGGTGTTAAAGCGAGAATACCCTGTTCTTCTTCATACCATTCAACTTCTGCACCTAATGTTTCGAAAATCTTGCGCATAGGAACCATTGTTCTGCCGTCAATAATCTGTGCAGGCACGTCAAATTCAATCTTGTTGCCGTCAATTACTACATCAACATATTCTGCCGCAAAGCAAGGACCAACTGCTGATAAAGCAATAACTAATGCTAATACTAAAGTAACTATCTTTTTCATAATAAACTCTTCCTTTCAAAGTTTGATACCTATATAATATAATATTTTTAACTTATTGTCAAATCTATCAAGTTAGTTCTTAAGACTGTGTATAGGAGCAGGGATTCTTCCTCCGCGGCTGATAAACTTTTCACTTGAATATTTGTGAACAGGCATAATAGGCGCTGCACCTAGAAGACCACCGAATTCTACGCTGTCACCAACATCCATACCTGCTGCAGGAATAATTCTTACTGCAGTTGTCTTCTGATTTATCATACCGATTGCCATTTCATCTGCAATGATTGCAGATATTGTAGATGCAGGTGTGTCCCCGGGAACAGCAATCATATCAAGACCAACAGAGCATACACATGTCATAGCCTCAAGCTTATCTAAAGAAAGTGCGCCACATTCAGCAGCAGCAATCATACCCGCATCTTCACTGACAGGGATAAATGCACCTGAAAGACCACCAACATAGCCTGACGCCATAACTCCACCCTTTTTAACTGCATCGTTAAGGAGTGCTAATGCTGCAGTTGTTCCGTGGGTTCCACACTTTTCAAGACCCATTTCCTCAAGGATATAAGCAACACTGTCACCAACCTCAGGGGTAGGCGCTAAAGATAAGTCAACAATACCAAATGGAACATTCAATGCCTTTGAAGCTTCCTGTGCAACAAGCTGACCCATACGTGTAATCTTAAATGCAGTTCTCTTTATTGTTTCAGCAACAACACCAAAGTCTGCATCCTTAACCTGTTCCAAAGCACTTTTTACAACACCCGGACCACTAATACCAACGTTTATAACGCAGTCACCTTCACCAACACCGTGGAATGCACCTGCCATAAACGGATTATCCTCAACAGGATTTGCAAAAACAACAAGCTTTGCACAACCCATAGAATTGTTATCCGCAGACATCTTTGCAGTATCACAGATAACCTCACCCATAAGCTTAACTGCATCCATATTGATGCCTGCCTTTGTAGTGGCAACGCCAACAGATGAACAAACTCTTTCAGTTGAGCATAAGGCTTCAGGTATAGACTTTATTAAATATTCGTCACCCTTTGAAAAACCTTTATAAACAAGGGCAGAATATCCGCCTATAAAGTTAACTCCAAGCTCTCTTGCCGCTCTGTCAAGGGTCTTTGCAAATGGCACATAGTCATCAGTCTTACTTGCAGACGCTACAAGAGAAATAGGTGTAACTGATATTCTCTTGTTGATGATAGGTATGCCGTAACGTGCGCTTATCTCCTCACCTGTTTTAACAAGGTTTTTAGCATACTTTGTGATTTTGTCATATATTTTTTCGCAGGCACGTTTTGGGTCTTCGTCAGCACAATCAAGAAGTGATATACCCATTGTGATTGTTCTTATATCAAGATGCTCATCACGTATCATCTTGATAGTTTCTAAAATTTCATTAGTTGCAATATTTATCATAGTTTGGCCTCCGAACTAAATTCTGTGCATTGAATTAAATATATCTTCGTGCTGAATACGGATTTCAAGACCTAACTCCTGACCAAGAGCTTCTAACTTGTCAGAAAGGTCTTTAAAGCTTACCTTATTCTTTTCCACATCAACAAGCATAACCATTGTAAAAAAGTCCTGCAGAATTGTCTGAGTAATATCTAAAATATTAACTTCATTTTCTGCAAGCAAAGTGCTTGTCTTTGCAATTATACCTGTTTTATCTACTCCCATTACTGTAACAATAGCGCGCATAAAAATCCTCCTGTATTTAATCGCAAGTGCGATTTTATGTATTTATTCATAATTATATAAATTATAACTCTTTTTGCCCTTTTTTGCAAGTATTATTTAAGAAAAACACAAAAAACCGAAAGCCTTAAAAAGACTTTCGGTTTTTATTTTATGCCATATATTTTTCTTTAAGCTTTCTTACAACCTCATCGCCGACTTCTCTTGTAGTAGCATTACCATTTAAGTCAGGAGTCAATACCTTTGCTTCAACTAACATTTCTTCAATTATGTTTATAAGGCGGTCACTCCATTCGTTATGACCGAAGAATTCAAGCATCTGTGCGCAAGACCATACTGTAGCCAACGGATTTGCAATCTGCTTGCCTGCAATATCAGGAGCAGATCCGTGAATAGGCTCAAACATAGATGGGAATGTTCTTTCAGGGTTAATATTTGCACCTGCTGCAAGACCCATACCACCTGCAATAGCTGCACCTAAATCTGTTAAAATATCACCGAAAAGGTTTGATGTAACAACGATTTCAAAACGTTTAGGGTCTTTAACCATAAACATACTTGCCGCATCAACAAGATATGAATATGTCTTTACATCAGGATATTCTTCTGATACTTCTTTAAAAATCTGATCCCAGAAAACCATTGAATAGTTTAAAGCATTACCCTTACTAATACTGGTCAGTGACTTCTTTTCCTTTCTCGCAAGCTCAAAGGCGTAACGGATGACTCTTTCGCAACCCTTACGTGAGAATACACCATCCTGAATAACAACCTCATTATCCTGACCAGGGAAGAGCCAGCTGCCACTGCCTGCATACTCACCCTCTGAATTTTCACGGATAAATACCATATCGATATCTTCGCATGTAACATCCTTAAGTGGTGTTGGGGCTCCCTTTAAAAGCTTAACAGGACGAATGTTTATGTACTGATCAAACTTCTTTCTGATAACCAATAATAAATCCCATAAGGAAATATGGTCAGGTACACCCGGATATCCAACTGCACCTAAGAAGATAGCATCAAACTTTTTAAGGGTTTCCATCCCATCCTCTGCCATCATTCTGCCATTTTCCAAATAATATTCACAACCCCATGGGAAGCTTTCAAAATCAAATTCAAAACCGCCATCAATTTCTGAAACAGCTTTTAAAACCTTAACACCTTCATCCAAAACTTCAGGACCGATACCGTCACCTGCAATAACCGCAATCTTATGTTTATTCATCTTAATATACCTCCAACATTTTTTTACATTATAACACATAATATATCTTTTGTAAAATATATTTTACATTGACAAATATAGTTAAATTCTATATAATACACAAAGGTGATAAAAAATGAATTTAAATCAATTAAAATACTTTTATACTGTATGTGTTCATGGCTCTCTTACTGAGGCCTCAGAAGTTTTATATATCTCTCAGCCATCCCTTTCTTCTTCAATCAGAGCACTCGAAGAAGAGTTTGGTGTTGCTCTGTTTAATCGACGCCGAAAAGGTATGGAGCTTACCTCTGAGGGCAAAATGTTATTTGAAATGTGCAAAGACATTCTCTCCCGCACAGAGCAACTCGAAAACGTTATGAAGGATATGGGAAACGAACGTAATATTCTCCGTATAGGAATCCCTCCTATGATAGGCTCTCTTATATTGCCTGATATTTTCCGTAACTTTTGTGATATATACCCTGAAATAGTTCTTGAAATTACCGAAGGCGGGCGAACAGAACTTTTAGATAAGCTTTCCGACAATTACCTTGATATGATTTTTGTCCTTCACAACGACACCCTTGATGAAAAATTTGTATCTACTAAAGTTGCAACATTAGAAATAGTGTGTTGTGCTTCAAACAACAATTCTATTTCTAATCTTACATCAGTTACACCCCAGGATTTAGAAGAAGTCCCTTTAATTCTGTTTGAGAACAGTTTTTATCAGACAGAGGAAATAAAAAAATGGTTTGCGTCCGAAAAAGTCACACCAAATATTGTTATGCAAACAAAGCAATTATCTACCATGCTTACAATGATATACCGCAACGTTGCCGCAGGCTTCACATTCAGACAGGTAGCAGATACAAGCTCAGCTTATACTGCAATTCCAACTGTTCCACCTACATATGCCAATGCAAATTTGGTATTTAAAAAAGATGCATATTACTTTGGTTGTATGGAAAAATTTAAAGATTACATAACAAAAAACAACCCATTTGAAGCAAGTAAATAAATTTAAAAATTACATCAAAAAAAGGTACACAATAGTGTACCTTTTAGTTTATACTTTTTCTCTGCCCACGACAAACTGTAAAACAACGACAACAGCAACAAGGACTACGCCAATTATATCTGTAACTATGCCAGGATAGATAAGCAGAAGTCCGCCTATAACACTGATTATTCGCTGATATACAGGCATATGTTTTACAAAATATCCCTCAAGGGCTGCCGAAACTGCAAATATACCTACAAGAGAGGTAATGCATATAGTGATAACTTCTATAGCTGTTGTATCTATGAACAACATAGCAGGGTTTAAAGCAAACACATAAGGAACGATAAACGCACCAATTGCAAGCTTTGTTGCAGTAACAGCCGTCTTCATAGGATTACCCTGTGCAATAGCCGCACCTGCATATGCTGCCAACGCAACCGGCGGAGTTAGGTCTGCTACAATACCGAAATAGAATACAAAGAAGTGTGCCGCAATAGCAGGAACACCCATACGGATAAGTATTGGTGCACAGGTTGCCGCCATAATGCAGTAGTTTGCAGTGGTCGGAACGCCCATACCCAAAACTATACAACAAAGCATAGTTAAGAACAAAGCTATGATAACCTGATTTCCGGCTAAAGCTACTATACCATTAATCATAATGTTTGCAAGGCCTGTCATTGTAATAGTACCTGCGATGATACCTGCAACACCACACGCCGCCGCAACAGTAATCATACCCTGACCGCCTGCCGCCAATGCTTCCCAGATACGCTTAAATGTAATTCGCTCTTCCTTGTTGAAAAGACTAACAACTATAGCCACAACAATAGCGATTGCAGCCGCATACTGAATAGACTTCTGGCTTGTTCCAACAAGATATATAAGTATTATAAGAGGGAGTAACAAATATGTCTTTTTAAGAAGTGGTACAAGTCTTGGAAGTTCTTCCTTTGTTAAACCACGAAGACCTTCTTTTTTGGCTTCTAAATGAACCGCTATAAAGATACCTGCAAAATATAAAACAGCAGGCAAAATAGCACGAACAACTATATTGCTGTAAGGAACCCCAACATAGTCAGCCATCAGGAATGCCGCCGCACCCATAATAGGAGGCATTATCTGTCCCCCTGTTGATGCAGAAGCTTCAGCCGCCGCCGCAAATTCAGGCTTATAACCTGTTCTCTTCATAAGAGGAATAGTAACAGAACCTGAGCCAACTGTGTTTGCAACAGATGAGCCTGAAACCATACCTTCAAGGGCACTTGCTACAACAGCAACCTTTGCAGGACCACCTGAAAATCCACCTACTATAGAATTGGAAATCTTAATAAAGAAGTCTGCAATACCTGTTCTTTCTAAAAATGCACCAAAGATGATAAATACAACAATAAACTTTGAACATACATTAACAGGAGTTGAAAGTATGCCTTCTTTACCATAGAAAAGGTAACGAATCATATAGTTAAGCTTTCCCCATACAGTTGGGTTAGAAAGCCCCCATAAAAGTGCATACACAATAAAGCATGTTGCGACAATAACGATAGGCAAACCAACACTTCTTCTGCAAAGCTCTGCAAGAGTAAGAACGCCTATTATGCCGATTATTATCTGATACACCTCAAAATTACTGCCCTGCTGAATAATGCTGACTGCATTCGCCGCATAATACAAAAACGAACCTGTACCCAACACCATGAGTATCACGTCATACCAAGGCATATAATTAACCTTTTGCTTACCTTTTTTTGCAGGATACATAAGATACCCTATAAACACAATAAAAGCAACAAATGTTGTAAGTCTTAATTCTTCAAGCCAGCTGGCAAAAAGGGTTACATATAAACAGAACAAAGAGAATATAGCAAGAATACAAGTAACAGCAACTTTAGCTTTCCCCTCCCACACTCTTGTGTTGGATTCTCTGTCAAATTTTTTCATAACCGCATCTAAATCCATCGGTTCTTCCTGAACTTTTTTCTTTCCAAAAATCATCCCGCAATTCCTCCTTTCAGGATTAAACATTAAAATGGCTGCGCCGTATTACCGTCGCAGCCAATATTTGTGACTGACTTATCTTATTATAAAGATGTAACGTTTACACCCTTTTCTGCAAAGTACTTAGCCGCACCCTTGTGGAAAGGAACGGTCATACCGCTTGTAGCATTTTCGATTGAAAGTTCTGCACCCTTTGCATTTTCATTCTTGATTGCATCAGCATTATCAAAGATAGCAGCTGTAAGCTTGTAAATATCTTCTTCAGATGCATCTGAATTAACAATTAAAGTAGCCTTTACAGTAACTGTTGTAACATCTGCTTCCTGACCTGCATATGTACCTGCAGGGATTTTGTATGTTGTATAGAATGGACAAGAAGCCATCAAAGCATCTGCAACTTCGCCATCAATAGGAACAAGGTACGCCTTGTTTGTTGTGCAAAGCTCTGTGATTGCAGGAGTTGGAGCACCTGCAACAATGAATGCAGCATCAATCTTACCATCCTTTAAAGCATCAGCGCTGTCAGCAAATGACTGATACTGTGCCTTGATATCACTTTCTGTAAGACCTGCAGCTGTTAATACGTCAACCGCATTAAAGTAAACACCAGATCCTGGAGCACCGATAGAAACTGCCTTACCCTTTAAATCCTTAACTGACTTGATTTCAGGATCCATTGTAACAAGCTGAACTGATTCAGCATAAAGACCTGCTACAACACGGAAAGAGTCAACCTTACCTTCCTTTTCGAAAGAACGTGTACCTTCCCAGGCATAAGCCATAACGTCTGACTGAACTGTACCTAACTGATAGTCACCTGAAGCAATACCCTGAATGTTTGCCTTTGAGCCGTCTGTTGATACAACGTTTACAGCGATACCTGCATTATTGCTGATATACTGACCTAAAACGCCGCCATAACCATAGTATGTACCTGATGTTCCGCCTGTACCCATTGTCATCTTTGTACCTGTTGCTCCGCCACATGCAACTAATGCAAATGCTAAAACTACAACAAGTGCCATTGAAATAAACTTTTTCATAAAAATTCCCTCCGTAAATAATATTTCTACTATTGATTATATATGAATTATATGATATAATCAAATACATATTAAAATATATATGTCATAACTTAAAAATTATAGCGAGGTGTATATTATGTTTACTAATAAGCATTATATTCTTTCAATCTATGAAGAAGGCAGTTTTTCCAAAGCCGCAAAAAAGCTTTATATCTCCCAGCCCTCATTAAGTGCTTCTGTAAAAAGAATAGAAGAAAAAATAGCGGTACCACTTTTCAATCGTTCCGACTCTCCTATTTCTCTCACCGAAGCAGGTCGTGAATACGTTCGTTATGCCCTTGAAATCAGAGAAAAGGAACAGAATTTCGAAAGGTATATATCCGATTATACCAATATAGTTAAAGGTTCTGTAAAAATAGGCGGAAGCAGTCTGTTCTCATCTTTTATGCTTCCCCTTATGATTTCCGAATTCACCAAAACGTACCCTCATGTTAAATTCCAAATCGTAGAGGATAACACAAAAAATCTGACTGAAAAATTAAGTTTGGGGACCCTTGATATAATAATTGACAACGCTGTAATAAACCACGATACATTAAAATCAACAGTATGTACATCTGAAACACTATTACTTGCCGTACCTGCATCTTTTCCGGTGAATGAAAAATTAAAAAAGTTCCGCTTAAGCACAAAAGACATTAAAGAAAACAAGCATTTGTCCAACGAATACGATGTATCTCTGAAAGATTTTTCTGACTGTCCGTTTGTATTGCTCAACACAGATAACGATACCGGCAAACGTGCTGATATGCTGTTCAAAAAATATGGATTAAATCCTAAAGTAACATTTTTCCTTGATCAGCAGGTTACAGCACATAACATTTCCTGCATAGGTATGGGCATATCTTTTGTAAGTGACACCCTTATAAAACACATTGAATCGGAACCGCGTCTTTATTATTATAAGCTTTATGATGAAGAAGTGACGAGAAAGATATACTTTTACAAAAAGAACAATCACTATTTATCAATGACGTGTCAGAAATTTATTGATGCAAATACATCACAGCAATAACAAGTATGTTCAATTCAAAAGATAAATACAGGTGACGCACTCGCAGTCTCGTTGGTTCGATATTATCTATAAATCATAACTACCGGCTTAGCCGGTAGT
>JAZLCI010000038.1:0-9299 GCA_045614085.1 Clostridia bacterium
TCCCTTGAACAATATATAAGGCTTCTTCAGGTCATTATGCAAGATTTCAATATCAGCAAGAGAAAACCCTCTTATTCCGCTTCCTAAATATTTGGAAAAAGCTTCTTTTCCTGCGTACGCTCCTGCAATGCTTTCAAAAGGATTCTTTTTATCTTCAAAATATTTTCTTTCCTTTTCGGTAAAATATTTGTTTAAAAAAGAATCTAACCTTTCCATATTTGAAAAGCGTCTTATTTCAACTATATCTGTTCCTACATTAATCACAGGAAACCACCTCAACTAGTCATTAAGGAATACCTTCTGTGGATTTAAGCGTTTAAATCCATCTAAAATTTCTTCATTAGGGTTAAATAAAAGCATATACTTATTCTTATCATCAGAATAAACAACAAAATATACACCCTCATCATAAACATCTGTACAAGCATACTTTCTCTTTATTCTTCTGTCGTTTAAATACTCGTCAATCCTGTCTCCATCAACTTTTGCAAGAATATCTATAGACCGGGCATTTAAAGATGTCATTCTTCTTCTTCTTTTTGCGGCAATAATCTTATCTACATCAAGCGCACCGTTTGTAAATATATATTCATACTCCATATTTATTGTACTTAAAACTCTGCTAAGTACATAAATAATAATTCCACATAAGGTCGCCAGTATAAGTCCAACATAAGGGATTACAATTGAGCACACCATTAAACCAACCATGCCAATAATCGTAATTAAGCATAACACAACCTTTAAGTAATCCTTTGCTGTCTTCTTCTTTTTCACCATATGTTCTATAAAAATATCCATTTTTCTATTCTCCTCTTCTTATTGTAACTGTCCCCTTTGGAACATCTGCTTTGTCCCAAAACGAAACATTTGTCTGACCTTTTTCGTTTGCGCCTACACCATACACTTTTCCATCATCAGAAACAGCTATGCCGTGGCTTTCTCCACCGTCTATGGCTATAATATTTCTCCACAAATCAGTTGCGCCCTGACTTCTCTCGTTGGAGCCGTATGATTTAACCTTTCCATCATCATATATTACATAAATATGATAACTGCCCGCTCCTAAAGAGAAAATATTTTTCTCATTTTTCACATCGGCAATACCATTTGCGTTTATTCCTGCATAGAGAACCTTTCCCTCATCAGTCAGTCCTGCAGTAAAGCTATTACCTGCAACAACGAGTACCACGTTTTCCCATTCTTCTACGTTACATTCTCCGTTGTCATTTTTACCTGTGGCAACAACAGTTCCGTCAAGCTTTAACCCAACCGTATGATATGCACCGGCTGATACCGAAACAACACCTGACCAGTTTTCAACATCGCACTGACCAAAGGTATTGTCTCCCGCTCCCACAACACGTCCTATATTCATAACGCCAACAGTATGAAAATCACCTGCTGTTATATCAATAATATCCTTCCATTCTGTAACGTCACACTGCCCTTTTTCGTTATCTCCTGCCGCCATAGCAAGCTTATGTCTTGAAAGAGCAACCGTGTGCTCGCTTCCTGCCGATACATCAATGATATCCTTCCATTCATCAACCATACATTGACCTTTTGAATTATCCCCTGCTGAAAGAATTTCTCCGTTTTCAAGGAGGACAACTGAATGATTCTTCCCTGCTGACAATATGTTTGAATAAGCATTTAATATACTTCGGTAATTTGCAAAGCTTTCTTTATATCCTGCACATTTTTTAAAGTATGTTGCCGCTTTTTTAAAGTTATATGTTCTTGCATTGGCCATTGCCATTGCATAATCAAGCTCGTTCTGTTTTTCTCCGAAATAAAAATATTTCTCTGTTTCCTGAAGCTTGGGCATAGCCTCTTCATAGCGTCCGCTGTTGTATAGGTTCATAGCCCCTCTGTATGCTGTATCAGAAACATTTTTATAAGCGAATGTTAAAAATCCACCTATAAGCAAAACGAGAATAACCGCTGTCGACACAACCCTTGTAACAATTCTCTTTTTCTTTTCTTCAGGGTCGTTTTTTATAAGCCACCTGAGTTCTTCTTCCTCCTCATAGCGTTTTCTTCGCTCTTCTCTTTTCTCTTCCCTCAAGGCTTCCTTTTCGGTAAGTTCCAAGGATAAAGAATCAAATTTTGCTGTGTCATCAAATTCAGAAGAGTCAATTCTATTTTCAAAAACTGCATCTGACTTCCATGTAATACCATCGGCATCTTTTGCAGACCTTACAATAACCTTTGCAGATGTTGTCATTAGGGATGGAATTTCCACATACATTCCGCCATCAAAATATGGCACATTTTCCATAACAGATAACTTAAATCCGTCTTTGCCATAACAACAAACATCTATCTTAATATCGCTGTACGAAACCGTAACACTCTGAAGAGAAATCTTTAAGAGCATACGGATATCCTTTTCGTTATATAAAAGCTCACACTTTTTCAGACGAAAAGGGCAGTTATCATCTATATTTGAAAGTTGTGTTATTGTCTCAAGGACCTTCATTTAAATCACCTTACGTTATTTTGTTACAGATATCCATATACATTATACATTATAAAAAAACAAATTGCAAGAAAGTTACCGATTTGTAATATTGCAGGTTTACAAATTTCATAATATCCCAATAATATCCCTCTTGCAAGCACAGACTACATATGATATAATATTAAGTTAAGATATACTGGAAAGGAGGAATATTTCCACATGGATTTTAAGGTTGTATCAGGATATAAGCCAAGCGGTGACCAGCCACAGGCTATTAAAGAGTTGGTCCGCGGCATACGTTCAGGGGAAAAGTTTCAAACCCTTTTGGGTGTAACAGGAAGCGGTAAAACCTATACAATGGCAAATGTTATTGCAGAGGTTAAAAAGCCAACATTAATCCTTGCCCATAACAAAACTCTTGCGGCACAGCTTTGCAGTGAGTTTAAGGAATTATTCCCCGAAAACGCAGTAGAATATTTTGTATCATATTACGACTATTATCAGCCGGAGGCATATATTCCTACATCGGATACTTATATCGAAAAACACGCCTCCACCAACGAAGAAATAGACAAGCTTCGTCACAGCGCCACATCTGCTCTTTTTGAAAGAAAGGATGTTATAATAGTTGCAAGTGTATCCTGTATCTACGGACTTGGTGACCCTATCGATTATAACAATATGGTTATCTCCTTAAGGCCCGGAACTGTTCGTGACAGAGATGACGTTATTAAAAAACTTATTGAAATTCAGTACGAGCGAAACGATATTGACTTTTCCCGTAACAAGTTCCGTGTACGCGGTGATGTTTTAGACGTCTTTCCGTCAGAATCTTCAGGCAATGCAGTGAGGATTGAATTCTTCGGCGATGAGGTTGACAGAATATATGACTTTAACCCTGTTACAGGGGAGCTTGTTGCAGAGCGAAATCATATAGCAATATATCCTGCTTCCCACTATGTAACCACTCCTGAAAAAAGGCTTATGGCAATTGAGAGCATAAAGGCAGAGCTTCAGGAAAGGCTTAAAGAGCTCAACGAAGAAAATAAGCTTGTCGAGGCACAAAGACTTGAACAAAGAACAAACTATGATATAGAAATGATGCTTGAAACAGGCTTTTGTAATGGTATAGAGAACTATTCACGTCACATAAGCGGCAGAGAGCCTGGAAGTCCCCCATTTACTCTTATGGACTATCTTCCTAAAGACTTTCTCCTTATTGTTGACGAATCCCACGTTACTCTGCCACAGGTAGGGGCAATGTATGCAGGAGACCGTTCAAGAAAAGAAAGCCTTGTAAACTATGGTTTCAGACTTCCGTCTGCATTTGATAACAGACCTCTCACCTTTGATGAGTTTTATTCAAAATTAAATCAGGCTATATTCGTAAGTGCAACCCCTGCCCAATTTGAAAGGGAGCAATCCTCTTCTGTTGTTGAACAGGTTATAAGACCAACAGGCCTTTTAGACCCACAGGTTGAAATCAGGCCAATTGAGGGACAGATAGATGACCTCTATGGTGAGATTGTTAAAAGAACCGAGGAGGGCGAAAGAGTTCTCGTTACCACCCTTACCAAAAAAATGGCAGAAAGGCTTACTGAATATTTAGAGGATATGGGGGTAAAGGTTAGATATCTCCATTCCGACATTCACACAATAGAAAGAATGGAAATCATAAGGGATTTGCGACTTGGTGTTTTTGATGTTCTTGTAGGCATAAACCTCCTGCGTGAGGGTCTTGATATTCCTGAAGTTTCTCTTGTTGCTATACTTGATGCCGACAAAGAGGGTTTCCTCCGCAGTGAAACCTCCCTTATACAGACCATAGGCAGAGCGGCACGAAACGCAAACGGAAAGGTTATAATGTATGCAAATACTATGACAGGTTCAATGGAACGTGCCATAAACGAAACCAACCGACGTCGCGAAATTCAGGATAAGTATAATAAGGAAAATGGAATTATTCCTAAGACAATAATCAAAAACGTAAGCGAAGTAATAGAGGCAACAAAGACAGTATCAAATTCTGTACCAAAGAGCAAACAGGAAATGTCCGAAAAGGATATCCGCTTAACTATTGCTGACCTTACCCTTGAAATGAAGAAGGCTGCCGAGCTTTTACAGTTTGAGCTTGCGGCACAGATACGCGATGAAATCAAACGTCTTGAGGAGGACATTTAATGAACAAGAATATTGTTGTAAAGGGTGCAAATGAAAATAACCTTAAAAATATTTCTGTTACCATACCAAGGGACAAGCTTGTTGTGGTTACAGGCTTAAGTGGTTCAGGAAAGTCATCCCTTGCATTTGAAACCATATATGCAGAGGGGCAAAGACGATATGTTGAATCCCTTTCTGCCTATGCAAGACAGTTTTTAGGGCAGATGGACAAGCCTGACGTAGAGCTTATTGAAGGATTATCCCCTGCCATCTCCATAGACCAGAAAACCACAAGCAAAAACCCACGTTCAACAGTAGGAACGGTTACAGAGGTATATGACTATATAAGGCTTTTGTTTGCAAATATTGGTATCCCACACTGTCCAAAGTGTGGAAAGGAAATATCCCCACAGTCAATAGATCAGATTATTGACTCTATTCTCGCCTTGCCTGAAAAAACAAAGATACAGATTATGGCTCCAGTGGCAAGAGGACGAAAGGGCGAATATGTAAAGACCTTTGAAAAAGCAAGAAAGGACGGCTTTGTCCGCGCCCGTGTTGACGGTAAGTTAATAGAACTTTCAGGGGAAGAAATAAAGCTTGATAAACAGAAAAAGCATACTATCGAAATAATCGTTGACCGCCTTGTTATAAAAGAGGGTATTTCAAAACGTCTTGCCGATTCTTTGGAAACTGCCCTTAATATGGCAAACGGAATTGTTGTCATAAACATAATCGACGGAGAGGACTTAACCTTCAGCCAGAACTATGCCTGCGATGACTGTGGCATAAGTCTTGAAGAGCTTACTCCAAGAATGTTTTCATTCAACACACCTTATGGTGCCTGTCCCACTTGTATGGGTCTTGGCTCAATAACAATGGCATCTCCTGACCTTGTTATCCCTGACAAATCCTTGAGTATAAATCAGGGCGCTATCGTTGTTTCAGGCTGGAGTGGTACCGAAAAGGACAGTATTTCAAGAATGTACTATGAGGGCATGGCAGAACGTTACGGATTCAGCCTTGACACACCTATTAAGGATTTGCCTCCTGAAATAGTTGATATACTTCTCTATGGTACAAGGGGTGAAAAGCTTAAGCTTACCTATAACAGAAGATATGCAAGCGGTACACAGTATGCAAGATTTGAGGGGATTCTTTCAAATGTGGAAAGACGACGTGACGAAACCACATCCGAATGGGCAAAGGCAGAACTTGAAAGCTATATGGTAAATATGCCATGTCCTGACTGTCACGGAAAGAGATTGAGACCTGAAACCCTTGCAGTAACAGTTGACGGACTTAACATAAACGATGTTACCAACTTATCCATTGCAGACTCTCTTGAATTTTTCAAGGCACTTTCAGGAAAGCTTACCGAAAAGGAAAGCATAATAGCAAAAAATATTTTAAAGGAAATAATAGAAAGACTTCACTTCCTTGTAGACGTTGGTCTTGACTACCTTACCTTATCCCGAAGTGCCGGAACCTTATCAGGTGGCGAAGCACAGAGAATACGCCTTGCCACACAGATAGGTTCAAGCCTTATGGGTGTAATCTATATATTGGATGAGCCAAGTATCGGTCTTCATCAAAGGGATAATGATAAGCTAATCGCCACATTAAAACGTCTTCGTGACCTTGGCAACACCCTGTTGGTTGTTGAACACGACGAAGACACAATGCTTGCGGCAGACCATATTATAGATATAGGTCCCGGAGCGGGCATTCACGGCGGTGAGATAGTTGCCGAGGGCACAGCAGAAGAGATTATGAAGTGCGAAAGCTCCATAACAGGACAGTATTTAAGCGGAAAGCTTCAAATCCCTGTTCCTGAAGAAAGACGTAGCGGTAATGGAAACTTCCTTACAATAAAGGGTGCAGAGGAAAATAACCTTAAGAATATTAACGTTAAAATCCCTCTTGGCACATTCACTTGTATCACAGGTGTGTCAGGAAGCGGAAAAAGTTCCCTTGTAAATGAGATTTTATATAAATCCCTTGCAAATGAATTAAACAATGCCAAAAAAGTTCCCGGAAAGTACAAGAGTATAGAAGGACTTGAGCATCTTGACAAGATAATCGACATTGACCAATCACCTATTGGCAGAACCCCAAGAAGTAACCCTGCCACATACACAGGGCTTTTCGGCGATATCCGAAACATCTTTGCGATGACAGCAGAAGCAAAGGCAAGGGGATATGGTGCAGGAAGATTCAGCTTTAACGTTAAGGGTGGCCGTTGCGAATCCTGCTCAGGTGACGGAATTATAAAAATAGAGATGCACTTCCTTCCCGATGTATATGTTCCTTGCGAAATCTGCGGTGGAAAGAGATACAACCGCGAAACCCTTGAGGTAAAGTACAAGGGCAAAAATATATATGAGGTACTTGAAATGACAGTTGAAGAAGGTTGTGAGTTCTTTGCCAACATTCCGAAGATAAGCCGAAAGCTTAAAACTCTTTTGGATGTTGGACTTGGATATATAAAGATAGGTCAGCCATCAACAACTCTTTCAGGTGGCGAGGCACAACGTGTTAAGCTTGCAACCGAGCTTTCAAAAAGAAGTACAGGTAAGACAATTTATGTCTTGGACGAGCCTACAACAGGTCTTCACGCAGCTGATGTTCACAAGCTCACATATGTTCTTCAGCAGCTTGTTGATGCAGGAAACACGGTTGTGGTTATTGAGCATAACCTTGATATGATAAAGACCGCAGACTATATTGTGGACTTAGGTCCCGAGGGCGGAGATAAAGGCGGCGAGGTTGTTGCTTGCGGCACACCCGAACAGGTTGCCCGCTCCAAAAAATCCTACACAGGTATGTATTTAAAGAAATATTTGAAGAAATAGCAAAAAAGCTGAACGAATGTTCAGCTTTTTCTTATCTGTATGACACTATTGTTTTAACATTTACTGTTATTTCTTCAGGAAAATCATCCTTCATTTCCTCAAGAATTACATTTTTAAGCTCTTCTTCATATTCCTTAACAGCATCTCTTTCCTCAACGGAAAGCACCTTTGGAATATGATATGTCGCTGATATAGTTTTTCTGTTTGGAACAGTGGCTATCAAGTCCCCTTCATACAAGCTCTGTCCGTTGTTATATCTGTTACAGAACTTCATTACCCGTTCTTTGAGCTTATTTATATCATTTCCGCCCTCAACAGATTCTTCTTCTACAACAATAGTCTCTTCCTCTGCAGGTTTGTTTTCAGCAGGCTTTTCAGTTTCCTGAGCAGTATGAGCAACATGAGCGCTTTCCAAAACTGTTTCATCATATGAAGCACTTTTATTCATTGCCCATTTAATACCCACAAGCGCCACTATCAGCACAGCAACTGTTATACAAATACATATTAATCTTTTCTTTCTTTTCTTTCTTTTCTGCTTTGCTTCAAACTTATTTTCTTCAAAAACGTCAAACCTGTCTATATCATGCAAAACATTGAACTTTTCCGTCAATGGCGTTCCCCGTTCACAGACAGGACAATACTCCTTTCCTTCTTCGATGGGTTTTCCACAATTTTTACACTTCGCCATTCAGCACCTCTTTTTATCACTAATTATATAAATCATCACTCATTATTCAGCATATTCCTTTGCCTCTGCTATATATCGACGGGAATTTTGAAGAATTTTTTCTATTCTGTCCTCATCTAAAACCTTTGCAACCCTTGCAGGAACCCCTAAAATAAGAGAGTTGTCAGGGAATTCCTTATTCTCTCCCACAACAGCACCTGCGCCAACAAGACAATGCTTGCCGATTTTTGCACCGTTTAAGATAACAGACCCCATACCGATAAGGGAACCGTCTCCGATTTCACATCCGTGGACAACTGCGTTGTGACCAACAGTAACATCCTCACCTATTATCACAGGGAAGTCCGTATCACCGTGGAGCGTGCAATTATCCTGAATGTTAGAGCCTCTGCCAAGCTTTATCTTGCACAAATCGCCACGGAGGACTGCCCCAAACCATACAGATGTATCTTCACCTAACTCCACATTCCCTATTACGTATGCATTCTCGGCAATAAATATCGCCTTATCCGTTTTTGGTTCTTTATCCTTGAATTTTCTTATCATAATTCCCTCTTAGTCAACTAATCGCATACTCTTATATGCCTTAACTCCGTTTTTAAATGCCTCTGTTGTCTCTGGACTTTCATTTAATCTATACTCTCTTGAAACAACTGTTTCATGAGGCTCTCTTGGGTCAAAGTCCTGAGAGTTAAACCATACTGCAATTTTTATTTCAGGATATTTAGGGAAAGCTTTAAACATATCGTTTATCCACTTTACCTTATCTCCACCTGCAGATGCAGATGCAAATTCAGTTATCATCCACGGAAACGCTGAAAAGCTTGGTTCATATGTCTTATATATCTCATCATAGATGTCCTCAAACTCTCTCCATGTTTCACCGTATAAATCCTTGTAATAATCCCCTGTGTTATATCCTGTTATACCAAACATCTGCACGTATTCGTTCCCGGGATAGTATGCAAGAGGGCTGTTCCAGCCACAAGGAGGAAACGATATATTATTAGGGTTAAACACCCATATTGCGTTGTTTACCCCTTCCTCCTGAAAGATATTATATATCTTTCTCCATACCTCTACATATAAATCAGGATCACATAAGATTACATTTCCGCCATAGCTT
>JAZLCI010000039.1:0-29552 GCA_045614085.1 Clostridia bacterium
ACAAATGTCAATATTAATTTAAAATTTTAATAGTTTTGTAACAAACTAACCAAAAAACAACAGGGATTTGACCAATAGTTGAACTTATTTCTCAAAAAACCCTTTTCCTATCTGTACCTTCATTTTAATCTCCTGTTTCCCATATGTCAAGCTTTTTTTACATTTTTTGCAAATTTTAAGCCTTTTGTAAAATAATCTGCGTATTTATACAATATATTAATAAGGAAGCTTTTCGTTTCTTGTGTAATATTACACATACGAATATGCAGGTGGAGCAACTTGCTTCCCACCGGCGGATACTATCTGTCTCTACAATATTTGTATTTCACATTAAATATATTTAAAATATATCTTGAAGATAAATTTTTTGTATGTTACAATATAAAATAATATGCAAAAAGATTGGCGGTATATAATAATGAAGAAAATATATATAAAAAATGTTCCTATTGGCGGCGGAAGTCCTGTTGCTGTGCAATCTATGTTAAATGTAGCTACAACTGACATTCCTGCTGTCCTTAATCAGATAGAGCGTCTATATGATGCCGGTTGTGATATTTGCCGCCTTGCTGTACCTGATAACGATGCAGCTGATGCAATGACTGAAATAATCAGGAAATCTCCTTTGCCATTGGTTGCTGATATTCATTTTGATTACAGGCTTGCCCTTAAATGTATTGACAGCGGGATCAGTAAAATCCGCATAAATCCCGGGAATTTAGGCGGTGAAGAAAAAGCCGCCGCTGTTGCAAAGGCTGCAAAATCCGCAAAAGTTCCTATCAGAATAGGTGTAAATGGCGGTTCATTGGAAAAAGGTCTTTTAGAGAAGTGTAACGGTGATTTGGCACGCGCTATGGTTGAAAGCGCCCGTGGTCATATAGATATTCTCACAAGAAACGACTTTGACGATATTGTTCTTTCGATGAAGTCTTCTGATGTACAGACAACTATTGCCGCTTATCGCCTTGCACACAAGGAATTTGACTATCCTCTGCATTTAGGGGTTACCGAAGCAGGTACTCTCGATGCCGGCATTGTCAAATCAGCCATTGGCATAGGCTCCCTTTTAGCTGACGGAATTGGTGATACTATACGAGTATCCTTAACTGATGACCCTGTCCGCGAAATTGAAGCAGCAAGACTTATCCTTAAGTCCCTTAATATGCTGCCTGATTCAATTAACGTTGTATCATGTCCGACTTGCGGAAGAACAAAGATAAACCTTATTGAAATCGCAAACAAAGTAAACGATGCCGTAAAAGGTATTCGCAAAAACCTTAAAGTAGCTGTTATGGGTTGTGTTGTTAACGGCCCCGGAGAAGCCTCTGACGCAGATATAGGCATTGCAGGAGGCGACGGTTGTGCCGTTCTCTTTAAAAAAGGTGAAGTTGTAGGCAAAATTCCTGAGGACCGCATTGTTGAAACTCTATTGGAAGAAATTAATAGAATGTAGCTAAAACCTATTACTTTGTCATTAAGCAGAAAGGAAATGGTTTATCCCAAATGGAAAATGGAATTTTAGACTTATTTGACCGTGTAACCGTATCAGAAAGTCTTGCAAAACAGCTTGAAACGGCTGTTTTAGAAGGTTGCCGTCTTGATATGGACTTAAACAGTGTTGAGCTTTCGTTATGCTTTGATACACCTGTTGCACGTCTCGATATAATTGAATATATATCCTCTGTTAAATCTGTTTATAATTTGAATAACGTTAAGATTTTCTGTCTTTTTTCAGATTATACTCCCGATGAAGACTATATTCTGGGACTTATTGATTTGTTTCTTTATAACGCAACTGCATGCCACCCTTTTTTAAACAATGCAAAGGCTGAAATATCAGAACAAACCATTAAGATTTTTAATATAGTTGGTGGCGAGGAATTTCTTGTTAAATACAGATTTTGTGAGTTCTTAAATGAATATATACGAAACGAGCTTAAAAAGGATTTTGAAATTATTCTTGAATACAACAAAATAGATATTGCAGAATATATAGCAGAGTATGATAAAACAGAAAAATCAATTGCCGAAAAGAAAATTTCTGAAACAGGTGTTATTTCATCTGTCCCTGCTGAAGAAATTTCTTCAGGTCTTTTATTCGGCAAGCCTATACCCGCTCCATCTGTGCCGATTAGAACCCTTACTCCATCTCCTGAAGATGCATCCCCCGAAACATATATTATCGAGGGTGAGATTATGACCCTTGAGACAAGGGATGTAAAGGGTAATGAAAAGTATGGTGAAAGGGTTTCTATAACCTTTTCTCTCGCAGATGACAGTTTTGCCTGCAGCTGTAATTTATTTGGCAATAAGGACCGTTTATCCAAGGTTTTAAAGTTAGTTGACAGCGGAAAAAGAGTTAAGCTTATGGGTACATATGAGTTTGACAAGTTTGCCAGAAAGCCGATTTTAAAGGTTCGCTCTATCGAATTGCTTGAAAACCCACCTATGCGTATGGATACCTGTGAAGAAAAGCGTGTTGAGCTTCATATGCACACAAAAATGAGCGCCATGGACGCAATAACATCTGCAGGGGATTTGATCAAACGTGCTGCAATGTGGGGACATAAGGCTATTGCTATTACCGACCATGGTGTAGCACAAGCCTTTCCTGATGCTCACAAGGCAGTTTCCGGCATAAAGAAGAACGGTCAGGAGTTTAAGGTTATCTACGGACTTGAAGGGTATATGGTCAACGATGTTGACTCTGTATCAGTTTTCTCAAGCCTTAACCCTGACGATACTTATGTTGTATTCGATATTGAAACCACAGGCCTTACTGCAAAGGATTGTAAAATCACCGAAATCGGTGCTGTTAAGATAAAAAACGGTGAAATCTGTGACACTTATTCACAGCTTATTAACCCTGAAACGCCTATTCCTGAAAAGATTGTGGCGTTGACAGGCATAACTGATGATATGGTCAAGGACAAGCCATCTATTGACGTAGTTCTTCCTGAATTTTTAGCATTTTGTAAGGACTGTGTCCTTGTGGCACATAACGCATCCTTTGACTGTGGATTTATCAGATATAACGCAACTGTACTGGGTCTTGAGTTCCATAATAAGATTGCAGACACGTTGCGTATGTCAAGGGAGCTTTTCCCTAACGAGCAGAAGCATAATTTAGATGCAATCTGCAAAAGGCTTGATATAAGCCTTGAAAACCACCACAGAGCCGTTGATGATGCAACTGCTACCGCTGAAGCATTTTTGAAGTTTATGGCTATGAACAATTCAGGCAGATATATAGATATAAGCGCAAAGAAAAATCCTGATGTGGTTAAATCTCTGCCAAGATATCATATTATTATTCTTGCAAAAAACTACGATGGTCTTAAGAACTTATATAAGCTTATTTCTGCTTCAAACCTTGAATATTTTTACAAAAAGCCTGTTATTCCTAAAAGTATAATTTCAGAACACAGAGACGGGCTTATTATCGGCTCTGCCTGTGAGGCAGGAGAGCTATACCGAACTATTATAGACAAAAAACCTGATGATGAGCTTCAGAATATTGCATCATTCTATGATTATTTTGAGGTTCAGCCATTATGCAACAACGCTTTTATGATAAGAAATGGTACTGTTTCTTCAGAAGATGACTTACGGGCAATAAACAAGAAAATCGTTGACCTTGGAGATAAGATGAACATTATGACGGTTGCTACCTGTGACGTTCATTTTATGGATCCGTCTGACGCTATCTATCGTCAGGTTCTTTTAGGGGCACAAGGCTTTTCCGACGCGGACGAACAGGCACCTTTATATCTTCGCACCACAGATGAAATGCTTGAGGAATTCTCTTATCTTGGAGCAGAGACAGCAAAAAGAATTGTTATCGAAAACACTAATAAAATTGCTGATATGTGCGAGGAAATTCAGCCTGTAAGAGATGGTTCTTATCCTCCGTCAATTGAAAACTGTGAAGAGGACCTTATAAAAATGTGTCACGAAAAGGCTCACCGAATTTACGGTGATGTTCTTCCTGAAATCGTTCAGACAAGAATGGACAGAGAGCTTGACTGTATCACAAAGTACGGCTTCTCTGTTATGTATATGATAGCTCACAAGCTTGTTAAAAAATCCAACGAGGCAGGCTATCTCGTTGGTTCACGAGGCAGTGTAGGGTCATCATTTGCGGCGTTTTTATCTGATATAACCGAGGTAAACGCCCTTTGCCCTCACTATGTATGTCCAAAGTGTAAGCACAGCGAATGGTTCTCACATGGTGAATATCCTACAGGTATTGATATGCCTGATAAGGACTGTCCTGAATGCGGAACAAAGCTCAAAAAAGACGGACTTGAAATTCCTTTTGAAACATTCTTAGGCTTTAAAGGGGATAAGGTTCCTGATATCGACTTAAACTTCTCAGGTGAATATCAGGCAACCGCCCATAAATACGTAGGTGAGTTATTCGGTGATAAATTCGTGTTCAAAGCAGGTACAATAGGTACAATTGCTGATAAAACAGCCATTGGCTTTGCTAAAAAATATTATGAAGAAAAGGGTCTTACTGTCCCTGAAGAAGAGCTTATGCGTGTTTCCCGCGGGATGATAGATGTCAAACGTACAACGGGTCAGCACCCGGGCGGAATTATTGTATGTCCTAAAACTATGAACATTCATGATTTCTGCCCTATTCAGCATCCTGCCGACAAAAAGGATTCTGACATTATAACCACACACTTTGACTTCCATTCTATCCACGATAACCTTTTAAAGCTTGATATCCTCGGTCATGATGACCCATCTACAATACGTATGCTTGAAGACCTGACAGGCGTTAACGCTTTAGAGCTTCCTTTAGACGACCCAAAGGTTATGAGTCTGTTTTCCGGCACAGAAGCTTTAGGTGTAACCCCTGAACAGATAAACAGCAAGGTTGGTACTTATGGCATCCCTGAATTCGGTACAAACTTCGTACGTGGTATGCTTGTAGATACAAAGCCTACTAAATTCGTTGAGCTTTTGATTATATCAGGCCTTTCACATGGTACTGATGTATGGCTTAATAATGCACAGGACCTTGTTAAAGCAGGTACAGCATCCCTTTCAGAGGTTATAGGTCTTCGTGATGATATTATGGTTTATCTTATTCACCATAACCTGGCGCCTGATATGGCATTTAAGATAATGGAGTTTGTCAGAAAGGGTCGTGCCGCAAAAGAAGGTATGCCTGAAGAATATGAAACAGCAATGGTTGAAAACGGTGTTCCTGACTGGTATCTGGCATCCTGTAAGAAAATTAAATATATGTTCCCTAAGGCTCACGCGGCGGCATATGTTATGATGGCACTTCGTATTGCATATTTTAAGGTTTACTACCCTGTAGAATTCTACATTGCATACTTTACTGTAAGAGCAGACCTTTTTGATGCAGAAATTATGACAAAGGGTGTTGAAAAGGTTAAAGCAGAAATGAACAGAATTAACCTTTTAGGAAACAGTGCCACAGCAAACGAAAAATCCTTATATACAATACTTGAGCTTTGTCAGGAAATGTACGAAAGAGGCATAGAATTTTTACCTGTTGACTTATACGAATCAGATGCAATTAAGTTCCGCAAGATTGACGGCAAAATTTTGCCACCTTTAAACGCCTTTGCAGGCGTTGGCGAGTCTGCAGCTCACTCAATAGCTGACGCGGCTAAAAAGGGTAAATTTTTATCTATGGAGGACCTAAAAAACAAATCAGGTGCTACAAAAGCGGTTCTTGAAACCCTCCAGAAGAACGGAGTATTAAAGGGCTTACCTGAAACTAGCCAGATTGACTTTTTTGGTAATATATTTTAATCGACACTTATTACACAGAGGTGACTACTAATGACAATAAACGAACAACTCGCCAGTGAGCTTTCTTTAAAGCCATGGCAGGTAGAAAACGCAGTAAATTTAATAGATGAAGGTAACACCATTCCTTTTATTGCACGATACAGAAAGGAAGCTACAGGAGAGCTTGATGATGAGGTTTTAAGAAACCTTCATGAACGCCTTATGTATCTTCGCAACCTTGAAGAAAGAAAGGCAGATGTAAAGCGAATAATAGAAGAACAGGGACTTCTTACCCCTGAACTTGAGACGGCAATTTCAGCTTGTGTTAAGCTTACTGAAATTGAGGATATCTATCGTCCTTTCAGACCAAAGAGAAAAACACGTGCTACCGTTGCAAAAGCAAAGGGCCTTGAGCCGTTGGCGGACATTATATATGCTCAAAACCCAGCGGACACAGATATAGAGGCAATCGCCGCAGAGTATATAAACGAAGAAAAGGAAGTTTTAACTGTAGAGGATGCCTTAAACGGTGCAATGGATATTATCGCAGAAAAAGTTTCTGATAATGCTGAACACAGAAAGGCTATCCGCGAATTGATGTTTAAAACCGGTGTTGTTAGCAGTAAGGCGGCAAAAGAAGAGGACAGCGTATATCGTATGTACTATGAATTTTCAGAGCCATGCGGAAAAATTGCTCCACACAGAACTCTTGCAATAGACAGAGGAGAAAAAGAAGAATTTTTATCTGTTTCCATTGACTGTGACACAGATAAGATTATATCCTATCTCTTAAAGAAAGAACTTTCAAAAACTCCGTCTGCATCAAGCACATATGTAGAAACAGCTGTTAAAGATGCATACACACGTCTTATTCAGCCATCTGTTGAACGTGAAATCAGAAACGAGCTTACAGACAATGCCCAGGAACAGGCAATGGTTGTCTTCAAGGTCAACCTTAAAAACCTTTTGATGCAGCCACCTATCCACAATAAAATTGTAATAGGTTTGGACCCTGGATATCGTACAGGATGTAAGGTAGGAGTTGTAGACGGAACAGGCAAGGTTTTGGATACAGGAGTTATTTTTGTTACTCATTCCGACGCACAAAAAGCCTCTGCCGCAGAGTATATAAAGGACCTTATTGCTAAATATAACGTAGATTTAATATCTATCGGTAACGGAACAGCCTCTAAAGAGACCGAAATGTTTGTAGCCGATGTTTTAAAGACCATTCCGCAAGCAAAAACAAGATACGTAATCACCAACGAGGCAGGTGCTTCTGTTTACTCTGCATCAAAGCTTGGTGCAGAGGAATTCCCTGATTTTGACGTTACAAAGAGAAGTGCAATCTCTATTGCAAGACGAATTCAGGACCCTCTTTCTGAACTTGTAAAAATAGAGCCTAAAGCTATCGGCGTTGGTCAGTATCAGCACGATATGAACCAAAAACGTCTTGGCGAGATATTAGGCGGCGTAGTTGAAGATACTGTAAACAGTGTTGGCGCAGACTTAAACACAGCATCAGCTCCACTTCTTTCATATATTTCAGGTATTTCAGGAACCCTCGCTAAAAACATTGTAGCTTACAGAGAAGAGGAGGGTGCGTTTACATCAAGAGCACAGCTTAAAAAGGTTCCAAAGCTCGGCCCCAAGGCATTCGAACAGTGCGCAGGCTTCTTACGTATTAAAAACGGCAAAAACCCTCTCGACAACACATCTGTTCACCCTGAAAGCTATGATGCCGCAAAGCTTATTCTTGACAAGTGCGGCTATGTTGCCAAGGATATAAACGAAAATAAGCTTTCTGATTTAGAAAACAGAGCCAATGACTACGGCATAGAAAAACTTTCTGAAGAAGCAAACATTGGTATTCCTACTTTAAAGGATATTATAAAAGAACTTCAAAAACCGGGCCGTGACCCACGTGACGAAATCGAACAGCCTGTTCTCCGCACAGATGTAATGAGCATAGAAAGCCTTAAAGAAGGCATGATTCTTACAGGAACAGTGCGTAATGTAATAGATTTTGGCGCATTCGTTGATATCGGTGTTCATCAGGACGGTCTTGTTCACATATCACAGTTATCCGACAAGTACGTTAAGCACCCAATGGACGTTGTATCTATCGGCGATATTGTGAAGGTTAAGGTTTTAGAGGTTGACCCGAAGAAAAACAGAATAAGCCTTACTATGAAAGGCATATAAACCGACAATGTTTCACGTGAAACATTATAAATCGACAAAAACAATTGTTTCACATGAAACAATTTATAAAAATTTTGAAATACAAGGCGGAAAAGCCTTGTATTTTCTTTTAGAATGTGCTATTATAATAGATATACTTTTACGACGAGGTGTACGATGGCAAAGGTAATAGCAATCGCAAATCAAAAAGGCGGAGTAGGAAAGACAACAACCGCCGTTAATTTAAGCGCGTGCCTTGGTGGCCGCAAGAAAAAGGTTCTTGTTATCGATGCAGACCCACAGTCCAACACAACGAGTGGGCTTGGAATAACTGTCACAGACGAAACATTAACCGCTTATGACTGTATAATAAACGAAGTTTCTGTCAAAGAAGCGATGATTAAAACTGAATATGACAACCTATGGGTATGTCCCGGATCTATGTCCATGGCAGGAGCAGAGGTAGAAATTGCAAATATTTCTGACAGAGAGTATTTGTTAAGAAAGAAGCTCGACGAAGTACGCGATGATTTTGATTTTATAATTATCGACTGTCCTCCATCCCTTGGTTTTATCACATTAAACTGCCTGTGCGGTGCAGACAGTGTACTTATCCCTATTCAGTGCGAATATTACGCATTGGAAGGTTTGAGCCAACTTACCAAAACCATAAAGACAGTAAAGCAGGCTCTTCACAAAGACCTTAAGATAGAAGGTGTTCTGCTTACAATGTACGATTCCCGCACAAAGCTTTCTTCACAGGTTGTTGAAGAAGTAAGACATCATTTTGGTGCAACAGTATATGATACTGTTATCCCAAGAAACGTACGTCTTTCAGAAGCACCAAGCTTTGGACAGCCTATTATTGCATTTGATAAAAACTCAAAGGGAGCGAAATGTTATAAAAAGCTTGCCCTTGAGGTTGTTAAAAAGAACTAGAAAGGACCGTGATTAAATGGCAGAAAAGAAATCCGCAAAAGGCGGCTTAGGAAAAGGACTTGGCGCACTTCTTTCAGGCCCTGCCGACGACTTAATCGAAAGCAGTCCTAAAGAAAATGCTAATACAATTAAAATTTCAGATATTGAACCAAACAAAAATCAGCCAAGAAAGCTGTTCGACAAAGAAAAGCTCGAGGCTCTTAAAGACTCTATCGCAGAACACGGCGTAGTTACTCCAATAATTGTTATTCCAACAAAAAACGGAACCTACAAAATCGTAGCAGGCGAACGTCGTTGGAGAGCCGCAAAGCTTGCAGGCTTAAAGGAAATCCCATGTATTGTAAAGGATTTTGATGATCGTACTGCATCAGAGATTGCCTTAGTTGAAAACCTTCAGCGCGATGATTTAAATCCAATCGAAGAAGCAGAAGGTTACCGATATTTAATGGACACATTCTCCCTTACACAGGACGAAGTATCCCAGAAGATAGGCAAAAGCAGAAGCGCAGTAGCCAACGCATTGCGCCTTAACAATCTTTGTGATGAGGTTAAGGATATGCTCTGCGACGGAAGATTAACACAGGGTCACGCAAGAGCACTTCTCACATTGTCTCCTGAAAAACAACTTGAGGTTGCAGAGAAAATTATTTCAAACGATTTAAACGTTCGTCAGGCTGAAGCTCTCGCAAAAAATGCCAACGTGGTTAAAAATCCAACAACATCAAAAACTTCAAACCCTATTATGCAGAAGTTTTATAAAAATATCGAAAACGAACTTTCTTCCCGTTTTGGAACAAAAGTCAAAATCAGTGAAGGCTCCAAAAAAGGAAAAATCGAAATCGAGTATTATACAAAAGACGATTTAGAAAGACTTCTGTTTGAATTAAAGAGATAATCGACAAAATTCGACAAGCCAAAACCACCCCTATTTGCTCGAATCCCTCATTAAACAGACACGAGATATGTTTATTTCGTTTTCACGGCAACAAGAGGCGATTTTGACCCTTATACAAAGAAGGAGAGATGATCCACTTGGAAAAAGACAAAAAGAAGGCGGGCAAGCTTGCCACCTATGCTGTTATTTTGCTTTTAATGGTTATTATCGTGATAATCATTGCCGCTATGGCAGACAGCAGAGAAAAAACATTCCAGATGAAAATTAACGAAACAACACAGACAAATATTACCATTCAA
The DNA here is from genome assembly GCA_045614085.1 of Clostridia bacterium. Classification (GTDB taxonomy): domain Bacteria; phylum Bacillota; class Clostridia; order Monoglobales; family Monoglobaceae; genus UMGS1820. The sequence goes on from JAZLCI010000039.1 coordinate 10,096, forward strand.
GATGAAATTGTCACTTTGAAGGATGAAAACTATCAGCTTCAAAAAAAAGTTGAAGAACTCGAAAAAACTGTTTCAGATAATTTTGCAGTTACAGAAATAAATAACACTCTGTCTGAAATCTGGAATCTTTATAAAAACGGAAACAGGACAGACTCCAAAACAAAGTACGGCGAGATTGATGTAAATACAATCCCCGAAGCATCAAAATCGTATTACGAAGCAGTTGGTAAAGCAATTGGTAAATAAACAAACAGAAAGGATAAAAGAAAATGATAGATTTAAAACTTTTAAGAACCGAAACAGATAAAGTAAAGGAAGCTCTTTCACGCAGAAAAGAAGTTGTTGATATCGACGGCCTTTTAGAACTTGATACAAAAAGACGTGAGCTTACTTATGAAGTAGAACAGAAAAAGGCTGAACAGAACACAGTTTCAAAGAAAATCCCTGCAATGAAGAAGGCGGGAGAAGACACAACTGCTGTTTTTGAAGAGATGAAGGCTTTATCTGATGCTATAAAGAACCTTGACGAAGAAATCCGCGTTTTAAACGACCAGATTTCAACTATTATGTACACAATTCCAAACATTCCAAACGAGACAGTTCCTGACGGTGACACAGATGAAGATAACGTTGAAGTTCGTCGCTTTATGGAGCCTACACAGTTTGATTTTGAGCCAAAAGCTCATTGGGATTTAGGTGCAGATTTAGGCATTTTAGACCCTGAAACAGCTGCAAAAATCACAGGTACACGTTTCACTGTTTACAAGGATTTAGGTGCAAGACTTGAACGTGCCGTTATGAACTTCTATTTAGATACACACACAGGACAGAACGGCTATACTGAAATCTTCCCACCATTTATGGTACACAGAAACAGTATGGTTGGCACAGGTCAGCTTCCAAAGTTTGAAGAAGATGCGTTCAAAGTATCAGACACAGATTACTTCCTTGTTCCAACAGCTGAAGTTCCTGTTACAAATATGCACAGAGATGAAATTTTAAGCGGTGATTCTTTACCACTTAAGTATTGCGCATACACAGCTTGTTTCCGTGCAGAAGCAGGTTCGGCCGGCCGTGACACAAGAGGTCTTATCCGTCAGCATCAGTTTAACAAGGTTGAGCTTGTTAAGTTCACAAAACCTGAAGAATCATATGCAGAGCTTGAAAAGCTTGTTAACGATGCAGAATCAGTATTAAAGCTCTTAAAAATCCCATACAGAGTTGTTAAGATTTGTATCGGTGATTTGGGCTTCACTGCTGCTATGAAGTACGATATTGAAGTTTGGATGCCAAGCTACAACCGTTTTGTTGAGATTTCATCATGTTCAAACTTTGAAGACTTCCAGTCACGTCGTGCAAATATCAAATATAAGAATTCACCAAAGGACAAGGCACAGCTTGTTCACACACTTAACGGTTCAGGTGTTGCTATCGGCAGAACAACAGCTGCAATTTTAGAAAACTACCAGAACGCAGACGGAAGCATCACTATTCCTGAAGTTCTTCGTCCATATATGGGCGGTGTTGAAGTTATCAAGCCTTAAAATAATGATTATATCGGTTAAAAACTTAAGTAAATCATACAAGCCTCTGAAAAATTTATTCAGAGGCTTTTTCTCCATACAAAAATACGCATTGAAAGATATCAGTTTTGAAATAGAAAAAGGCGAAAGTGTAGGCATAATCGGAAGAAACGGTTCAGGCAAGTCAACCCTTTTAAAGATACTTTCAGGCATAACCTCACAAACAGAGGGGAATTTTACTTCAAAAGGAAAAATTTCAGCACTTTTGGAGCTTGGAACAGGTTTTAACCCGGAATATAACGGGATTTCAAACATATACTTATATGGAACATTAAACGGCTTATCCAGAAAGGAAACAAAAGCACTTATCCCTGAAATAATTGCATTTTCAGAGTTAGGAGAATACATTAAAAACCCCGTAAAGACCTACTCTGACGGGATGTTTTTGCGACTTGCATTCTCCTGTGCAATTGCCATAAAGCCTGATATCCTTGTTATAGACGAAGCTTTGGCTGTGGGAGACTTTCGTTTCAGACAAAAATGTTTTAATAAAATCGAGGAGCTTAAAAAAGATGGAACAACTCTTCTTTTGGTAAGCCACGATATAGACACTATTCGTCGCTTTTGCACAAGATGTATCTGGCTTGACGAGGGCAGAATAAAAGGAGATGGAGATGTAAAAACCGTCAGCGAAATGTATATGGAAAGTTTAAGCGGCACTGCCGATTTTGGCACTCCCCAAAGTATAAATGGAGCCTTTGGCTCTGCTTTGGGGTCAATAAAATCAGTAAATGTACCAAACCTAATAAAAACAGGTGAAAGAATTAAAATTTCCTGTGATATAGATATAAAAGAAGGAACAAACCTTAAAAATCTTGCTCTATCAATATCCTTTAAAAATCAGTTTGGCCTTGATATAACAGTGCTTTCAACAGCTGATTATGGAATTATCTTTAAATCAACAGGAAAACAAAATATAATATTTGATTTTGACTGTCTGCTCTGTCCGGGGCATTATTCACTTTCAGTTTCTTTAGAGGACAGGAGCACAAAACCGATTAAATACTATGAATATATAAACAATGCCGCAGAAACAGACGTTGTTGCCGATAAGGAATATTTCGGCACATTCCATACAGATGCAAAGGTGAAGATAAATTAATTGTAGTAGAGGGGTTCCATCCCCTCCCGAATAATATTTACATTAATTCATAATTATTCCCACATTAAAAGGAGAATCCCTTTATGAAACAAAAACCAAACATCACACTTAAAAACCTTGCCGATACAAAAAATATCGGTTTGTTTTTGTCTTTAAAAAAGGGTTTAAATGAAGTTTTTAACAAAAAAATCTCCAAAAAAGAAATTATAAAAAAACCATCCCCCTGTCTTGAATACGATGATATTCTATCTGTCATTATATGCACAACAGGAAATATGATAATGGTAAAAAATGCCGTAAAATCGTTACTTACAGACAAACTCCCCAAAGATAAGTACGAAATAATTATGGTAAATAATTCACCAAAAACCCTTGATTATAGAGAAAGACCTGGGTGTCGTCCCGCAATTGATGTATGGACCGACGACCCCGACGGTACGCAATTCCACATTACAAAATCAAGCAACATCAAAACAATCCACGAAACAACTCTTGGCCTTTCAAAAGCACGTAACACAGGGGCATCAGTTGCAAAAGGCGAATATCTTTTATTCATCGACGATGACGCAGTTGCAAATCCTGATTTACTCTTCAATATATTTTCAGCATACAAAGAACATAAGGATTTTTCAATCATAGGCGGTCAGATATTTTTAAAAATCCCTGACCCAAAACCTGAAATTTTCCTTGAAAACCGCGACTCTGTATGGAGCGGTTACACCGTACCATATACCCACTTCCGCCGAATCAAGGAACACTACGAATTCCCGTATGGTGCCTGTTTTTCCATTCGTCATTCCGTTTTAGATATTCTTGGTGGCTTCCCTGAAAGCTACGGCAGATGCGGAAATAACTTTGCAGGAGGCGAAGAAACAGCAATTTGCTTTAAAGCCATCAAATACGGATTCAAAATAGGAATAGAGCCAAAAGCCTCTGTCCTTCATTGTGTTGAGGAAAGACGATTTTCAAAGGAGCACGTTGAAAAAACAATACGTGCAGGGATAATAACAACACAAAAGCTTTGCAAAGAGGGTTACACCCCATACAAGTGGACAGATACATATATAAAAGAAAGAATAAAAATCCTAAACAGTGAAATAAAACGCCTTGAAAATAATCCCCTTGCCAAATTTTATAAGGAATGTGAATTAAAAGCATTTGAGGAGATATTGTAAAGCCAATAAAGGAGAACAAATATGCTCTTTTTCAAAAACAAAAAATTTATAAACCAAAAAAATTCAATATTAAAAAAATTTCCTTTAAAATCTGCCGATATACGTTGTGGCGGAATTTCAGGACTTATTTCTGTTGTTCTTCCTGTTTACAACTGCGAAAAATATCTTGAAGAGTCAATCACCTCTGTACTTTCACAGACATATTCAAATATTGAACTTATAATAGTTGATGACGGCTCCACTGACACATCCGGAAAAATTGCCGATGAATACGCAGAAAAAGACAACCGCATCCGCGTTATACATCAGACAAACCAAAAGCTTCCTGCCGCATTGAACACAGGCTTTAAAGAAGCAAAAGGCGAATTTTTCACATGGACAAGTGCAGATAACCGAATGCTACCTTCCTGTCTTGAAACCTTGTCCGCAGAGCTTTTCAGGGACAGAAATGCAGATATGGTCTTTGGAAATATGCGCCTTATCGACGAATACGGAAGAACCTTAAAAGGCTTTGGGTGGTATGAAATCCCACCAATGTCAGGAAACGTAATCCTCCCTGATGATACATCAAATTTAAACACCCACCCAAACAACACAATCGGGGCAGCCTTTATATACAGAAAGGGCACAGTGGCAGTAATAGGCGAATACGATGAGGATTTTTATACTTTAGAAGACTATGACTTTTTTATGAGGATGAATTTTACATTTAACATAAAACATATAAAATCCAAAAGACCTATATATGAGTATCGAATGCATAAGGATTCCCTTACCTCTCATGATGAGGAGCTTAAAATAACAGATTCTCGCCCTGCATTAATGGAAAAGGACAAGAAAAGACGAGAAAATTATCAAAAATTGACCTTTTGCTACATAGACGGAGAGGATAAGGAGCTTGAAAAGGCAATTTCTTCAAAATTTTTAAGAATTAATTCTAAAAAAACAGCAGAAAATCTTTTTTCTAAAAAACCTGAAAGTATTGTTTACATAAATATAGAAAATTCTCCTCAAACCATAAACACAAAAAATAACAAATTTTTAATATGCAGAGAGCCAATAGAAAATATATGCGAGTATAACAATCTAATCTGCTTAAACTCAAGCAAAATGCCTGAAAACAGCAAATGGATAAGCCTTTTAGATAATTCCGCATTGGTAAGTTACATTTTCCATAAAGGAAAGAATAACTATTAAAATATATGATTTATTTGTATATATTATTGTTGTAGGTAGCGCCGACCTAGGCGCTTCTTTTATGTTTATTATTTTTTGGGTAACAACAAAGCACCCCTACATTATTATATAATAACTAATATTGACAAATTTCAGATAAGCGAATAAAATATAATATATATTAAAAAAGATATAAAAAGGATAAATATATGAAAATGTTACAAAAGAGGAAATCCCTTCGATTAAAAGGTTACGTTTATTCAACCCTGGAGTATATTTTTTACTATATGTACGAAATATAAACAACCTTTATTATCAAACATCCCCCTCCACTACAAGATACAATTGGACACTTAAAATCTTATACAACAAAAATATAACAAAATCATTTAGCAACGTTCATATCATGACCATATAATACATGGTGAAAATGATTATAAAAATATATGGAAATACATAGATACAAATGTAATCAGTTGGGAAAGTGTTTGTTATTATTAAACAAAAAGGAGTTAGATTATGAAAATTATTTTATTAAACGGAAGTCCAAGACAGGAATGTACATACACTGCGCTTAAAATAATAGCAGAGGAAATAGAAAAAAACGGAATTGAAACCGAGATAATTAATATAGGAAAGAAACCAATCTCAGGTTGTATTGCCTGCGGAAGCTGTAAAACAACAGGCAAGTGCGCAATTGATGATGGGGTAAACGAATTCATCGAAAAGATGAAGGATGCCGACGGTCTTATTGTTGGTACACCGGTTCATTACGCATCTGCAAGCGGTGCAGTAACTTCTTTTATGGACAGGGCATCATTCAGCGGCGGAAAATATCTTATGTATAAGCCTGCTGCAGCAGTTGCAAGCTGCAGACGTGGTGGAGCATCTGTATCACTTGATCAGATAAACAAATATTTCGGCATCCTGAATATGCCTGTTGTTTCATCAAACTACTGGAATATGGTACATGGTAGCTGCGCAGAAGATGTTTTAAAAGATGAAGAAGGTGTGCAGACAATGCGCATCCTTGGTAAAAATATGAGTTGGATAGTTAAGTTAATCGAAAACGGAAAGAAAGACGGAATCATTCATCCCGAGCCAGAACAAAAAATAATGACAAATTATGTGAGATAGGGAAAATACTTATGCAAAATCAATACAAAACAGTAAAGCATCAAGGTACAGGTGAAATAGTTGAAAAACGTTCACGTTTTATTGCAAATGTAAAGCCTGTTACAACCGAAGAAGAGGCACTCTCATTTTTAAATGAATTAAAACAAAAATACTGGGATGCACGTCACAATGTTTATGCCTATATTATAAGGGAAAATAACATTATGCGTTACAGTGATGATGGTGAACCCGGAGGTACAGCGGGTATGCCTGTTCTTGATATGCTCAAAAAAGAAGATTTAACTGACGTTGTAGTGGTTGTAACGAGATATTTCGGCGGAATTTTATTAGGTACAGGTGGACTTGTTCATGCATATTCAAAATCTGCAAAAGAAGGAATTTTAGCCGCTGAAATCAAAAATATGATTTTGTGTCAGAAAATATTATTAAAATGCGACTATAACCTTGTAGGCAAGCTTCAATATGAAATTCAGGGAAAAGAAAATATCTTTATAGGTGACACGGAATACACAGAAGATGTTGTTATTTCAGTATTTATCCCTTGCGAAAATGTGGATAACTTCATAAATAATATAATAGATAAAACAAACGGAAATGTAAAAGTAGAAAAAGCAGAGGTTTTATATTTTGAAAAGCAAAATTAACTATCAAAAAGAACTTGATAAGATTTTAGAGGGTTTAAAAGAAAAAAAACCCTCTCTTTTGGTGCACAGCTGTTGCGCACCTTGTAGCAGTTATGTTTTGGAATATCTTAGTGATTATTTTGATATAACAGTCTTATATTATAACCCTAACATTTTTCCTGAAGAAGAATACTATCACAGAAAAGAGGAACAAAAACGCTTGATTTCTGAAATGGATAAAGGTATAAAATTTTTGGATTGTGATTTTGAAAGCGAAGTATTTTATGAAAATGTAAAAGGAATGGAAAATGAAAAAGAGGGCGGCAAAAGATGTGAAGTCTGTTTTGAAATCCGCCTTTCAAAGACTGCAAAGCTTGCAAAAGAAAATAATTTTGATTACTTTGTGACAACTCTATCTATAAGCCCCCTTAAAAATGCAGAACTTTTAAATAATATAGGAAACAAACTCTCAAGAGAATATGGGGTAAAGTACCTTCCATCTGATTTTAAAAAGAAAGAAGGATATAAAAGGTCAATCGAATTATCAAAGAAATATAATCTGTATCGACAGGATTACTGCGGATGCGTATATAGTATGGGAGAATAATATCCGACCAATTTATTAATATTGTAGGGAGCGACGACCTCGGCGCTCCTTTTTTTATTAAACATTACACGGGTGACTAAACCCCAATTTATAACGGGAGAAGTAAGGAAGCAGGCGGATGACTTTTTTATATAAAAAAGTCGAAGCAAAGCGAACTTTACTTTTTAACATTTCATATTTATATACATTTTAAAATAATCACAAAAAGTTGGTAGTGACAGCGAATCGTCGTGAAGGCGTTTACAACTGAACAGATGAGCCGAGCGTGACTTTTTGTGAAAGAGGAGAAGTAAGGAAGCAGGCGAATGACTTTTTTATATAAAAAAAGTCGAAGCAAAGCGAACTTTACTTCGACGATGTGGAGCTGGTGGCGTGACTTGAACACGTGACCTTCTCATTACGAGTGAGATGCACTACCGACTGTGCTACACCAGCATTAACATCAGTAAATATATCATATTTACTGATTATTGTCAAATTTAAAATATGTAGAGGTATATCAATTTTGAAAAACGTTAATTAAATTTAATACTGTAGGGTCGCACCTATGTGTGCGACCGCGGAACGACACACAGGTCGTTCCCTACAATGTTAATAAATGAAATTTATTATTTATTCTTCTTTGGTGGGATGATGCTTACAGGCAAGGTAATTGTCACCCTTGTGTATTTTGTATATTCACTTTCGATTTTTATCTTTCCGCCATGGTTTTCGATAATCTCTTTTGCAATAGATAAACCAAGACCTGTTCCGCCTTTATCTCGGCTTCTTGCTTCATCTTCAACACGATAAAATCTTTCAAACAAATGACCTATCTTATTTGCAGGAATACCCCAACCTGTATCTTCTATCTTGATATAAATTTCATTATTCATCTTTCCTGAAAAAATTCTGATCTTATCCCCTTTTGAGGTATATTTAATAGAGTTTGAAATAATATTTCTTACCGCTCTTTCAATATCACTTCTGCTACCGTTGAAGTCAGGAATATTATTCATTCTGTTATATGTAAGGGATAAATCCTTGCTTTCAGCCTCAAGACTAAAGGTTTCCACAAGAGAGTTGAGCATTTCATCAATTGAGAATGGTTCTTTCTTTGTTTCTATTGCCTTTGTTTCATACTTACTGATATCAAGAAGATTTTTTATAAGCTCTGTCATCTTCCCTGTTTCCTGATATACAATCTTTAAAAGGCGGGATGTCATTTCCTTATCCCCAATATAATAATTTAAAACTGTTTCGGTATTAAGACTTATAACAGCAATAGGTGTTTTTAACTCATGTGAAACGTCTGCTACAAACTTACGCATTGTCTGCATAACATTAAACTGTTCAGTTATATCTTCTAAAACACAAACAACACCTGAATTTCTTTCGCTGTCTATCTTAAACGGAATAAACCATACTTTTATTCTTTGTTCTCCTGATTTTATTTCTTTTTCAATAACCTTTGACTTTTCAAGATATGAAAAATCTCCCATCTTAACATCAAGACCAAAATTTTTAAAGAAGCTGTCAAACTTAATCTCTTCATCCTCAATATGCAAAATTCTCTTTGCGGCTGAATTTATCTGTATAAGCTTCTGATAGTTATCAAAGGTCATTATACCATTGTTTATATGTTCTAAAATAACCTCAACACGATTTTTATCACCATTCATCTTACTTATGCTGCTTGCCATAACATAACCCATATGGTTAACAGCTCTTAAAAGGTCTTCAAATTCACTAAACTTTAATTCATCTATACTTTCAGTGAGCTCTCCTTTTTCAAATCCTTCTGCTCTTTTTGTTATTTTCTGAATAGGTGTATATATTCTTTTTGATAAAATAAAGGCAAATAATAAAGCAAGTAAAATAACAGGAAATAACAAAATTCCAAAGATTTTCAAAATATAAAAAACTTCTGCTCTGATTTCTGCTTTATTATCGGTTAAATAAAGAATATACTGCTTTTCTCCTGTATTTAAAGGATGTGCACAACCTAAATCTTCATTCGTAAAAGAAATTTTATTACCTATCTTTCCCTGACTTGCAAGGGAAATGTTTTCATTATTATTAAATTGAAGATTTGATTTATCAGAAGGTGTAATTATCTTTAAATCTGATGATCTTAAAACAAAAATATTTCTGTTTTCGTTTAAATGAAGAGCGCCACTATAATTTGAAAGTAAGGATTCAACACTTTTTGATGCATCCGACTCTCTTTCATTCATTATATATGTAAATGAAATTTTAAAATCACTTTCAGCAACAGATAAAAGACTTTCATTCATATTCTTATAATAAAATAAGTAGCTTCCAAGAACAGAAAATGAAGATAAAATTATTAAAATCAAAACAAATGCAATCAAACATCTTATTGCAAGGTTAAAATATAATTTTTTAAACAATTTAACACCTTCTTATCAGAAAATCATTCTTATCAGATTATAACATAACTTATTTTTTAAGTAAAGTTTTTTATTATATATAATATGATATATTTTAGTTGAGGCGGTTGCTGTTGGGGGTGTAAACTCTGTGGATAACATTTGTATCATACGTAATCAGTAGGATTTATAAAATAAAAGCATGTGTGTTTATGTGGATTTATTTAACAAATACTCACAAGGATAAATATAAAATAAAATTACACACAACCTGTCCACAGGTGGATAAGTATAAATATGTGGACAAACGTCCCGTTTGATCAATGCCGATGCTACCAAGTGGTAATATTAAAAATTATCTCCGAGCCATAAACTTATTATATATATAATAAGTAATGTTAGGTTATTGTATTTTATAATATAATTTAAAAATTATTAGCCTTGCCCTGTTGCGCTCGCCCACCCGAGCGCTGAAAAGTGTTCTTCGGACACGGAAAAAAGTGGCTTTGCCTCTTTTAAACCTTTTTAAATGATTTAAAAAACCTACGACGATAAAGATTATTTTTACTACTCGGAAACAACGGAAGTGATCAAACGGAACTTATATATTTATGAGATTTTAGTGGCTACGAAGATAGAGAATACCTTTACTATTCAGTAACGACGGCAGAAACAAACATTTGTTTGTCTGTGTTTTTTTATTTTTTTCTTTGTTTCCTATTGACTTTATGTTTCTTATAGTGTATATTTATATAAGAAAACTGATAATGGGGATAATAGTATGATTAAGATGATTGTCTCTGATGTAGACGGAACCCTTTTAAATAAGGGTGAAGAATATATCAGCACAGAAACACTTAATTTAATAGAGAATCTCAAGAAAAAAGGAATTGTCTTTGCTGTTGCAAGTGGAAGACACCTGTCTGAACTTAAAAGAATTTTTAAGAATACGAGAGATATTTACTATATAGCATCTGACGGCGGTTGTATAGAATATAACGAAGATATTATATATTATAAGCCGATTGATGATTATATAATAGAAAAATGCAAGGAAAGAGATTATATCTTCCAGTGCTCTAAATATATCTATTACGGCGGAGATGATCAGGAGATAAAAAATATCCTCGAAAATAATTATAAAGAAGCCTTTAAGAATAATTATAAAACCGCGAATATTATAAAGATTGTTAAATATGGATGCGGGTATTCGGAAAGCCCACCTTGTACATATGAAATATATAAAGACAAGGACTGGAGAGAATGGATTAAAAATGGAGTTTCAAAAGGAAAGGCAGTAGAATTTATTCAGAACAGAGAAAACGTTAAGGTTATGGAAACATCCGCGTTCGGCGATAACTTTAATGATATGAGTATGATGAGGGTTGCAGGAGATAAGTATTGCAAAAAAGATTCGCCTGCACAGGTAAGAATGATGTGTAAGAAGTTCTTCAATAATATTGAAGACGAGCTTTTAAAAATAGGAGGTCAATATGAGTAATTTTTACAGTGGTTCAATTAAGAAAAGTGATAGAATAACAAGATTGGTAGATAACCTTTTTAAGAAAAAGCCTGAATTATCTGCTGACAGAGCTGTTTTGCTTACTGAAAGCTATAAGGAGACAGAGGGCGAACCTATTATAATAAGAAGAGCAAAGGCATTTAAGAATATTTTAGATAAAATGCCTATCTTCATAAAGGAAGACGAGCTTATCGTCGGCAGCACAAATGAAAATCCAAGAGGATGTCAGACATTCCCTGAATTTTCATATAGCTGGCTTGATGATGAGTTTGATACTATTGCAGATCGTTCTGCTGACCCATTCTATATATCAAAGGAAAATATAGAAAAGCTCCGCGAAGCACATAAGTACTGGAAGGGCAGAACAACATCAGAACTTGCTACTTCTTATATGGATGAAAGAGCAATAAAGGCAATCGAACATAATGTGTTCACTTGCGGTAACTACTTCTATAACGGTATCGGTCACGTTACTGTTAAGTATGAAGAAGTATTGGCTATCGGTTACAAGGGTATTATGGAAAAGGCTGAAAAAGAACTTGCCTCTATTAATGTAACTGATGCCGACTACATAAAGAAGTCAAGATTTTTAGAAGCTGTGATTATAAGCTGTAAAGCTGCTTGTAATCACGCAAAGAGATATGCAGCACTTGCTAAAGAAAAGGCTTCAAAAGAAAGCGATATAATGAGAAAGAATGAACTTTTGAAAATCGCTGAAAACTGTGAAAGAGTTCCTGAAAACGGTGCTAGAAACTTCTATGAGGCATGTCAGTCTTTCTGGTTTGTGCAGATGCTTATTCAGATAGAGGGTAATGGACACTCTATTTCTCCTGGCCGTTTTGACCAGTATATGTATCCATACTTTAAAAAGGATATGGATGCAGGCAATATTACAAGAGAATTTGCACAGGAACTTATGGATTGTGTATGGGTTAAGCTCAATGATATGAGTAAGGTTCGTGACCTTGCATCTGCTGAAGGTTTTGCAGGCTATGGCTTATTCCAGAATATGATTGCAGGCGGACAGACAGCAGACGGCAGAGATGCAACAAATGATTTGTCATTTATGTGTATCGAAGCATGCTTACATGTTATGCTTCCACAGCCATCATTCTCTGTAAGAGTATGGAACGGTACACCACACGAATTCTTATTAAAGGCAGCAACCCTTACAAGAACAGGTATCGGTCTTCCTGCTTATTATAATGACGAAGTTATTATACCTGCTTTAATTAACAGAGGTCTTACAATCGAAGATGCAAGACAGTATAACATCATCGGTTGCGTTGAGCCACAGAAGAGTGGTAAGACAGACGGATGGCATGACTCTGCATTCTTTAATATGTGCAGACCTTTAGAACTTGTTTTCTCAAACGGTGTTGACAAGGGTGTTCAGGTTGGTAAAAAGACAGGTGATGTTTCATCTTTTAAGACTTTTGAAGAATTCTATGATGCATATAAGGCACAGACTGAAGATATGATTGACCTTATGGTTAACGCAGATAACGCTATTGATATCGCTCATATGGAAAGATGTCCTCTTCCATTCCTTTCATCAATGGTTGATGATTGTATCAAGAGAGGTAAGAGCGTTCAGGAAGGCGGCGCTATTTATAACTTTACAGGTCCACAGGGATTCGGTGTTGCTAATATGGCAGACTCACTCTTTGCTATCAAGAAGCTTGTTTACGATGAAAAGAAAGTTACTATCGAAGAACTTAAAGAAGCTCTTGAAAATAACTATGGTAAGGGTGGATCTTCAGCTGATACAGAAAAGATGACAGTTGAAGCTTTAAGAAAGATAAGCGAAAGCGGTGTTGAAATCACTGATGATATCGTTGCCAAGGTGTTAAATCAGGTAATCCAGAATGGAGCATCTCCTGAAAAGGCAAAGAGATATAATGAAATTCTTGAAATGATTAACGAAATTCCTAAGTTCGGTAACGATGATAAGGAAGTTGATGCATTTGCAAGAGATGTCGCTTATACATACACAAAGCCTGTTGAAAAGTATAAGAACCCACGTGGTGGTAGATATCAGGCAGGTCTTTATCCTGTTTCTGCAAACGTTCCTCTTGGTGCGCAGACAGGTGCAACTCCTGACGGACGTCTTGCATACACACCTGTTGCAGACGGTGTATCTCCATCTGCAGGTAAGGATATAAGCGGTCCTACTGCTGCTGCAAACTCAGTTTCAAGACTTGACCACTTTATTGCATCAAATGGTACCCTTTATAATATGAAGTTCCATCCATCTGCTCTTGAGGGTAATTCAGGATTAGAGGGCTTTATCACACTTATCAGAGGTTACTTTGATCAGAAGGGTAGCCATGTACAGTTTAACGTAGTAAGCCGCGAAACCTTGATAGAAGCACAGAAAAATCCTGATAAGTACAGAAGTTTGGTTGTCAGAGTTGCAGGTTACAGTGCTCTCTTTACTACACTTTCAAAATCATTACAGGATGATATTATTAACAGAACTGAACAGTCTTATTTAGGCTAAAACGGAGAAACTTATGGATTATAAAAACGTTAAGGGGCGAATATTTAATATACAAAAATATTCGGTACACGACGGCCCCGGAGTTAGAACTATTGTATTCCTTAAGGGATGCAGATTAAGGTGCCGTTGGTGTTGTAACCCTGAATCACAGGAATATAAAATTCAGAATATGGTTGTTGCGGGAAAAGAAAAAACCGTTGGCGAAGACGTTCTTGCAGGCGAGGTTATGGAAAACGTCTTAAAAGACAAGCCATACTTCAGAAGAAGCGGTGGCGGACTTACCTTGTCAGGTGGAGAATGTCTTTGTCAGATTGATTTTTCCGAGGCTCTTCTTGCTCTTGCAAAGGAGAACGGGATTTCTACTGCGATAGAGTCTACTGCCTTTGCGCCTTTTGAAGACATTGAAAGAATTTTACCACATCTTGACTATTATCTTATGGATATAAAACATATGAACTCTGAAAAACATAAGGAGTTTACAGGGCAGGAAAACGGTTTGATTCTGGAAAATGCCAAAAAGATTGCGGCGTATAAAGGAACAAAGCTTATTGTAAGGGTTCCTGTTATCCCTACCTTTAATGATACTGAAGAGGAAATCAGGGAAATTGCAAAGTTTGCCGCATCACTTCCCGGTGTTGATGAGATACATCTTCTTCCTTATCACAGAATGGGACAGGATAAGTATGACGGCCTTGGCAGAGAGTACAAAATGGGAGATGTTTATCCGCCAACAAAGGAAAAGATGGAAAATCTCAAAAGAGTTGCCTCAAGAGAGGGGATTCGCGCCCAGATAGGCGGCTAAAATAAAATAATTTTGGATGTGAGAAAATGACAGAATTTGATTTTAATAAATTACAGGATAAAATGAGAATTATTCAGGAACTTGTTCCGGGTAAGCAGATTACACTTGCTCATATTATAGCAAACCCTGATAAAATTCTCTATTACAAATTAGGACTTGACCCTGCTGTTGATTACTCAAAGGCGGCTATTGGTATTGTTACGATGTCACCTGCAGAAACTGCAATTATTGCAGGGGATATCGCAATAAAGTCATCAGGTGTTGAGCTTGGCTTTGTGGACAGATTCAGCGGAACACTTATTGTAACAGGAACTGTTTCAGAAGTTGAGGCTTCTCTTAAGGCTCTTTGTGAATATTGTCAGAATACATTAGGCTTCAATGTTTGTCCTATAACAAAGACTTGATGCTATGAAAAAGATAATTTTTATGGGCAGAACCGGTGCGGGTAAAACAACTCTTACCCAAGCTATAAGAGGAAAGAAGATAGAGTATCATAAAACCCAATATATAAATTACCATGATTTGATAATAGATACTCCTGGAGAATATGCAGAGAACCACTTTTTAGGCAGAGCCCTTGCTCTTTATGCCTATGAAGCGGACATTGTGGGTCTTCTTTTATCTGCAAAAGAACAGTATTCTTTGTTCCCTCCAAATTGTACAACTTCTGCAAATCGTGAGGTTATAGGAATAGTAACACAGATAAACAAAGAAGGAGCCAACCCTGAAAGAAGCGAAAGATGGTTAAGACTTGCCGGTTGTAAAAAGGTTTTTTGGGTAGATTCCAAGACAGGTCAGGGTGTTGATGAATTAATCGAATATTTGAAAAACTAAAAATTTCAAAGAAAAAACAACAAAAACAAAGAAAAAGTGTTGACATTCATGCTATATAGTGATACAATATAATCACGGCGAAGTGTGTCGCTATAATGAATCCCTCCACCGCTTATGCGGTCCCCCGTCTCCGCTGTCCGCTCCGGTCAGCGCTAAACGATTGCCACCGGCAATCAGCGCCCTTTAGGCAAGGGAGGCTAAGAGGAAGAAAAATGGGAAAATAATTAAAATTTACTATATAAACAAGAAAAGGAGAATTAAAATGGTATCAGAATTTGAAATCAAAAAGCAAATATGTGAAATCGGTAAAAGAATTTACAACAGAAACATGGTTGCTGCAAACGACGGTAACATTTCAGTAAAACTCAATGATAATGAATTCCTCTGCACACCAACAGGTGTAAGTAAGGGTTTCATGACACCTGAATACATCTGTAAGGTAGATAAGGATGGTAATGTTATTCAGGCAAACAAGGGCTTTAAGCCATCATCAGAAATCAAGATGCATATGAGAGTTTATGCAAAGCGTCCTGATGTAAATGCGGTTGTGCACGCACACCCAACATACGCTACAAGCTTTGCAATTGCAGGTATTCCTCTTACACAGCCAATTATGCCTGAAGCGGTAATCGCTCTTGGTTGTGTTCCAATTGCTGAATACGGAACACCTTCAACAAACGAAATTCCAGACGCAGTTGAAAAGTACTTACAGTACTACGATGCAGTATTGCTCGAAAGCCACGGTGCTCTCACATACTCAGATTCACTTCTTGCTGCATACCACAAGATGGAATCAGTTGAGTTCTATGCAGAACTTTTATTCAAGGCTAGACAGCTCGGTGGTGCTAAAGAATTTACACCTGAACAGGTTGAAAAGCTTTACGAAATCCGTCGTCAGTTTGGTATGACAGGTAAGCATCCTGCAGACGTTTGTCCTAACGCAAAGAGCGGTAAGGCAAGCTGTCACGGTTGCGGTGGCTCATGTAAGGGTGACTGCAAAGGTCATGACAATGATGAGCTTGTTGCTTCTATTACAAAGAAGATTATGGAACAGCTCTCAAAATAATAAATCAGGAAGAGATAGCTATGGATATTAATCAGATAACAGAGCTTGTAAGACGCGCTATGGCAAACAGCGAAGGAAATAATTCTTCTGTAGCTGTTCCTGTTTCTGCTCCATCAGTAAGTGTGAACGACAGAGTTACCTTAGCTTTGGCAAGAGAGCTTAGTCGTCAGGTTATTGAAGAAGCGGCAAGAATAGGGGTAAAGGCTGTTTGTGCTGTTGCGGATAGCGGTGCAAGACCTATCCTGGTTGAATGTACTGATGATTCGTACATAGCGAGTTATGATATTGCGCTTAACAAAGCGTTTACATCAGTATCTTTAAAGATGAAGACTTCTGTTTTAGCTGACCTTGCAAAGCCAAACGGTTCTCTCTATGGAATACAAAACACCAACGATGGTAAAATTGTTATATTCGGCGGCGGTGTTCCTCTTGTTAAAGATGGCAAGATAATAGGGGGATTTGGTGTAAGCGGCGGTTCCGCTGAACAGGACACATATCTTGGAGATTATGCCGAAAAGGTATTTAATAAAATATCAGGTTAAATTAGACATTATATGTCGGAAAGGAAGGTAGTTACTATAATGAATGATGCAAACATTGAACAAATTGTTAAACAGGTTTTAGCACAGATGGGAAATGGGGCACCACAGGCTGCACCAAAGGCGGCTGGTCCTCTCCCTGAAAAGTCAAGAGTTGCAATGCTTACAGCACTTGAAAATTATGAAATTCAGGAATATCCAATCCCTGAAATCGGTGATGACGAAGTGCTCGTTAAGGTTGAAGGCTGTGGTATCTGTGGTACAGATGCTCACGAATTCAAGCGCGACCCATTCGGTCTTATTCCACTTGTTCTCGGTCACGAAGGTACAGGTGAAATCGTTAAGATTGGTAAGAACGTTAAGCTTGACAGTGCAGGAAAGCCACTTAATATTGGTGATAAGGTTGTTACATGTATGATATTTAAGGATAATCCTGATATCACAATGTATGACTTAAACAAACAGAACGTGGGAGGCGGCGATATCTACGGACTTATGCCTGATGATAACATCCACTTAAACGGATGGTTCGCTGACTATATGGTAGTTAGAGCAGGCTCTACTATCTTTAACGTATCTGACCTTGATTTAGATTCAAGAATTTTAATCGAACCTTGCGCTGTTTTAATTCACGCAGTTGAAAGAGCGAAGACAACAGGAATCTTAAGATTCAACAGCAGAGTTGTTGTTCAGGGTTGCGGACCTATCGGTCTTATCTGTATTGCTGTTCTCCGCACAATGGGTATTGAAAACATTGTTGCAGTAGACGGTAACGAAAAGCGTCTTGAATTTGCAAAGAAGATGGGCGCTACCAAGACAGTTAACTTTATGGAGCATAAGGGAATTGAAGCTCTCTCAGGAGCAGTTAAGGATGCATTTGGCGGATATCTCGCTGACTTTGCTTTCCAGTGTACAGGTTCACCTGTTGCTCACAGCAATATCTATAAGTTTATAAGAGATGGCGGCGGTCTTTGTGAGCTCGGCTTCTTCATCAACGGTGGAGATGCAACAATCAACCCTCACTTTGACATCTGCGCAAAGGAAATCACAACTGTTGGTTCTTGGGTATACACACTCAGAGATTATGCAACAACATTTGATTTCTTAAAGAGAGCGAAGGGAATTGGTCTTCCTCTTCACGAACTTATTACACATAGGTTCCCTCTCGACAAGATTAATGAAGCACATATTGCCAACGTAAATCAGGAAGGCATTAAGATTGCTATCATTAACGACTAATTTTTGTTAAATAATTATTAAATAAATATTTTTTTAGGAGGTACATACAAATGGCACAGGAAGCTTTAGGTATGGTAGAAACAAGAGGTTTAGTTGCTGCAGTTGAAGCTGCAGACGCAATGGTAAAGGCAGCAGAGGTTGTTCTTATCGGTACAGAAAAGATAGGTTCAGGTCTCGTTAGTGTTATGGTTCGTGGTGATGTTGGTGCTGTTAAGGCAGCTGTTGAAGTTGGTGGCGCTAACGCTGCTAGACTTGGTGAATTAGTTGCTACACATGTAATCCCAAGACCACACGGCGACGTAGAAAAGATTTTGCCTACACTTTAATCTAAAGGGTGATTTAAATGGCAGTTAGAAAAACAAATGGCGCGGCGAAGACGGCAAAGCCTGCAGCTGCGGCTGCACCTGCCAAGAAGACTGCGTCTTCAACAACAAAAACTGCTCCAAAGCCTGTAAAGGCGGAGCCACAGGTGAAGGCACCTGAAATTAAAAAGGAGGAAAAAAGAATGGCACAGGAAGCATTAGGTATGGTAGAAACAAGAGGATTGGTTGCTGCTATCGAAGCTGCTGATTCAATGCTCAAGGCTGCAAACGTAGTACTCGTTGGAACAGAAAAGATTGGTTCTGGTCTCGTTAGTGTTATGGTTCGCGGTGATGTTGGTGCTGTTAAGTCTGCTGTAGAAGTAGGTAGCGCTAACGCTTCAAAGCTTGGTGAACTCGTGGCTACACACGTAATTCCAAGACCTCACGGTGACGTTGAGAAGATTTTACCTACACTTAAGTAAGTTATTTAAGTAAGGTATGTATTGCGGGGGCAAAAACCCCCGCAATACAGAGATTTTTGTTTCGATAAACAGAAACGAGGTACATAGAATGATTATTGCGAAGGTTATGGGGAGTGTAATCTCCACCAGAAAGAATGAAAAACTTATCGGAAGTAAGTTTATGATTGTAGAACCTGTTAACGGTGGCGTGTCTATGGTTGCTGTAGATGATATCGGTGCAGGTATTGGTGAATATGTTTTGGTTGCAACAGGCAGTGCGGCAAGAGTAGGTTGTGGTGCAGAAACTTCACCTATTGATGCGGCTATTGTCGGAATTATAGACGACGGAAAGAGCATATTTGAAAAATAATTTAAAAAACGGAGGCATCGAAAAATGAATATTGAACAGTAAGT
>JAZLCI010000040.1:0-4806 GCA_045614085.1 Clostridia bacterium
ATAATACTCAATATTAAAAATTTAGCTGTTAAGTTGCATTCTGATGCACCAAAGACCGTGTATATTAATCACGAGGGCGAAGGTGTTATTACAGCAGGAGACATAAAGCACGATTCAGATGTTGAAATCATCAATGAAGATTTACACATCGCAACTTTAAACGAAGATGCAAGACTCTTTATGGAGATTGTACTTGATAAGGGTCGCGGTTATGTTTCTGCAGAACGTAATGGTCAGTTAATGCAGCCGGTTATCGGAGTAATAGCTACGGATTCAATCTACACACCTGTACGTAAGGTTAACTACACCGTTGATAACACACGTGTAGGAAACGTTACTGACTATGACAAGCTTACACTTGAAGTTTGGACAGATGGTACAATCTCTCCAAGCGAATCTGTAAGTCTTGCAGCAAAGATTATCAGCGAACATATGACTTTGTTTGTTGATTTGTCAGATGAAGCTAAGAACGCAGTAATTATGGAAGAAAAGGAAGAAACCAAGAAGGAGAAAGTTTTAGAAACAACTATCGAAGAGCTTGACCTTTCAGTTCGTTCATACAACTGCTTAAAGCGTGCAGGAATTAATACGGTTCAGGATCTTACTGCAAAATCCGAGAACGATATGATGAAAGTCAGAAACCTTGGACGTAAGTCATTAGAAGAGGTTATTGCAAAGCTTAAGGCAATGGATTTATCCTTGTCTAAGGATGACTGATTTATCAATTAAAATTTGAATTTAAAGAACGAGGTGATATTATGGCACACCAGAGAAAGCTTGGCAGACCAACTGACCAGAGAATAGCTATGCTTAGAAATATGACTACTTCTTTACTTGAAAACGGTAAGGTTGAAACAACTTTAACACGTGCAAAGGAAGTACAGAAGCTTGCTGAA
This sequence comes from Clostridia bacterium, assembly GCA_045614085.1. Classification (GTDB taxonomy): domain Bacteria; phylum Bacillota; class Clostridia; order Monoglobales; family Monoglobaceae; genus UMGS1820. The sequence continues at coordinate 897 of JAZLCI010000040.1, forward strand.
AAGATGGTTACACTTGGTAAGTCAAACACACTCCATACAAAGAGACAGGCGCTCAGCTTTATTACAAAGCGTGATATCGTAACAAAGCTTTTTGACGAAATCGCACCTAAGTATGCTGAAAGAAACGGTGGTTACACCAGAATCATCAAGATAGGCCCAAGACGTGGCGACGCTGCTGAAATGGCTATACTTGAGCTTGTTGACTAATTTTGTATTAGTAAGAGCTATTGCGAAAAGCAATAGCTCTTTTTCTTTTTGTTATTTGGCTACATAAATGTTTCTGAAATTTAACAAATAGTGAATAATGCTCTTATTTTGTTGACAAAATTCTTTAATATATGGTATATTTAATTATATATAAGTTTGTTACAGAGGGAATTAATATGAGTAAAACCTTTAGATTAGCTGTAGCACTTTTTACAATTATTTTTATTGTATTTTCAACTATGTTTGGAGTGCTTGCGGCATATAAAATTTCGGAAATGTCAATAGGCGATGATGTATATGTACAGGGCCTTGAAGAAGACGACCAGTTAGGTATGATTAATATACTATTAATCGGTGTAGACGACGGGGGACTTCGAAGCGATACAATTATGCTTGTATCATTGGATGGATATTCAGACAGAATAAACTTTTTGTCTATACCACGTGACACTATGGTCAAGCCTGAAGGGTATCTGACACATAAGATAAATGCACTTATCGGTCTTGGAAAGCAACAGGCAGAAAAGGGAAAGATAAAAGAACCTGAAGAATTTTTGATTTCAGAGGTTAAAAAGCTTACAGGCCTTCCTATTCACTATTTTGTGTCAGTTGATTTTGACGGTTTTAAGGATATTATTGACGCCGTAGATGGTGTTGATTTTAATGTTCCTTATAATATGAACTATGATGACCCTGAACAGAATCTTCATATTCATTTAAAGGCAGGTCAGCAGCATTTAGACGGTCAGGCTGCCCACGATTTTGTCAGATTTCGTCATAATAATGACGGTTCTGCTCCGGGGGAATACGTTTTAGGCGATGAGGGAAGAGAATACTGGCAACAGGAATTTTTAAAAGTTCTCTTTACCCAGAAGTGTAACCCTAAATATATTTCTAAAATAGACGATTTGTTTAAGGTTGTTAAAGATAATGTTAGAACAAACTACACTATGAAAGATGTAGTATCACAGTTAAACCTTGTGACAACAGTTAATTTAGAGGATATAGGTTCTTATGTATTGCCAGGACAGGCGGAGTTTATTGATCCTGCATGGTGGTATGTTCAGGATAAGGAAGAAACAAAGGAACTTATGAACGAAGTTTTCCTGCCTATGAGCAAGGAGGACTGGGAAGAGTATAGACAGAATAATGTTAATGATAACCGTACAGCATATGAGTATGGCTTAACGGGAAATTCTGCACAGAATGAAGCAAAACGAACAGCGGCAGAAGGACTTGACGGTTCTGCCTTTGAATAATTAAATATTAATTTTTACCGCGAATTTTTTCGCGGTAAAGTTATATTGTAGAACATCAGTGATTCATATAAAGAGAAAAGAAGAGGGATAAAATGGGAAAGTATGATGGTTTTTTAATCTGTACAGATATTGACGGAACCCTTGCGGTTAACGGAGTTGTTCCGCAGAACAATGTTGAGGCCATAAACCGATTTAAAGAGGGCGGAGGAAATTTTGTAATAGCAACTGGAAGAGATTATGACTATATTGATAACTTTAAGGATAAATTTGCCCTTGATAAGTATATTATCTCCTGTAACGGGAATGTACTCTATAACATTGAAAAAGACGTAGTAGAGGAGGCTTTTTTGCTTGATGAAAGAGCAATGCTGATAGCTGAAGATGTATACAGTAAGTTTAAAGAACGTTTAAACAATATAGACTACTGCGGAACGAGTGGAAGGGTTCATCTGTCAAGGGGTGAAGATATGTCTGCTGAAAAATCTTTTGAAAAGTTCAACAATAAAATATGCAAGGTTGTTTATATGACGGATACTCCGGAAACAGCAGAAGAGATAAAGGAATATCTGAAAAAGGATTATGATGATGATTATGAAATATGTCTTGCATGGAGTACAGGAGTAGAATTCTGGCAAAAGGGTGCAGGAAAGGGTAGGATGATAAAACTTTTGAGAGAAAAGTTTCCAAATGTTCATACCATTATTTGCGCAGGAGACTACGAAAACGATATACCAATGCTTAAAGAAGCGGATATATCCTATGCCCCTCAAAATGCCTGTGATGATGCAAAAGCTGTTGCAGATATCGTAGGAGTTGACTGTATGGATGGTTTAATCGCACAGATAGTAAATGATTTGGATAAAAAATAAAAGGTGGGACACCCCACCTTTTATTTTTTAAACAAGATATATTTTTTGATACTCTTTTTTAAGTGAATTATACGCCTTTTCTGCAACACTTTTCTCATCAAAGATGCCAAAAACAGTTGTTCCGCTTCCGCTCATCAAGGCTTTTTTAGCGCCATTTTCCATAAGAGCGTCTTTTATTTCATATATAACAGGGCACTTATTTCCGGTTACATCTTCCATAATGTTTCCTGAATATTTAAAGAGAGAATTTTTGTCGTTTTCCTTAATAGCTTTTATAACAAGCTGCATATCAAGATTTTCGGGCTTTTTGTTTAAGTCTAAATTCTGATACACATATGGTGTGGAGATTGACTCTTCAGGTTTGATTAAAAGATAATAAAGTCCGTTGGGTTTGGGGAGAGGAGTTAAAATTTCGCCAATGCCCTCTGCAAAGGCACATCCGCCCATAATGCAAAATGGAACATCTGCACCAAGCTTTACACCGATTTCCATAAGCTTTTCCTGTGTAAAAGGTGAGGATAAAAGCTTATTCAAGCCTTTTAAAACTCCCGCCGCATCAGCACTTCCACCCGCAAGGCCTGCTCCGTGAGGAATATTTTTCTTTAAGACTATATCACAACCCAAATACTTGCCATATTCCAAAAAGAATGCCTTTGCGGCTTTATATGCAATGTTTTTCTCATCAGTTGGCAAAGTCTTGTCATCACAGGACAGGTTGATTTCTCCGTCATTCCTTAAAGATATTGAAACGGTATCGTATAAAGGGATTTCAAGAAATATAAGCTCAATGTTGTGATATCCGTCAGGGCGCTTTCCTACAACGTCAAGGGATAAGTTTATTTTTGCGTTACAGTTTAAGGTTATCATAATATCCTCCATTAAAAAGTATAGCTTCCGTATGGTGCGTCAAGACCAAGCCAGTCGCCATAATAAGTTGTTCTGCCTGTCCATAAGAATGGGTCTTTGGTATCATTTGTTACTATCATTTGTTACAATGTCAACCCACCTTCGCATACTGTCAAACTGTCGTTTAAGAAGATTTACATCTCCGTAGACAAGAAAAAACCTCCCACGGGACAATAACTGCTGCATCCTGCCACCCTGCTGACGGGTCATAGGGTAAGGTGGAACAGTTAGGGATAACCTTTGGCAAAAGCCTGTCCTCTGATTGCTTGGCAGTAAGGCGGTTAAGCCGCCTTGTATAAAACTTTTCCACGTCAAAATTCTTGCGGTAGGAGAAGAAGATGCGTTACAAACTTCATCGTCATAGATGTCGCTTTTAATTACCATTCCCTGATAACAAGTCCAGCTTTCGTTAGAGATTATTTCTTCGGTTGTGTTATCCAGCATGCGAAGGCACTTAAAACAACTCCTTTTAGGGTTAGGTTTCGTTATTTTGGATTATATCATATAGCAATAATTTTTTCAATAAAAAATCCCACCTATAAGGTGGGATTTATGATTATTCAGTTTCATCGTCTGCTATAACATCTTCAACAATAGCTGCTGTTTGTTCAGGAGTAGCAGTTGCTGCTGCCGCTATAAACAATGCATCAAATTCGTCGCCCTCAATCT
>JAZLCI010000041.1:0-13906 GCA_045614085.1 Clostridia bacterium
AAATTCCTGCCAATACATTTGATGTTAATAACAGTAAGTACTATTCTAAATGGGTTGAAACTACCTCAAGCAAAATTATAGTACATAACAGAGATACAGAAGAAGTAATTGGTGAAATCGAAGTAACTCCGGGTGATGAATACATACTTCCTGATGCAACAGAATATGTGAATGGAATATTTGGTGACAAATATATCTCTAATGGCGCATTCTACACCAAATCGGAAACAACCTATACAGAAGTAACATCATTTAATATTAACTTTAGTGAAAAAGATATATATGTTGATGTTGTAGATGTTTCAAATATGGTTGCAAACATATTTACCGTATCTAATTACGCAAGTAGTCCTTGGTCAAGAAACCTTGGTGTAAAACTTGATGGCGTAACATATCTGTTTGAGCGCGCAACAGAGGAAAAGGTTTATAAAATATACACATCTCCGGATAAAATTTCAGAAATTGAAGTGCTTTATCAGTATTACAATAGAGATAATCACAGAGCCGATATTAAATATCGTGCGGAATTTGGCGGAAAAGTGATTGAAAAAGAAAGACAGATTCGCTATTCCGACAAATATGCAGGTTATGACAGAGTGATTTACACTCCGATTATAAAGGATGAATATACTCTTGATTTGTATGTTCCACAGTATGAAACATCAAAGATGATAATATCAGGCTCAGTATATGATTACGCAATTCAGCAGAGAGTAGCCGGGTTAAACCTTCTCGAAGGTTATCCGGTACAGATTACACGTGGCGAGAAGATAACACTTCCGGCACTTGATGATTTGTCTGTAACTGAATTTAGTGATTCTACATGGGTTGAGTATATGGAAAAATGCGGTTTCTCTGATGCAGAAAAAGCTACACTTAAATTAAAGTTTGTAGGTTGGTTTGACAGACCTTACTACACTCAGAAGGATGAAAAACCCATAACAGAGATAGACACATCTATGATAGGTCAGGATATACAGCTTTATGCAATATTCGAGCCTGAGGCAGTTCTTGCAGAATATGCAAATGGTACATATGGTATCCTTTCGGGCGAAAACCTTACCTTGATCAGACCTGTTTATGTGCTTACAAAAAATCCGAATGAAGGATTATATGATACATCAGAAATTGCAAACGGCAGACTTGTAAAAGCTATGCCTTCTAAATATTCGGCTAACTCATATATAGTTAAGGGTACTTTCTCAAACGCATATATAAACCATCCTTATGCAATAAATTCTGTATATACACGCCTCTACAACGGAAGTTTTGTAAACAAATCCACTTACCGATATGATCCATCTGCCAATACTACAGGCTATGAATATTTCTATGTAGAGGATGCTTATTCTCCGTCATACTACGGACCCAGTCTTTAAGTGAGGGAATGATATGAAAAATATAAAGAAATTTATAGCAATAGTTTTATGCCTTCTGTTAGTTACCACTTCTTTTGCGACGGTATCTGCTGAGGAAAGTGAATTTTCGGGAATTGTTTCCAAAACTGTTGAAGTATCGGAAAACGGCGATGTCAAGGTTTTAATTGACATCGCCGGCAACCCCGGTATAACAGCCTTTAAGTTTTGGCTTTGCTATGATACCGATGTGCTGACTCTTAAAAATAACACGGTTACAGATACAGGACTTTTAGTAGGAAAATATCCAAATTCATTTGTAGCAGGCAGAACTCCTGTCAGCTGGTTTGGTAGTGATGATGATCCTGTCAACAATTACGAAAACGGCACAATTGCCATAGCCGAATTCGAAATGAAGGAAGGCTTTTATGGCACAACGGAAGTAAAAGCAGAAATAGAATTCGCACAAAATTTTGTGGATGATAAGTTTGGTAATGCACCTGATATGGAAGACGGCATCATAACCGTTACCAGACCTAAACTTGCAATTAAAGATGGCGTAGCAACCGCAAATAGTGTAGATGGCGAAACCTTGATTATAGCAAGCTATGACGAAAACAGTATGGTCGATTGCAAAGTATATCCTAATGTGGCAGGTAATGTGAAACTCACAATAGCAGATGAAATCAATACAACCGGTGCAACTAAAGTTAAAGCATTTTTGTGGAAAGACTTAGAAACCTGCATGCCTTTAGGCAACAACGCAGAAGAAGAATTATAACAGTGCAAAAGAATTTAATACACAAAGATTAAACAAGCCAAGCGGGAAACGCTTGACAAGCAAAATAAGCCCCGTTTGATATTGCTCAAACGGGGCTTGTTGTCTTTTGTTAAATAATTATGTATTTAGAATAGCATCTAATGTAGCAGATATAATATCGATTTCGTAATCGATGCATTTGTAAATCATACGATATACACGATCCTTCTCTGATGTTCTTTTACTTAACAAGTTTGGGTAAAATATCAAATTTGAGTCTATATTCAAAGCAACTATAATTTCACACAGGCTTTTATAACTCGGGCGTTTGTGTTCATTTTCGATTGAAGCGATATAACGCGGCGACTTATTGATTTTACCGCCCAACTGCTCACGGGTTAAACCTGCTACAATTCGTGCTTCTTTAATGACTTGTCCTAATAAATCATATTCTTCTTGCACTGACAGCTCACCTCAAACATATTTTACTAAATTTGTCGAAAAATATAAATGATATGTAGGTGTTTAATTTTATGAAGTGTCAGAATACACACGGACATTTTTAGTTGAAAAGTTATGATTTTCTTTAAATGTCCGCTTAGTATTATGGAGGACAATATATGGAAATCAAGTTATTAAACCATCAGTTTTTGAATTTGTTCAAAAATTGAGACATGAACGACGTTCAAAGGATACAGAAATAAAGGAAAAATCATCTATGTCTTGTAATGATATATCAGATGTTCCTACCTTTGGAAAAGGGCTTGTATCGGGTATTATACATTGCGATTGTTGCGGAGCTAAATTACGGACAAAATCAACAAGGTTAAACGGTCATAAACCAATCAGCGAAGATAACCCACGAATACCGACTTACGTATGTGAAAATCGTTTGTATGAGGGCAAAAAAGAAAAAATCTGTATAAGTGATGATGTTCAGACATAATATAGAGCATATAAAATTGATGATGTAATAAATGAAATGGTAATACAACTTTTAAGACGTACAAAAGCATTGCAAAGCGGTCAATTTATCAATTACAAATACCAAGCAGAGTGGAAACGGATTAGAGTTTCAAGCAGTATCTTCTTATTAAATTAATATAAGTGATTTATACAATGAAAAAAAGGATTGCTATTCAAAAAATACGAATAGTAATCCTTTTTATTTGGTCGGGATAACAGGATTCGAACCTGCGGCCTCTTCGTCCCGAACGAAGCGCGCTACCAAACTGCGCTATATCCCGAAATATTGATTTATCCAACAGCAAGTATTATATCACACAAGATATTTGGTGTCAATATTTAAAAAGCAAAGGCATAACCCATCAGGTTATGCCTTTATCTTTTAATTTTACTGTTCTTTTTTATTTGATGTAACTTTGTTTAAAATCATAGTTACAATAACGATAGCACCGATAACAGCAATGATACCTACCATACCCAATGCCATATACTTCAGGTTATATATAAAGTTCATTAAATTAATATTCATTTAAAAAGCCCTCCCTTATAAGAAGAAGTTAAGGATAAGACCACCTGCAATAACAGATGCAATCTGTCCTGAAACGTTTACGCCGATAGAGTGCATAAGAAGATAGTTCTGTGGGTCTTCCTTAAGTCCCATTTTGTGAACAACTCTTCCTGACATAGGGAATGCAGAAATACCTGCGGCGCCTATCATTGGGTTAATCTTCTTGCCGTCCTTTAAGAAGATGTTTATAATCTTTGCAAAGATAACTCCGCCTGCTGTATCAAAAATGAAAGCAACAAGACCTAAACCTAAAATCAAAAGTGTCTGAACTGTTAAAAATTCACTTGCCTGCATACGAAGAGCAATTGTTATACCTAAGAAGATAGTAATAAGGTTTGCTAAAACATTCTGTGCTGTGTCTGAAAGTGAGTTTAAAACGCCACATTCACGGATTAAGTTACCGAACATCAAAAAGCCTACAAGAGCAACAGAATCAGGTGCAACAAGACCTGTTATAACTGTAATAACAATAGGGAAGAGGATTCTTGTTGTCTTTGAAACGTCTTTCTGTACATAAGCCATTCTGATTCTCCTTTCCTTTTTTGTGGTAAGAAGCTTGATAACAGGTGGCTGAATAATAGGAACGAGCGCCATGTACGAATATGCCGCAACCATTATTGCACCTAAATAGTTTGATTTAAGCTGCTGTGCAACAACAATAGAAGTAGGTCCGTCTGCAGCACCGATAATAGCAATAGATGCAGCATCCTTCTGGTCAAAGAATATTGATGCAAGGCACAATGTAAAGAAGATACCAAACTGTGCAGCAGCACCAAATATCATAAGCTTTGGATTTGAAAGAATAGGTCCAAAGTCAATCATTGCCCCTATACCTATAAACAGGATGAGAGGGAAGAGTTCGTTTGAGATACCTGCATTGAAAAGTGTTGTAAGAGTTTCAACAGCACCTGAATGAGGAAGGTTTACAAGGATAGCACCAAATCCCATAGGTAAAAGAAGGGAAGGTTCCATATCCTTTTTGATAGCAAGGTAGATAAGAATTGCACCGATGATGTACATAATCCCTTGCTGCCATGTTACATTGAGTACGTTTGAGAATAAGTTTAATAATTCTGTCATTTTGTCCTCCTTAAGAATAAATTTGTGATTTTTAAATAAAAAGACTCTTATCAAGAAATCCTGATAAAAGTCTTGCCATTTAATTCTTAAGCGGGCTTTCGCCGTACTGACGCCAAAGAAACGAAAATCACTTTTCGCAAGCTACTCCCTTTTAAGAGCCTTATTTTTTACATTAAATAGTTTCTATTTTTATAAGATTTGTGTTTCCTGACTGACCGTTTGTGATTCCGCCTGTCATAACAATACTGTCGCCTTTTTCAAGGGATAAAGTATTCTTTGCGGCTATAAGAGCATGATAGAATAAAACGTCAGTAGAGTTAAACTGTTCAGAAAGAACAGGAATAACTCCCCATGAAAGAGCAAGCTTATACCAGATAGCCTTGTTTGTTGCCATGCCGATAATATCAGTTGGGCCACGGAATCTTGACACCATTCGCACTGTGACCCCTGACATAGAGGAAACGACAATTGCTTTTGCACCTATATCTATTGCCATGCCACAGGTAGCGTGGGAGATGGCATCAAGTCTGTTCTTTATCTTAAAATCATATGAACGGAAGCGTTTGTCATAATGTATATGTTTCTCGGTTTCTTCGATGATTTCGCACATTGTTTTTACTGTTTCAAGGGGATATTTGCCTGCGGCAGATTCTCCTGAAAGCATAACCGCACTTGTACCGTCATATACAGCATTGGCAACGTCAGAAATTTCAGCACGGGTAGGTCTAGGGTTATAAATCATAGATTCAAGCATTTCTGTTGCTGTGATAACGCGCTTGCCTAAAAGCCTGCACTTTGTAATAATGTATTTCTGAATAGCAGGAACCTCAGCAAATGGAATTTCAACACCTAAATCGCCTCTGCCTATCATAATGCCATCACATTCTTCACAGATTTCTTCAATGTTATCCACGCCTGTGCGGTTTTCTATTTTAGCGATTACATCAATGTTTTCACCACCGTTTTCCTTAAGAAAGGTGTTGAGGTCAATTAAATCCTGCTTTCTTGAAACAAAGGATGCGGCGATAAAGTCAACATTGTTTTTTATGCCAAAAAGAATATCTTCTTTGTCCTGTTCACTTAAGTATTCCTTGTTTAATACTTTATTAGGAAAGCTCATGCTCTTCCTGTCAGAAAGCTCACCACCAATAATGACCTTGCATATTACGGCTTGACCTGTGATTTCACAGACTTCAAATATAACAAGACCGTTATTGACTAAAATCCTGTCACCGGCTTCTAAATCTTCAGTAAGATTTTCGTAATTAACACTGACAATTGTGTTGTCGCCCTCAATGTCTCTTGTGGTAAAGGTAAAGGTATCGCCGTCATTTACTACAACTTTTGAGTTTTTAAATGTTTTGATACGATATTCAGGACCTTTTGTATCAAGCATAATAGCAATAGGGAGATTAAGCTCCTCGCGGACGGATTTAATCATATCAATTTTTTCCTGATGGTCCTTATGAGAACCATGTGAAAAGTTAAGTCTTGCAACGTTAAGCCCTGCTTTGCACATCTTGGCAAAAACATGAGGGTCGCTGCTTGACGGACCGATAGTACATACGACTTTTGTTTTTCTCATAACTGCCTCCAATCTATATATTGCTATATTAAACAGGTAAAATCTGTATCTAGGTTATTATACTTTATTTTAAGAAAATAATCAAGAGAAAAACGCAAATTAATGTAATAATTTCGTTAGGTTGCAAATATTGACATTTAATTTATGAGTTGTTAAAATTAAGTATAATTATTTTATAGAAATCGGTGATATAATGAAAATAGAAAGAGATTATGAATTATGGGCGTTTCGCTTTGCGGCGTTTATAGGTGGTGCCTTTGGTATTTATGCTATACTCAGATATGGAATGTTGTCTTCAGGACAAACGATGAACCTGCTTAACCTTTTTATGTCAATATTTGGGGCAAATCTTTCTGAATTTTTATTCAGACTTGCAGTTGCTCTGTTTTATGGTTTTGGCGTTGCCATAGGTGTTCTGATTCCTAAATACACAAAGATAGATGTAAGGTATGTCAGTATTACCGTTACTGCTATAAGTGCCATAATCCTTGCTTTTATGCCGGAACAATATTCAGGTGAATATATAAGCATTCCTATTTTCTTTGCTATGGCACTTCAATGGGGTGCATTTCCCGGGGCAAAGGGAAGAGCGTCAGCATGCGTATTTTTGACAAATAATGTAAGGCAAATGATAATAGGACTGACTAATTATTTTTGTACAAAGGAAAAAAGTCATATAGAATATAGTCATTTTTATATGTTTACAATTCTTTCATATATGGCAGGATGCGGTATATCGTATTATTTAACAGAGCTTTTTGGTGCAAAGTCTATAGCGTTCGTTATTATACCTGTTATAGTTATGTTTTATATTATCTGCAAAGACAAAAAGGAAAAATAGTATATTTTGACCAGAATCATATAGATTTTGGCTAGTTTCTTTAAAATATATATGGTATGATTATGCTATGATTTTGTTAAAAAGGAGTGTTTAAAATGAAAATTGATAAAATCGGCGTACAGTTATATACAATAAGAAATTTTATGAATAACGCAGAGGAAATTAGAGAGTCTTTTAAAAAGTTAAAGGCTATGGGTTATGATACTGCACAGACAGCAGGGTGTGCTATTTCATACGAGGAGTTCGGTCAGATTGCAAAGGAAGAGGGAATAGAAATCGTTGGCACACATGATGACTATAATTTGATGTGTAACGATTTTGAAAAGGCATATGCAAATCATCAGGCTCTCGGTACAAAGCTTATGGGTGTTGGTATGTACTTAAAGAAGGATTTTGCCGACTATATTGAATTTGTTAAAAATGCAAATGAAATCGGTGAGAAGATTGCAAAGCTTGGGGGTAAGTTCACATATCACAACCATGCATTTGAGTTTGCAAGACTTGAAGGTAACGACTTTACAACTATGGATTATCTTATAGATAATATGGATAAGGATAACACATCTTTCGTATTGGATACCCATTGGGTACAGAGAGGTGGCGGTGATATTTGTCAGTGGATAAAGAAACTTACTGACAGAATAGACATCCTTCACTTAAAGGACTATAAGATTGATATGGATGAAGATTTAAGGGCAGTACCTACCTTTGCAGAAATTGGCTACGGTAACTTGAATTGGGAAGCAATTATGGAAGCGGCAGCAGAAGCAAATGTTAAGTACTACGTAGTAGAGCAGGACCTATGTAACGGAAACCCGTTTGATAGCCTTAAGATGAGCGCTGACTTCATCCGCAAGAATTTTATGTAAAAGAAATATAGTTTGTTATGTAGGGGCGGATATTATCCGCCCGCGGGAAGATAATATCTTCCCCTACATTATCATAATAATTTTCGTTACACACACTTGTAGGGTCGTCGTAAAGGAGCGCCGGGGTCGTCGCTCCCTACGGTTCCTCCCCTTTTGTATATTGTATTAATACGCAGGGAACGGTTTAAAACCGTTCCTTTTTTGTCGGATTTTTTGGTACGAAAGTAAGTGGGAAATAAGGGAAATATGCTACCATAAAATAAAATCAGTATAAAAGAGGTGAAGAAAATGAAGGTGAGGACAGAAAAGCTTGGGAGCACACTTGTTGTAAAGCTTGATGGTGAGCTTGACCAGAGCTGTGCGACAGACTTAAGAGAGAAAATTGACAGAGAAATCAGCCTTCACGGGATAAATAATCTTGTTATGGATTTTGACAAGGTTAGTTTTATGGATAGCTCAGGAATAGGAATGTTAATCGGCAGATACAAGTTAATAAAGGCCCGAGGGGGAAAGATGCTTGTTATAAGGGTGTCAGAACAAGTTGATAAAATTGTAAACCTATCAGGGCTTAAAAGCCTTATGGAGTTTGAATAGAAAGGAAAATCATAATGGATAATTATATAAAAGTTGAGTTTCCAAGCAAATCCTGTAACGAAAGCTTTGCACGAGGTGTGGCAGGAGCTTTTGCTACACAGCTTGACATCACTGTTGAAGAGCTTGCAGATATAAAGACAGCTGTTTCAGAGGCGGTGACAAATGCAATAGTTCACGGTTATGCAGGGACAAAGGGAATTGTGGAAATGAAATGTAGAATTAAAGATAACGATATAGAGATTGATATAATTGATAAAGGTTGCGGAATAAAGGATGTTCCCCTTGCTATGCAACCTCTTTATTCAAGCTCTGAAGATGATGAAAGGAGCGGGATGGGATTTACCGTTATGCAGAGCTTTATGGACACCGTTAAGGTTGTGTCCGAGCTTGGAGTTGGCACAACGGTGAGTATGACCAAAAAAGTGGGTGTGCTTTTAGATGATTAAATCCTATTCTTCCCAAAATGAAGAGCTTTTAATAAAAGCCAAAGAGGGTGATGAAGAAGCAAGAAAGCTTTTGATTGTTGAGAATATGGGCCTTGTGTATAGCGTGGTTAAAAGATTTTCAGGCAGAGGATACGAAGAAGAGGACCTTATACAGATAGGAAGCATAGGCTTAATCCGTGCAGTTGAAAGGTTTGATTTAAGCTTTGATGTAAAATTTTCTACATACGCAGTTCCTTTAATAATAGGCGAAATCAAAAGGTTTATTAGGGATGACGGGATAATAAAGGTAAGCAGAAGCTTAAAAGAAATGGCATATAACGCAGGCAAAATCAGAGAAAAACTTATAGACGAAACAGGAACAGAACCATCCCTTACAAAGATTGCGGAGATAATGAAGGTAAGCCCTGATGAATTGTCTATTGCAATAGAGTCACAAGTTCAGCCACAGTCCATATATATGACCTATGATGACGGAAAAAGCGAAGGAGCGTGCCTTTTAGACAGGTTAGAGTGTAAGAATGATGAGATAGGAAGCATGGTAGATAAAGTTACAATAAGGCAGATTTTAGGCGAGCTTGATGGAAGAGCCAGACAGCTTATACATATGCGGTACTATGATATGAAAACACAGGCGCAGACTGCGGAGAAGCTTGGCGTTTCACAAGTTCAGGTATCAAGGCTTGAAAAGAAAATTCTTCTTGATATGAGAAAAAAACTAAATAATGATTAAAAACTTAATAATTGATAAATAATATCCTTAAGAAAAGGGGGATATTATGAAATACTCTAAAAAAGAATATCAGGAATATCTTAACAAAAAATCACCTGACAGCAATATTATCAAAGATACAACTCTTGCCTTTTTAGTAGGCGGTGGAATCTGCGTAATAGGTCAGGGGATTTTTGATTTATATAACGTATTGTTAGGAATATCCGAAGATACCTCAAGGGTTCTCGTAAGTGTAACAATGATTTTTTTAGGTGCACTTTTAACAGGATTAGATGTATATGGAAAGCTTGCAAAATATGCAGGAGGAGGGACTTTGGTGCCTATCACCGGCTTTGCAAATGCAATTGTGTCACCTGCAATGGAGTTTAAAAAGGAAGGTCTTGTTTTAGGACTTGCGGCAAAAATGTTTGTTATAGCAGGTCCTGTGTTGGTTTATGGCATTACCGCATCGGCTATAGCAGGCATTATATACTTCTTTTTAAGATTTGTGGGGGTGTTGGTATGAGAAAGAGAATAGGTCGGCAAACGGCTGAAATAGACAATGCATATATTGTATCATCAGGTGCAATAGTAGGTGAAAAAGAAGGAAAGGGTCCCTTGGCTGATTACTTTGATATTGTTCTCCCTGATAATGAATGGAACGAAAAGACATGGGAGAAGACCGAAAGTAAGATGCAAAGGGAAGCTGTAAAGCTTGCGACAAGAAAGGGTGGGGTTGACCTTTCTTGTGTGGATAGAGTTTTTGGTGGTGACCTTTTAAACCAATGTATAAGTGCAGGCTTTGGCTTGCGGGAATTAGATATTCCTTTTTATGGGATATATGGTGCCTGTTCTACTATGATTGAGGGATTAAGCCTCTCTGCTCAAGTTATAGACGGGGGCTTTTGTGATATGGCTGTTGCAGTGACGTCAAGCCACTTTTGTACAGCGGAGCGACAGTACAGAAATCCACTTGAATATGGAGGACAGAGAACGCCAAGCGCACAATGGACAGTGACAGGTGCGGGTGCGGCGGTTGTAAGCAGAGATGTGGGAAACATCGGCATAAAACACATTACCACAGGGAAAATCGTAGATATGGGTATAAAAGATGCCAACAATATGGGAGGAGCTATGGCTCCTGCGGCATACGATACCATAAAAGCCCATTTCGAAGAGACAGGAATGTCCCCTGATAAATACGATTTAATTATAACGGGAGATTTAGGCAAAATTGGTGCAGAAATCCTTGTAGAGCTTTTAAATAAGGATGGAATCGATATATCAAAAAATTATAAAGATTGCGGATGTATGATATACGATATAGAGGAGCAGGACGTTCACGCAGGGGCAAGCGGATGCGGATGCATTGCATCGGTCCTTTGCGGATATCTTCTTCCTGAAATGGAAAAAGGAAATATAAAAAGTCTTCTTGCAGTAGGAACAGGAGCTCTGCTCAGTCAGACATCATCTCTTCAGGGAGAATCTGTTCCCGGGGTGGCTCACGCTGTAGGTTTTAAGAGAAGGGAGAATATATAGATGACGTACTTTAACGCCTTCTGGGTGGGTGGTTTAATATGTGCCATTGCACAGATACTCATTGATAAGACAAAGCTGACTCCCGGAAGAATACTTGTGTCATTTGTGGTAATAGGTGTTATACTTGGTGCCTTTGGAATATATGACAAGATAGTCGACTATGCAGGAGCGGGAGCAACTGTTCCTATTGTAGGCTTTGGAAATGTTCTTGTAAAAGGTGCTTTTAAGGCGGTAGAAGAAAAAGGCTTGCTTGGTGCACTTTTAGGCGGAGCAGAAGCCGCCGCAGGTGGAATAAGCGCATCCATTGTCTTTGGCTTTTTAATTGCTTTAATCTTTAACCCCAAAAGTAAAAGTTAAAAGGAGCGGATATTATCCGCTCCTTAAATTTTATATACAATTTTAAACGACCACAAGATTTATTATAACACAGCTATATACCAAAAGTAAAGAAAAATTTTAAGGAAAAAGAAAATTTCTCCTATTTAGACAAAAAACAATGATTAACTTTAAAGGTTTTGTCAATTGAAATGGGGTAAAAAATGTGGTACTATATAGTCAAGAAGAGGAGGACAGACCAATGAGATAGAAAGCATAGACTTACAAGTAAAGAAGGAACACTGATTTTAAAATACTAATTCTTAAAAATTCACGGCGGTGTTACGCTAGATATATAAAATGCCTGAAAAAATCAGTAGGAAAGCTTTATGAGGTAAGTCAGGGACCGAAACCTTTTACAACAAAAAATATGTCAGAGCAGAGGATATTCTCCTTAGAGGATTGAGATAAGTTTGAGAAAAGAGAGGTTTGAGTATTAGGGTTTTGTGGTAAAAGGTAATTTAAGAAAGAGAGGTTAACCAAAGATGTTAGATATCAAGAGTGAGCAGAAGTGAACCTTGACCGAGGATTCAGGTCAAGGGTCACTTCTCTTTATATCTGCATTTTAATATAAAAAAACAGCTATCTTTTCAGGATAGCTGTTTTTAGATTACACTTAAAACTTATTTAGCTTCAGCAGCCTGCTGTGCTTCTAATTCATCAAGAGCAGCAATTATTTCATCAACAATTGCTTCTACAGAGATTTTAGCAATCTTCTTTTCGTTAACCTTCTTGCCTGACTGTTCTGCAAGATATGAAGCAAGTTCGTCCTTGCCAACTTCAGGTGTAAGCTTCTTTATGATGTGGTAGCCGTACTCTGACTTTACAAGTTCACTTACCTGATCAACTTCCAATGCAAATGCTGCTTCTTCAAATGGAGCAACCATTTCGCCCTTACCAAATGTGTATCCGGTTTCAGGTTCGCTTATATCTTCGTTGAATTCAGCCATAAGAGCATCAAAATCTTCACCTGCGTTAATTCTGTCAAGGATTGACTGAGCTAAAGCCTGCTTTTCCGCATCATCGTCACCTTCCTCAACCTTTATGAGAATGTGCTTCGCAGAAACCTTATCAGCAGGTGCATATTCTACGAGGATATCCTTATCTTCAGGATAGTAATTGTCAGGGTTTTCGTCAATGTCTGTACGAACAAGGCTCAAAAGTGTATTAGCTTTTACAAGTTTTGTATATTCCTTGATGCTTCCGATACCTGTTGACTTTAACTGAAGTTCAAAACCTTCTTTTCCGTACTGTGCGATAAAGCCGTCTATCTGTGAGTTGATACCTGCTTCTTTAGCCTTATCTAATTTAATGCCGTTTTCAGTACCCTTTTCGATTAAAGCGGCTTCCCTGATTGCGTTGTCTACAGCGTCAGCCTTAATTTTGTCTGCAAGCTTAACACCGTCAACTTTTTCGTTCCAGTCAATGTCAGAAAGACCGTCCTGACCGAGACCCTTTTCCTGAAGGTAGTTATATACTTCAACGAAGATATAATATTCAAGGTCTAAATCAGTAATATCTGTGTCGCCAACAGATGCAATCTTGTTACCCTGTGGGATGCTTGCAATCCATGTTGGTGCCTGGAAACAACAAACTGTAATTATAACACCAACTAAAGCAGATGCGATAAGAGAGAGGATGAAGTTACTCTTTTTAATAACAACAGGCTCTTCTTCGGAAACAGGTTCTTCCCATGCTTCGTCAGACCAACTTTCATCAGTTGCTTCAATTTCTTCAAAATCTTCGGTTTCTTCGCCGTTTGCTTCAAGGATCTCTTCCTGAATTTCAGCAGCGGCATCAGCTATCTTATTGCTGATATCTTCCTGTACTCTTTCTTCAGGAGTAAGTTCATTCTCCTGAATGTTTTTGTTTTCATTATCCACGATTTTTCGCTCCTTTGTAAAATAATGCTTTAATTATACTACATACGTTTTAATTTTTCTACCCTTTTTTGAAAAAATTTTTAATTTGTTCAAAATTTACTTAATAAATCTTTAATCTCATTAAGATATGCCTGTTCCCCTGAAGAATTAGGCTTTAAAATTTTGTAATGCAGACGTGGGTTTTCAGGGTTTGTCATATACATTTTTTTAGGGTTTTCTGTCATATAGTTTATAATGTTCTGCATATCAGGCATATTCTCTGTGGCAAACTTTAAAATGGTTTTTTCGTCATTTCCTATTATTTCAGAGATGCCAAGTCTTGTGGCTGTCTTTTTG
>JAZLCI010000042.1:0-4747 GCA_045614085.1 Clostridia bacterium
TGAAAAAAATCGACCGCAGCCACTCCTTATTGCTTGCTTTATCGTCCATTGGACGCGCTCGCAAATGTCCCCACTTCGATACCGCTTCGTATGTTTGTATATTGTTAGTTATTATAGCATAAACATCATATCTTTTCAATACTTTTAAATAAAAATTAGACAAAAATCCAGAACGAAAGTATGGTATATTTCATATAATCGAAAAAAAGAAAAATATCTGTAAAAATTTTTAAATAAAGTCTTTACTAAACAGAGAAAATAAGATATACTATTATTGGGAATATAGGAGCGATTATATGAACATATTTAAATTGATTAATGAAGAAATAAAAATTGCCTTTGAACGTGACCCTGCAGCAAGGTCAAAGATGCAGGTTTTGTTTTTGTATCCGGGGGTCAAAGCCCTTATAAATTACAGGTTCGCTCATTTTTTTGAGACAAAGGGACTGCACTTTATAGCCGACTGGATATCAAAGTCAACTCGCAGAAGAACGGGTATTGAAATTCATCCTGCGGCAAAAATCGGCAAAGGTGTTTTTATTGACCACGGTATGGGAGTTGTCATTGGTGAAACTGCCATTGTTGGTGATTATTGCACCATATATCAGGGTGTGACTTTAGGTGGTACAGGTAAGGATAAGGGGAAGCGACATCCAACCATAGGAAACAATGTTACTATCGGTTCAGGCGCAAAGGTTTTAGGACCTTTCACTGTTGGGGATAACAGTAAGATTGCGGCAAACGCAGTTGTTTTAAGCGAAATCCCACCTGACAGTACATGCGTTGGTGTTCCTGCTCATATAGTTAAGCTTGGAAATAAGAGAATAGCTCCTGCAAAGCCTGACTTTAAGCCGGTTGCGGACCTTGATCAGATTCATATTCCTGACCCTATTTCTATGGAGCTTTGCAGATTAGAGGCTGAAATCAGCCGTATCAAAAAGAAAATGGAGGAAGATAAAAATGATTAATACAGATTTATATCTTTTTAACACTCTTTCACGCGGAAAAGAGAAGTTTGTGCCTATTGAAGAAGGAAAGGTAAAGATGTATTCCTGCGGACCTACTGTGTATAATTATTTCCACATAGGAAACGCAAGACCTTTTATTATCTTTGATACATTAAGACGTTATCTTGAATATAAGGGATTTGAAGTTAAGTTTGTTCAGAACTTTACTGACGTTGACGATAAGATGATCAACAAAGCAAATGAACTTGGTATCACAGTTAAGGAACTTGCTGATCAGTATATTGATGAATATTTTACAGACTCAAAAGGTCTTGGTATAAAAGAAGCAAATGTTCATCCAAGAGCAACTGAAAACATTGATGCTATTATTGAAATTGTATCAACTCTTATCGAAAAGGGCCATGCGTACAATGTTGACGGTGACATTTATTACAGAACAAAGAGCTTTGATGAATACGGAAAGCTTTCACATCAGCCACTTGAGGACCTTGAAAGCGGTGCAAGAATAGATGTAAATGACGATAAGGAAGACCCTATGGACTTTGCTTTATGGAAGAAGCAGAAGCCGGGCGAACCTGCATGGGATAGTCCTTGGGGAATGGGACGTCCTGGTTGGCATATTGAATGTAGCGCCATGGCAAATAAGTACCTTGGCAAGAGCATTGATATCCACAGTGGCGGTCAGGACCTTATCTTCCCTCACCACGAAAATGAGATTGCCCAGAGTGAGGCGGCAAACTGCTGTCAGTTTGCTAACTACTGGCTCCATAACGGATATATAAACGTTGATAACAGAAAGATGTCTAAATCCTTAGGCAACTTCTTTACAGTAAGAGATATTGCAGAAGAATTTGACTATGAAGTAATCCGTTTCTTTATGCTCTCTGCTCATTACAGAAGCCCAATTAACTTCAGTAAGGATTTAATGGATTCTGCAAAGTCTGCTCTTGGCAGAATTTATACTTGTCTTGAAACTTTAGACTTCCTTGCAGATTCTGCTGAAGATAAAGACGATGCACTTTTAGAAAAGCTTGGTTCATACAAGGATAAGTTTATCTCTGCTATGGACGATGACTTAAACACTGCTGATGCTATTTCTGCTATATTTGAGCTTGTATCAGAAGTTAATAAGGCTATTGCAGATAAGCCATCTAAAAAGCTTTGTGTTGAGGCTGCTGCTTTAATAAGAGAACTTGGTGATGTTTTAGGCCTTCTTAAGAATAAAGATGAGGGTGCTGACAGCGACATTCAGGAAATCCTTGCACAGCGTGCGGAAGCAAGAGCTAACAAGGATTGGGCGAAGTCTGATGAACTTCGTGATAAGCTTCGCGATATGGGTTATGCGGTAAAGGATACCCCACAGGGACAGCAGCTTACTAAAATCTGATTATGGATAATAATAAGATAGAAACAATAATAGATTATTGCGAAAAGATAGGTAATCCTAATGAGTATTCAGCTTTGACCCTTGCTTATTTAGGTGACTGTGTGTATGAACTTTATGTCCGTTCTCACATTGTCAGAAATGGTAACGCAAAGGTCAATGAGCTTCATAAATTAGCTACATCATATGTTAAAGCAAAAGCACAGGCTGAATTTTATCATAAGATAAAGGATATACTTACAGAAGAAGAGGATGCCGCTTTTCGCAGAGGAAGAAACACAAAATCTCAACCACCGAAGAATGCGGATATGATGGATTACCGTATTGCAACGGGGATAGAAACTTTAATAGGTCACCTTTATGTAAAGGGTGACGCAGAAAGGATTTCTGAACTTATAACATATTTATTCTGATAATTTTTCTATACATATAAAGCGGAGGGCAAAGTATGTATAGAATAAAAAAGTACAGAAGTGTTTTAGAGTTTTTGGAATTTACACTTGGAGCTATTATTATGGGTGTGGCACTTTCGTTCTTTCTTGTGCCGTATCAGATTGCACCGGGAGGAGTAAGTGGTTTATCCACAATACTTCATTATATAACGGGAATTAAAACAGGACTTTTAATTTTTATTATAAACATTCCAATATTTATATTGGGGTTTATATTCTTTAACTTTAAGTTCTTGTTTAAATCTTTATACGGGACAATTATACTTTCTCTTTCTGTTGATGTGTTTGAAAGGGTTAATGTTCCTGTTAATGATATTGTTCTTGCCTGCGTATTTGGAGGGGCACTTCTTGGGATAGGAATATCTCTTGTGATTAAAGCAGGAGGAACAACAGGCGGGACAGATGTAGTTGTTCTGATAGTGAAAAAGTTTTTCAAAGGTCTGTCAGTAGGTCAGCTTTTTCTGGCAATTGATGGAATAATCGTAATACTTTCAGGAATAGTGTTTGAAAGTCTTGAAACAATGCTATATTCAGCAGTGGCAATCTATTTATCAAGTAATGTAACAGATGCAGTTTTAGAGGGGCTTCACTATGCGAGAGTTGCATATATTATGTCAGACAAAGAAAAAGAGATTACTGAGAGGATATACAGTGATTTAAACAGAGGTGTTACTGCTTTTAATTCCGTTTCTATGTATGATGGCAGAGATAAAAAGGTGCTTTTGTGTGCTATAAGAAAATATGAGGTAACAAACCTTAAGAAGATAATAAATTCCGTTGACGAAGATGCTTTTGTTATAATTACAGAGGCAACAGAGATTATGGGAAAAGGCTTTGAAAATAATTTGATAGTTTAATAATTTCACATATATAAACAGGGAGGTAGATTAACCTATGAATTCTGAAAAAAAGAAGAGCTTAATGCTTTCTGCCAACAATGTCAGAAAGATGGCCCTTGAGGCAGTTTATTCTGCAAAGGCAGGGCATCCGGGTGGTTCCTTGTCAGTTGCAGATATCCTTACATATTTATATTTAGAGGAAATGAACGTTGACCCAAAAAATCCAAAGGACGAAAACAGAGACAGATTTGTTTTGTCTAAGGGTCATTGTACACCTGCTCTTTACGGCGCTCTTGCAGAAAAAAGATTTTTTCCAAAAGAAGATATAAAGACTTTTAGACAGATAGACAGTTATCTGCAGGGCCATCCTGATTTAAAGGGTGTTCCCGGTGTTGATATGTCAACAGGCTCATTAGGTCAGGGAATAAGTGCTGCTTGTGGCATAGCTATGGCGGCAAAGCTTGATAAAAAGGATTACCGCGTATATACTGTTTTGGGTGACGGTGAATGTG
This sequence comes from Clostridia bacterium, assembly GCA_045614085.1. Taxonomy (GTDB): domain Bacteria; phylum Bacillota; class Clostridia; order Monoglobales; family Monoglobaceae; genus UMGS1820. Next base: position 4,156 of record JAZLCI010000042.1, read on the forward strand.
AAGAAGGTCAGGTATGGGAAGCAGCTATGTTTGCGGCTCACTATAACTTAGATAACCTTATTGCATTCGTTGACTTTAACGGTTTGCAGATAGACGGAAAGATAGAAGATGTTATAAATCCTACTCCTTTTGATAAAAAGTTTGAAGCATTTGGCTGGAATGTTTTAACCATAGATGCACATAACTTTGACGATATTGAAAAGGCTTTAACCGATGCCAAAGCAGTTAAGGGTAAGCCATCAGTTATCATTGCAAAGAGTGTAAAGGGTAAGAATGTTTCATTTATGGAAGACAAGGCAGAATGGCATGGTTCAGCGCCTAATCAGGAGCAATACGAACAGGCTATAGCTGAACTTAATGAATTAGAAAAGAAGCTTGAGGAGGTGCACGCATAATGAAATACAATGTAGGTGATAAAGTCGCAACACGTAACGCGTACGGAAATGCCCTTGTGGAGTTCGGTAATAATGAAAACATTGTTGTTTTAGATGCTGACCTTTCAGGTTCAACTAAAACAGGAAGCTTTAACAAAGCATATCCTGAAAGATTTATAAACGTTGGTATAGCAGAGGGAAATATGATGGCTGTTGCT
>JAZLCI010000043.1:0-2958 GCA_045614085.1 Clostridia bacterium
TGTTGAAACCCCAATATGGGATACATATAAGGAGTTAATAAAGCCTTATACTGATGAAGAACCTGAAATGATAGAAAGATTTGCTTTCTATGAAAGAGCAAAAGAAGCATATGCTGTTGTTATGACAGGCGAAAGTGCTCTCTATGCAAACATTATCCTTAAAAAAGGTGTTGTAACTGAATAATAAAAATCCCACCATAATGGTGGGATTTTTATTATTCTGCTGTTTCTGCGTATTCTGTTGTTACTTCAACTTTTTTGTCCTTTGGCTTAAAGATTTCAGCCACCTTGTCGATTGCGTCAGGAGCAAAGTCTAAAAGTCTGTCGTAGATGCTGTTGTGAGGTGTAACAGAAATCATTCTGATTTTGCCGTTGCCTACAACTAAAAATGCTTCAGGTGTTAATGAGATACCGCCGCCTGTTGCACCGCCGAACATACTCTTTGGTTCGTCAGGGTTTGACTTTTTAGCATTGAACTTTTCAAATTCACTACCGCCGACACCAAAGCCGATAGCAACTTTTGAGATAGGGATAATAACTGAACCATCAGGTGATGTGATTGCATCTCCTACAATAGTGTTTACGTCAATCATATCCTTAAGACCTTGAAGTGCTGTGTACATAATTCCTTCAATTGGGTGTTTATCTGCCATTTTTTCCACGTCCTTTTTTGTGATTTTTATTTTTTAAATAGGTAATTGCGGGGCTCCATAATGCAGGGATAGCTGCACCTATAATATGTGTCGCTCTTACCTTAATTATACTCTTTATCTCTATATCAAAACGCTCTCCGTAAAAGTCAGGCGTAATGTCAAGCTGTGGATATGCAATATGAAAATATCTTGTTGCAATGGGGTACAAAGTGCCAACCATTCCCCATATCCATCCGTAAATCATTCCTGTTGTAGCAGGGTTGTCCGTTCCATAGTCTAAATTTATTCTTATAAGCGGAATTTCTGCTTTGTGTCTGAACTTGCCTAAAAATGTTTTAAATACATTATATATATCGTTAAAATCTTCTGTTAACTCATTCCATACATTTTTAAGTTCCTCTGTGTCGATACCTTTTTCAGAATTTAAAACACGCTTTTTAATCTCGTTAAGCTTATCCTTAAAGTTTATCTTTTTTTCTTTGTCAGGACCTAGGCTGTCAGGGGAAGTTTTTTCTTTTGTTTCAACTCCCTTTTTGCCTAAATCAACTTCAAACTTCTTTTTGTATATCCAATGCTTTATATGGATGTTAAGTTTTTTGTCCTTTAAATGAATGGTAATAGTAGCATAAGGGATAGTAACTGTTATATAAATCAAAGCGAGAACAGCTAATATTATTAAAAGAATATATAGCACTTGCATTGATTTTCATCCCTTTCGTTAATCTATCTGTGGTACATCATCAAGGTTAGGAAGTTTTTCCTGTGTGAGTTCAGTAACTTCAACCATTTCAAGCTGTTCGCCCTCTTCAACTGACTGACAGAGTGAGTCAAATTCAGGCAGGTCAGAAAGCTCTTCCAAACCGAAGATACGCAAAAAATGTTCTGTCGTACCGAACAATATAGGTCTTCCTGGTGCGTCAAGACGACCCTTTTCTTCAATAAAGTTTCGCTCTATAAGTCTGTTTACAATATAGTCGCAGTTTACGCCACGTATATGCTCGATAGAGGTCTTTGTAACAGGCTGCTTATATGCAATAACGGATAAAACCTCCAATGCCGCGTTTGAAAGGTTAAGCATTCTTGGTGGGTCTGCAAGATGAGATACATATTCAGAAAATTCAGACCTTGTACACATCTGATAACTATCTTCCATACGGATAATATGTATACCCCTGCGGTCATATGTGTATTCATCCATCATCTTTTTTAAAATCTCACGTAAAGTTTTTTTGTCAATGTCAACAATGTCAGCAAGTCTTTCAATATTAACAGGGTCTCCTGCCGCAAATAATATTGCTTCCAATGCCCCTTGTACTTCTTTTATATCCATATGAAAATTCCTCTATTCTTCAAAAAGGTTTAAATCAATATCAGTATCGTCTGTCTTATATATTTCAGGGTTTGTGATATCCCCTGATTCTGAATATTCAACTCTTATCTTGTTTATTTTGATTAGCTCAAGCAGAGCCAAAAATGAAGCAACCGCTTCAGCTTTTGTTTTTGAACCCTTGAAAAGCTCTTTAAAAACAAGCTTGGTCTTTGATTTGAACTTATTCCATATATTTGAAACGCGTGAACGGATAGACACCTTTTCGTGTCCTACTATACCCTCAAAGGAATGCTTTGGTGGAGGAAGCTTTCTCTCAAGCTTCTGATATGCACGCTTGTATGCTTCAAAAAGGTTTTCAGGGGTTAGTGTTGCTGTGTTTAATTCAGCAGGTTGCTTTTCAACAGGGTCGGGCGCCTTAAAATGCATAAGTGTACCTATGTTCTGTCTGTCCCTGAAGAAAGGAACGGATTTTTTAACCTTTCGATATTCCTCAAGACGTCTTACAAGCTCTTCTCTTGGGTCGATGCCGTCGTCTTCTTCCTCAGGTGCAGGAAGGAGCATCTTTGATTTAATTTGTAAAAGTGTAGCGGCAAGCACCAAAAATTCACTTGATACTTCTAAATCCATTTCCTGCATCTGCGCCATTACTTCAAGGTACTGGTCTAAGATAATGGATATAGGAATATCGTATATACTTACCTTGTTTTTGCGGATAAGCATCAAAAGAAGGTCAAGCGGTCCTTCGAAGCTTTCCAACTTAAATTTAATCTGCTCCATAAAGCCCCTCACTAAAGTTTAAATAAATAAGGTTATTATTGTATCATAAAAATTTAAAATTGTCTGTCTTAAAAAATATAAGAAAGTGTTAAATCCGGGAAGATTAATAAGGATAATCAAAATGATAAATCCGTATCTTTCATATTCCATAATCTTAAAGTATACTTCTCTTGGAAGTATTGCATTAAGAATTTTTGA
>JAZLCI010000044.1:0-5097 GCA_045614085.1 Clostridia bacterium
GTGGTGGTTCAAACCCATTGGCAATTTCTGAGGTTAGAGTTTGGGCAAATGTAATAGAAGAGTTTGTTCCTGAAGTAGAAATCACAAATACAGATATACAGTATGGTGTGGAAGCAAAGGAAAACCTTGCAAGTGGTAAGAGCGTTTCTATGAAGTATCTTGATGGAAGCTACAAAACAAACAGTGGTGTTAGTGGATATAAAGGTGCTAAAATGGTTGATGGTGACGACAGCACTTTTGCCCTTATACAATACGTTAGTGCTTCCAATTTCCGTGGTTCAAATAATTTCGCAGTGATAGACTTAGGAGAGCAAAAAAATATAGGTTCTGTAAAGATTTCTGTTCCTACAAGCTCGGATATAGATGCTGCTACACCAACTACAGATACTGCTACCCAGCTTGAAAACTTTAACAGTTTGGTTTCTGTTGCTTTAACAAATAGTCCTGACTTAACAAGAGAGGATTATGATGTTAGTCCTGGTCGTACAGTGATAAATGAAGAAAACGGCTATCAGATTAACGATGGTGCATCAATAAAGAATGGTGTAAACTGGACTAATAATACAGGCACAACATTAAGCTACAGATACATTGTTATCTATGCTCCGGACGCCAGAGGTGCTGCTGTAAGTGAGCTTGAGGTATATGATGATACTCCAAATCCTGAAAAGTTAAGGTTCTTCTTCAATGTAGAACATGACGTTAATACAGTTGGTTCATTTGGTGCATATGTTATAGGCTTTGATAGTCTTTTAGAAGACGAAGAACCAAGAGATTCTGAGGATGAATCTAGAGAAGAAGCTATAAATGTAATTGACGGAGCTTCTCTCACAAGTGGTTCAACTTATGCAGTAGATGTTACAGGTATTCCTGAAAACGGATATGATACAAAAATTGTTGCTCAGCCATTTATCACATTTGAGAATGTGTATTACTTTGGCAACTCAGTTATGACAACTGTTAACAATGTTTTAGCTACACAGGTTCAGTAATTAAATAAATATTAAAAGAGTGTTCCTTTCGGAACACTCTTTTTTTGTTTATCTTACAATTACCATTTCGACAACCTGATCTTTATAAATTCTTATAAACAATCTTGCCTCGTTACCTTCTTCAAAAATTTCTATATCAGCAGCTGATACTACCTGAATATTATTTGAGTTTCGTGATGAGTCATAAAGGTATACAGTTGCATCTCCTGTTGAGAAGTTTCTGATATCACCATTTATGCTTACATTTACACTGCCACTAAACTTTTTGGTTACTCGTCCATATACACAGGTAAAGTCCTCTGAAATTTCATTTACAAATTCTGTGTTCTTACTTCTTGAGTCAAAGAGTAAGGTTATGCCGTCAATTTCCCCTGATGCATTTGTGCGGTACTGGATTATATCACCGCGTTCCAATGATACCTGTGAGCCATCTGCTGTCTTTCTGAGAATGCTTGTGTCAAATGCTAAAAGGTTCTTTTCTGCACCACTCTGCCAGCCATAAAGTCTGTCTGTAATTTCACCGTCTTCGTTCTGGGTTTCGCTTATATAATCAACTATCATAATAGGTGATTCTGCTGCAGCTGTACCGGAACCGCTTGTAATGATTACTACATTTGCCATATAATTTTCCTGTAAGTCATAGATATATGCGTTATATGATGTGTCGTTTGAAAGTGATGCTCTTGTTCTTATTGAATACTTTGTTGTGTCTGTTCCTGAACCTGCAGGAATGTCAAAGATAATTGTGTTTTCGCTGATGCCTACGTTTCCAAGCTTCTGTGAGGCGCTCTTATAAGTCAAATTGTCCTTTTTGATATTAAGAGTAAACTTGCCTGTATTTGGTGCGCCTGTGCCTGTGCCGTCTTCAGCTGTTTCAATTGCAGTTATATTACCCGCTCCGTTTGTTTCGTATATGATGAGCTGTGGAGTGACATTTCCTGATGTGGTAAGGGCATCGATTACATCTTCAGCCTTTTGAGAGTAGTTGTTGTTAAAGCGGAGCTTTTCTGTTGTTGTAAGAATTTCTGTTGTACCGCTTGAAGTGAACAACTTAAGCTGACCTGTTGTACTGAAGCCGTCATTCATAATTGCATCAACAAGATATGCGTACTTCTGATTTCTTATCGAATCTACTGTTGCGTTTTCGTCAACTGCCGCAATGTTACCTTCTATATCTAAATAGAAGGTTCCTCTGTCACGGAGAGAGATTTCATTTGGATAGCTTGGCGCTTTTTTGTAAAGCTCACTACCTATTCTAAAGCCTTCATCTGTAACCTCTGTTACAGTACCGTTTACTGATGCTGTTGATACATATGCCTTGATTAAAGCTTTGTCTTCACTTATGGTATAAGAAATAATATTCCATTCCTTAAGCTGACTCAATGTTATATCCTCGCCGTCTTTTGTCAAGGTGTACATAGTGTCCTTATCTTCAGGGTCAAATACCAAAGAGCCGTTTAAATATTTGTCGGTAACTCTGCCTGTAACCTCTGAAACAGTGTCTACAACTATATTTGTAAAGTGGTTTACAAATACGATGTCATATAAGCCGTTTGTGTCAGAGTCTAATAAGATTACATTACCTGATACAGGCTTCATCTGTTCTAAAGTTACACCTGCTTTGAATTTACCGTTGTAAATATATGAGGCGTCTTTTGAAATCTGTGCTGTTTTTGTGCTTCTGTCTGTTTCGTTTGCCCAATATTCAAAGTCGCGGTTTTCACCATCTGCACCTGTAACAGCTACAATGTCACTTGCGTTAACTGTTACGGACTTATTCTTGTTTGACTGTGGTCTTAATGTCAAAAGAGTTTTTTCATCTGTTTTTTTGTCAACTCTTGCATAGTAGAGCACATTATAACCTAAAAAGTTTCTTCCGTGACTTTTACCCTCTAAAAAGATTTTGTTATCATCTATCTGAATTCTGTCTTCGGCTGTTGTGTTGCCGCCTTTTAAAGTTGTTTCACCTGTACCTGTTACCTGACCATATCCCTTTTCTACATTCAATTTATCGTAGAGAAGAGTTTTGTCAACTACTTCAAAGCTTACTTCTGAACCGTAGCCTACCTGTTCCATAAGGTTTACAGTAAGGGAGTTAAATATAAGCTGTGCTATATCCCCACGTGTTGCAGGCTGTGATGTTACACCGTCGATTCCGCGAAGAAGCTGATTTGATGATGCAATATAAAGATAACCTGCAGGGTATCCTCCCTTATCTTTAGCTGCAGGTTCGTAACCCATTGCTCGAACAATAATTGTTACTGCTTCCTGAAGTGTAACAGGATCGTCAGGTCGGAATGTGCCTTCTGAGTCACCTATTACCATGTTCTGCTGATGTGCTACATTAATGGCACCTGTTGCCCAATGTTCTTTAGGAACGTCAGGGAATGAAGTTGCTCCATTTGAATTTAAGGCAATGTCTTCAAGACCTACAGAGTAAACAGCAACCTTTGCCATTTCGCTTCGGATGATGTTGTCATTTGGTCTGAAGGCACCGTTTTCCGCGTCACCTACCATTATGCCAAGAGCCCCTAAAAGCTCTGCGGCTTCTTCATATTTTGTGCCAGAAATATCAGGTGCAAGTCGCACAGGACCTGTACTGTATCTTGAAAGTCCGGGAACTTCAGACACCGGATCTGTTGCCATACCATTGTTTTTAGAACGGTTTTCCATAACAGTTGTTGGACTTTCGTCTATGCCGGCATCCGGTTCGATGCTTTCAGATGAGCCGAAATTTTCTGCCTGTGTGTTGTCTGTTCTCTGCATTATGCCGTCTGTTAAGACTGCATCAGCAGAAACAGGACTGATTTCGTATCCTGTAGCTGACACTATTCCTGTAAAAAGAAAACAAAAGGCCAGAAACAGAATAAAACTTTTCTTTAACATTAGCTTTCCTCCTATAAAGTTTGTTTTTGCTATCTATAAAATTTTTGTTATTTACGCTGTTATTTTGTGCTTTGTGTGATAAATTACACTTTAAACATTATGGTATCATTGGCAAAAAAAGTATGTTTTTTTATAATGTGATGCGACATATTAAGACAGTATAAATTTGTAGCTTTCGTAAATACTTATTTTAAAATAGAAAATATCGGGAGATGCCATATGACAAACAAAGTCTTAATATGCGGAGTAAATACATCAAAGCTTCCTGTTTTAAACGATGCAGAAAAAATGGAACTTTTCAAAAAAATAAAAGAGGGAGATATGGAAGCAAGACAAACCTTTATATATGGAAACCTTCGCCTTGTGTTAAGTATACTTAGAAGATTTAACAACAGAGGTGAAAACATAGATGATCTTTTTCAGATAGGGTGCATAGGTCTAATAAAAGCTCTTGACAACTTTGACACATCTCACGAGGTAAAGTTTTCGACCTATGCTGTTCCTATGATAATAGGGGAGATACGCAGATATTTAAGAGATAACAACTCAATAAGAGTAAGCCGTTCTATAAGGGATACGGCATATAAGGCTTTAGCTGTTAAAGAAAAGCTCACATCAAAATGGGGCAGAGAGCCAACCATTGAAGAAATAGTAAAGGAGTTAGACATCCCGAGAGAAGAGGTATCTCTTGCCCTTGATGCAATACTTGACCCTATCTCTCTTCAGGAACCTGTGTATCACGATGGAGGAGATGCTGTTTTTGTAATGGATCAGATAGCGGATGAAAAAAATGTTGATGATTCGTGGCTTGAGAAAATTTCTTTAAAAGAAGCAATGAAAAAACTTGCATATAAGGAAAGACACATTTTAACTCTTCGTTTTTATAAGGGTAAAACACAAATGGAGGTAGCAAAAGAAATAGGGATTTCACAGGCGCAGGTTTCAAGACTTGAAAAAAATGCTTTAAATCATATGAAAAAATTTTTGTGAAAGGCGGAGAATATCCGCCTTGAATTATGTTAAAATTTTTTGAAAAAAATTTTATTTTATAGTTGAATTGTAACAACATATATGGTATAGTATAGATATTAGACGGAATATTATGTGGTTTTTTAAAAATAAACCTATAGGAGGTAATAAAAATGAAAAAATCAAGACTTGTTTCCATTGTGGTATGCTTTGCATTGTTAGTTTCAATGTTTTCATTAACTGCGTTTGC
>JAZLCI010000045.1:0-8546 GCA_045614085.1 Clostridia bacterium
CCCTTACAGGCTGATCAACTCCTCTGCTGCTCCACCCTTTTACATCTGCCACAAAACATACTTCACAACCGTCTATAAATATAAGACTGTTACCAAAAGACACACCCTCAATTGCCTTGTTAAAATCTTTTTCGGCAGAAAGAGGGCCTAATGTAATAATTCTTTGCATAATATAATCTTCAAGCCTTACACCCTCGGGCACACTTCCTATATTCTGAAAAAGTCCTCTTAAAATATCTCTGTTTATATAATTTTTATTTACAAGACCATCATAAAAAACCATAAACCCTTTGATATTTTTTTTATCTGCCTCAATTTCAAAATCTCTTATGATAAAGTCAAAGTTATCAGGGACACCAAAAGCCTCTTCTATTCTCTTTCTGTTTATATCAATACTTTTGCTTACATCCTCCATAATACCACCACCTTATTTTTATCTATTATTTCCGTACAAGCCAAAGATATACAAAAAAAGAGATTGCGTTTTGATATGCACCCCAAAAGTCAGACACTTTGAAGGTGCATATTTTTATGGATAAAACAGGAATTTCAATCGGCAAATATATAGACGACAGAATTATGTTCACTGCAGAACTGGAAGTCCGTTGCGGCAATCTTTCCATAAAGGAAATCAGCGACACCTTAGGCTTTTGCGACCAGTTCTACTTCTCCCGTTGCTTTTCAAAAAAATATGGTATATCACCGTTAAGATATCGAAAGGAACAGGTGTACAGATAAGTTCTAACCAAATATGTAAATGTTTTTCGCATTTTAACAATACACATCATTGTAGGGGAACAGTTCCAAACTGTTCCGTATCATATTAGCATTCGGTACGGTTTAGAACCGTACCCTACTATATATAATTTACGTAAACACATAAACCAAATCTGTAGGGTGGAGTTCCTTGCTCCCACCGTTTTTTATATTTATACATCTCACGGGAGGGGATGGAACCCCAATTTATAACGGGAGGGGGGTGGAACCCCTCCCCTACAAATGCAAATATTCTTCATATAATCAAAACAAACTCCGCCCCTACTTTTTTTGAATTTTGTGCGCAAAATAAAAATTTGTCGAAAAAAGAATATGAAAATTTCCATATTTTTACAGAAAAGTGTTGCAAAATATATTTTAATGTGTTATAGTAAAGCTACCACAAACCAAATAAACGATTTTATTTGATAAAAATTAAATACCTTATGCTCACAAAATATTTTCTCTTTTGTTTTATTTGCTATGCAACTTTCTAAAAGTGGTAAAAACGCTAGCTGATGGTTGTATAGCAATACGAGCATATTTGGTTTGTGGTGAACTAATAACAGCTACGCGTTTTTCATGCGTGGCTCATTGCGTGGCCGCGCATTTTTTAATTTACAAACAAATTTAATAAGGAGGAATTTTTATGTCACAGGAAGAATATAAAAATGCCATTTATTGCGCTGCCGAAATCAGCAAGGAGCTTACTTTAATGTTAAATCAGCGAGGTATGGATTTATTCGAAGCATATGGCACTATATATGAAAAAATCATAAAGCATGAACATAACAAATAATTTAAGAAATCAAAAAAAGAGTTGTTTCACATTTGTGAAACAACTCTTTTTGTTATCAAATCAATTATGCAAGACCCATAACCTTTAATACAATAAATGCAACAAAGAGTGCAACAGAAATCCACATTACGCCGCCGATTTCCTTTACCTTGCCGATGAGAACCTTTAAGATAACCCATGCGAGCATACCAAACATAATACCATTTGCAATTGAGTATGTGAGTGGCATCATTACGATAGCAAGGAAAGCACCAATTGTATCTGCTTCATCACCGTTAAAGTTAACCTTCTTAACTGATAAAAGCATCTTTTCCTATTATATCAAAGAATGTATTTCGATCACTGAAAAGTATAAAATAATATCGAAATTTCATAACTATACTTTAAAATATTTCCGTTGCATTTATTTTGAGTTTATGTTATTCACCCTCGGACATAAATAAAATCTTGACGAAGTAACGTAATTATGGTAAAATATTTTGATATGATTTAATCGAAAGGACTTGTTACTATGGCTAAACTCTGGGGTGGTCGTTTTTCAAAGGCCACAGATACAATAGTAGATGATTTTAACTCCTCTATCCGCTTTGATGGGGCGATGTATGCACAGGATATTGAGGGAAGTATGGCTCATGCAGAGATGCTTGGCAGACAGAATATTATCCCAAAAGAGGATGCGGATTTAATAGTTAAAACTCTCGCTGAAATTAAAAAGGATATAGATGACGGCAAGGTTGAGTTTTTAATCAATGCTGAAGATATACATATGAATATTGAAACCATTCTTATCTCAAGAATAGGTGATGTAGGAAAGCGCCTTCACACAGGCAGAAGCAGAAACGATCAGGTTGCCCTTGATATAAGGATGTACTTACGTGCACAGATTGATGAAATTTCCGCTATGGCAGAGGATTTAAAGAAGGCTCTCCTTAAAATAGCTGAAGAGAATTTAGATACCATTATGCCGGGGTACACTCATCTTCAAAAGGCACAGCCTATTACCCTTGCCCATCACGTTATGGCGTACTACGAAATGCTTCGTCGTGACTGCGAAAGACTGTTAGACTGCAGAAAGCGTTTAAACCTTATGCCTCTTGGAAGCGGTGCACTAGCCGGCACAACATATCCTTTGGACAGAGAATTTGTTGCAGAGAAATTAGGCTTTGACGGAATAACCCTAAACAGCCTTGACGGTGTATCTGACAGAGATTTTGTCTGCGAGCTTGCATTTGACTTATCCCTTATTATGACACATCTTTCACGTTTTTCAGAAGAAATTATTCTCTGGAGTTCTCATGAGTTCAGCTTTATTGATTTAGATGATGCATACAGCACAGGTTCAAGCATTATGCCACAGAAGAAAAACCCTGACGTTGCTGAATTGGTGCGTGGTAAGACAGGCAGAGTTTACGGCTCACTTATGGGTCTGCTCACTGTTATGAAGGGTATCCCTCTTGCTTACAACAAGGATATGCAGGAAGACAAGGAACAGATTTTTGATGCAGTAAACACAGTTAAGATGTGCTTACCTGTTTTCACACAGATGCTCCTTACTATGAAAATTAAAAAAGACAATATGTTAAATGGTGCAAAGGGTGGTTTTACTAACGCAACAGACGTTGCTGACTATTTGGTAAAGCACGGCTTACCTTTCCGTGATGCTCACTCTGTTGTAGGAAAGCTTGTTGCATATTGCATTGAGCACAACACAGTAATTGATGCAGTTCCACTTGCTACACTTAAGGAATTTTCTGACTTAATCGAAGAAGACATCTATGATGAAATTTCACTTGACACTTGTGTTAATCAGAGAAAGTTAGTTGGCGGACCTGCAATGGAAACAATGAGGAAAATAATAGATAACTACAAAAAGGATTGATTTTATGGCAATCTTTGCAATTTCCGACCTGCACCTCTCTTTAGGCGGAGATAAGCCTATGGACGTGTTTGGAAGTAAATGGAATAACTACACCGAAAAAATGCAAGATGTGTGGAACAATATCGTCAAAGACGAAGATATTGTTATTGTTCCCGGGGATATATCATGGGCAACATATATAAACGATGCCCTGACAGACTTTAACTATATAAACTCCCTCAAGGGCAAAAAGCTTATCTTAAAGGGAAACCACGACTATTGGTGGACAACTCTCAATAAAATGAACATCTTTTTAGAGGAGAATAAACTTGACTCAATAGAGGTTCTTCAGAACACCGCATATCTTTACGGAAAGACAGCTATATGCGGCACACGTGGGTGGATAATTCCTCCCCCTAATTCTGACGGAGAGAACAAAAAGATTTTTGAAAGAGAAAAGCAACGCCTTATTCTGTCTTTAGAGAACGCAAAAGCACTGAAACCTGAAGAAATAATTGTGGCTATGCACTATCCGCCAATTGACAAAACCGCTGAAACATCTGACTTTTTAGAAATCTTAAAAGCATATAACGTGTCAGAATGTATATTCGGTCATCTCCATGACAGCGCCCACGCAGCGGCGCCAACAGGTGATTATAATGGTGTAAAGTTAAGGCTTGTTTCGTGCGATTATCTAAATTTCACCCCGATTTTGCTCCGGGTATGATTTATATTGCCAAAAATTATTAAAATATAGGAAAAATGCTTGCTTTTTTTTGAGTTTGTGATATAATATACAATGTTATTTTATGAGTAGAGAGGTATGATTTAATGAGTACAGTAGAAAAGATTGACAAGAACGTTGTAAGCTTTGAGTTTTCAGTTACAGCAGAAGAATTTGAAGCAGGAATTGAAAAGGCTTACAAAAAGAACGTAGGCAAGATTACAATCCAGGGCTTCCGTAAGGGTAAGGCTCCAAGAAAGCTTATTGAAAAATATTACGGTGCAGAAGTTTTTTACGAAGATGCAATAAACATTGTTCTTCCTGATGCATATGATAAAGCAATAGAAGAAAATAACATCTATCCTGTTGATCAGCCTGAAATTGACATCAAGGGCGAAATCGACAAGGAAAAGGGTATCACCTTTACTGCAAAGGTTACTGTAAAGCCTGAGTTTGAGCTTGGTACATACAAGGGCGTTAAGGCTACAAAGGTTTCACACCGTACTCTTAAAAAGGATATCGACGCAGAGCTTGACAAGATGCGCGAAAGAAGTGCAAGAATGGTTCCTGTTGAAGACAGAGCTGTTAAGAAGGACGATATCGCAAACATCGACTACGAAGGTTTTGTTGACGGCGTTGCATTTGCAGGCGGCAAGGGTGAAGGCTTTGACTTAACAATCGGTTCAGGTCAGTTTATCCCAGGCTTTGAAGACCAGCTTATCGGCAAGAACATCGGCGAAGACGTTGACGTAAACGTTACATTCCCTGAAGTTTATCATTCAGAAGATTTAGCAGGCAAGGCTGCTACATTTAAAGTAAAAATCAACTCTGTTAAGGTTAAGGAACTTCCTGAACTTGATGATGAATTTGCAAAAGACGTTAGTGAGTTTGACACACTCGAAGAACTTACTAAAGACATAAAGGAAAAGCTTTCAGCTGCTAACAAAGAAAGATCAAAGCACGAAACAGAAGAAAACGTTATCACAGCTGTTTGTGATGCAACAGAAATCGATATTCCTGATGCAATGATTAACTCACAGACAGAAAAGATGATTCGCGACTTTGATATGCAGCTCCGTTATCAGGGACTTGACATTAACTCATATATGAAGTACACAGGTCTCACTGTTGACGCTATGAAGGAACAGTACAAAGAAGATGCTTTAAAGAACGTTAAAACATCTTTAATCCTTGAAAAGGTTTGCGAGGTTGAAGGAATCAAGGCAACTGACAAGGATGTTGAAAAGGAATATGAAACCATGGCTGAGCAGAACGGCATGAAGGTTGAAGACATCAAGAAGTATGTAAGCGAAGATGACGTTAAGGACAGACTCAAGGCACAGAAGACAATTGAGTTCTTAGTTGACAACGCAGACTTCAAATAATTAACTTAAGGGTATATTTACAGGTTGATTTGGATATAATGTCCAAATCAACCTTTATATTCAAATAAAATAATTTTAAAGGAGATAATAATATGGATAACTTCAGAAGCAGTTTAGTACCTTATGTAATCGAACAAACAAGCAAGGGTGAACGTTCATACGACATATTCTCCCGCTTACTTAAAGACAGAATTATATTCTTATCAGATGAAGTAAACGACCAGACAGCAAGCTTGGTTATAGCACAGCTTTTATTCTTAGACAGTGAGGATCCTGATAAGGATATTAACTTATACATCAACAGTCCCGGTGGTTCTGTTACTGCAGGTATGGCAATCTATGACACCATGCAGTACACAAAGGCAGATGTTTCAACCATCTGTGTAGGTATGGCGGCATCTATGGGTGCCTTCCTCCTCTCATCAGGCGCAAAGGGCAAGAGATTTGCTTTGCCTAACAGCGAAATTATGATTCATCAGCCACTTGGCGGCACACAGGGTCAGGCAACAGATATGAAGATTCACGTTGACAGAATGCTTAAAATCAAGGATAACTTAAACAATATTTTAAGTGTAAATACAGGTCAGCCACTTGACGTTATCAAAGCAGACACCGAACGTGACAACTTTATGACTGCAGAAGAAGCCGTTAAGTACGGTCTTATTGATAAAATAGTTACAAACAGGTAGGAGATAATCTATGCCAAATAAATTTGACGAAAATCAGGTTTGCCGTTGTTCCTTCTGTGGCAAAACAGAGGATCGCGTAAACCGCATTATCGAAGGTCCCGGTGCCTTTATCTGTAATGAATGTATCGACTTATGCGTTGAAATCTTAAAAGAAGATTTCCCTGCATTGAGCAGCGAATCTCTTCAGGATGTTCCAAAACCTGCTGAAATCCACGAATATTTAAATGAATATATTATCGGTCAACAGGCAGCAAAAAAAGCATTAAGCGTTGCGATTTACAACCATTACAAACGTATTCACTCTGACCTTACTCCTGATGACATTGAGCTTCAAAAGAGTAACATCTTAATGCTTGGTCCTACAGGCTGTGGTAAGACATTGCTTGCCCAAAAGCTTGCTAAAAAGTTAAACGTTCCATTTGTAATCACAGATGCTACATCACTTACCGAAGCAGGTTATGTTGGCGAAGACGTTGAAAACATCTTATTAAAGCTTATTCAGGCGGCAGATTATGATATAGAGCTTGCCGAAAAGGGCATTATCTATATTGATGAAATTGACAAGATTTCAAGAAAATCTGAAAACCCATCTATTACAAGAGATGTCAGCGGTGAAGGTGTACAGCAGACACTTCTTAAAATTCTTGAAGGAACTATTGCATCTGTTCCGCCTACAGGTGGCAGAAAGCATCCTCATCAGGAATTTATACAGATAGACACTACAAACATCCTCTTTATTTGTGGTGGTGCTTTTGAAGGTATCGACAAGATAATCGAAAGCAGAGTCAGCACAAAGACAATGGGCTTTGGCGCAAAGGTTGAAAGTAAAAAAGATAAAAACAGAGGCGACATTTTAAGTCAGCTTCAGCCTGAAGATTTGCTCAAGTTTGGTATGATTCCTGAACTTATCGGCAGACTTCCTGTTGTTACAACTCTCGACTCATTAAACGAAGAAGTTCTCAAGTCTATCCTCACCGTTCCTAAAAATGCACTTACAAAGCAGTATCAGGCTATGCTTCAGATGGATGGTGCTCAACTTGAATTCAGCGATGATGCAATTGCTGCAATTGCTCATCTTGCGGCGGAACGTAACACAGGAGCAAGAGGTTTGCGTACAATACTTGAAGATATTATGCTTGACATTATGTACGACATTCCATCAGACCCAACAATCGAAAAGGTTGTTGTAACAAAGGGTTGCGTTGACAAAACAAGTAAGCCTGAAATCACCTATAACGAAAACAAAAAACCTGTTCAGAAATCTACCGCGAAGATAGACACTATAAAAGAAGATAAAATAGTAGGATAAGACAAAAGATGAGGAATGATTTTCATTCCTCATCTTCTTATTTAACTTATAAAACAACCTTTGAGTACATTCTGACCTTTTTTGCACCTTTATCATTGATAACCTTATCAAATCTCACAATACCATTGGCTGTCTTTTTTGATAATTTCTCTGTCTTTTTGTCTTGAAATGCTTATATTAAAGCTCCTTGCGAAATTATTTCTTTTTTATAACTTCTTTCGCTCTCGCTACTATTGTTTCAGCATCAAGTCCATACTCCTTAAGCAAGTCGTATGGTTTACCGCTCTTACCAAACACATCATTAGTTCCCACTCTCTGCATAGGAACAGGACAGTTTTCAACTAAAACTTCAGCGACAGCTGAACCCAAACCACCGTTTATATTGTGTTCTTCTGCTGTAACGATTGCACCTGTTTCCTTTGCCGCCTTAATGATGATTTCTTCATCAATAGGCTTGATAGTTGCAATGTTTATAACTCTAGCAGATATGTTTTCTTCTGCTAAAATTTCACTTGCTTTTAAGGCTTCAGGAATCATAAGACCTGTTGCAATAATTGTAACATCGCTACCATCTTTAAGCTCAACACCCTTACCTATTTCAAACTTATAGTCATCGTCAAAGATAACAGGAACGTCAAGTCTGCCAAATCTTAAGTAAACAGGACCGTCATATTCGATAGCCGCCTTGATAGCAAGACGTGACTCGACTGCATCTGCAGGGTTTAATATTACCATGCCAGGAATGGTACGCATTAAACCGATATCTTCAAGGCACTGATGTGTAGCACCGTCCTCACCAACAGAAAGACCTGCATGTGTTGCACCAATCTTAACATTTAAATGAGGGTAGCCGATAGAGTTTCTTATCTGTTCAAAGGCTCTGCCTGCGGCAAACATAGCAAAGGAGCTTGCAATAACCTTTTTGCCGGTTGCGGCAATACCTGCGGCAATACCCATCATATTCTGCTCTGCTATACCGCAATCGTAAAATCTTTCGGGGAAAGCCTTTTTAAACATGCCTGTTTG
>JAZLCI010000046.1:0-6648 GCA_045614085.1 Clostridia bacterium
CTTCAGACTATTCCTGCAGATGGTGAGGTTTTGGAACTTCAGACTGATGTCATGAAGATAAGAGTAACTTCAGTTGTTGACCATAGGATTGAAAAAGCCGAAGTAACGGTTATACCATCGGCTGACAACGAGGAAGAAGATGAATAACAAAAAGGGTAAATCTGTTTATCAGATTTACCCTTTAAATTTATTCTGTTCTCTCTGTTCCCCAATAGAATATTGCAGCTGTCCCCGGACCTGTATGACTGCCTATTGATGTGCCGATGTCATATATCTCTACATCGCCCTTGATTTTAGGGAATTTTTCTTTAACAAGAGCCTTAACAGCTTCTGCATCCTCTAAACAATCAGAGTGGCAGATGTAACATTTGTCGGAATAATCATAACCGTCCTGTGCTCTTTCTTCCATAAGCTTAACAATTTCTGTCATAACCTTTTTCTTTGTACGCACCTTTTTACGTGGAATAAGCTTTCCGTAAATATCAACATCAAGAAGAGGGCAGATACCAAGGAGAGTTCCTACCATACCTGAAGCCTTTGAAACTCTTCCGCCCTTTATGTAGAAGGTTAAGTCGGTTGAGAAGAATTCATAACGCATCTTAAGACGGTTTTCCTCTACCCATTTAACTAAATCTTCTGCAGCCATTCCTTCATCACGGAAATCAGCCATTTTGTCAACAAGCATACCGTAGCCTGAAGATGCACCAAGAGAGTCAATAACATATACATGTCTGTCAGGATATTTTTCATTGATCTGTTCTGCAGCAAAAGAAGCGGAATTAAATGTACCTGATAAACCGCTTGATAAGGAAAGATGAACTACATCATATCCCTGACTTACAAACTGTTCAAAGTGTTCTGCAAATTCTGTTGAATTTAATTGCCATGTTTTTGTATCGGCACCATCTACCATAGCTTGATAAAAATCTTTGTATGATATAGTTTTTCCGAAGTCATCTCTGTATTCGTTTTCGTCAATACTGTAGTGACCAAAGATAACTTTAATATCTCTTTCTTCGACCTGTTCTTTTGTTAAGTCAATTGTTGAGCAACAGCTCAATATATAATTTCCCATAATTTCACCTGCTTTTTTTGTTGTTATCTATATTATAAGTTATTGGATAAAAATATGCAAGAGTAAATTTAAAAAGCATCTCTCAAAAGAGATGCGGGAGATTTTTGTTGTATGTGGCAAGTTTTATTGGTGCTTACACCAGTACCAAAATCGGTGCTATTTTTACAAAAAAATTACAAAATCGTATTTGCATAACAATTATTAATTATTCATCAGCGAAGCGACTTCATTATTCATTAAAAATCCTGTCGAATTTAATGAATGATGAATGTTAAATAATGAAAAATGAATAATACAAAACAAAAATCCTATCTTTCGACAGGATTTTTGTTTTGGTGCGCCTGATGCGATTCGAACGCACGACCTTCAGAGTCGGAGTCTGACACTCTATCCAACTGAGCTACAGACGCATAACCTTTGATTATAATATCACATTTTTGTAAGTAATTCAATAGTTTTAGATTAATTTATTTCTACATAGGTTGACATTATTTTTGTAACGATATATAATATTAGAATAATATTTTTAAGGTGGATAGCTTTGAGAAAAATAGAATTTATCGTTACAAAAGATTTAGAGGGAACAGAAATTAAATATATTTTATATAAAAGTCTTGACCTTTCGTCAAAGCTTATCAGAAAGCTTAAAACTTATGATGATGGAATTATGCTTAATAATAAAAAAGCAACAGTCAGGGAAAAGGTATCATCAGGGGATGTTCTTTCGCTTAATATAAAGGATGAGGCATCATTAAACATTGTTCCAAATGATATCCCTCTTGATATTATATACGAGGATGAGGACATTCTCGCAGTAAATAAGCCTTTTGATATGCCTACGCATCCATCTCAAAATCATTACGAGGGAACTTTGGCAAATGGTGTGATGAATTACTACAAGGGAAAAGATTTTGTGTTCAGAGCGGTAAACCGACTTGACAGAGATACGACAGGAATTGTTTTGATCGCCAAAAACAGATATTCTTCTGAACTTTTCTGCAGACAAATAAGAAGTGGCGAGATACAAAAAACATATCTTGCTATTGTAAGTGGCACTCCGGAAAATATAAAGGGAGTTGTTGAGGGTCCCATAAAACGTAAGGAAGACAGTGTTATAACAAGAATTGTTGCAGATGATGGACAGTATGCCAAAACGGAGTATGAGGTTTTAAAATCTGAAAATGGATTTTCTCTTGTAAAGCTTATGCCGAAGACAGGCAGAACTCATCAGATAAGGGTTCATATGGCACATATAGGACATCCGCTTTATAGTGATTTTATATATGGAAATGAAGTAGAGGGAGAGAGAACAAGACTTCATTGTAGTGAACTTACTTTTTATCATCCTGTTAAAGGAGAGATGCTTACATTGACAGCACCTGTTCCTGATGATTTTTTTGTTAAATAATTTATGAGGTGACTTTAAATGAAGATTTTTAAATTATCGATGAGATTTTTTGTGTGTCAGATAGGGCTTGTTTTGTTGTCTGTCACATGTTTTCTGTTCTTTTATGGAACAAGTCAGAATAACCCACATCTTTTTTCAACGATTACAGGACTTATATATTTTGGGGTTATGTATTCTGCCGCATGGAAGGCAGGGGTAGCTGATTCAAGAAAGATTCCGGGGTACTACCCTGATATGAAGCTTCCGTTATGGATTGGTCTTACTACATTGATTATTCCTGTTATATTATACATAATCAGATTTGCGTTTCCTGATATATGGAAGCTTGATTTCCCGTTTTTAGATGGTTCATACGATTTCTTTGTAGCGGGATGCAGAGTTTACGGTACACCGGATATGATTTTCCGTGGGTGGTATTTCCCATTTGTAAGTTTTATTCCGGACAGTAATCCTGTTGCATACTTTATTGTTATGTTTATACTTCCTGTGATTATCTTTGCAGGATACAGAGTAGGTCTTACACGTTTTAGTGTTACTGAATACATATACGCAAAGCTTGTGTTTAAAAAAGATGAAAGAAAGTCTGATAAAGATAGTAATTTAAGAAAATAAGACAGGAGAAATATAATGAAAAGGAAAATTTGTGTATGTTTATCCTTTTTGTTAATATTGATAAACAGTAATTCCTTTGCTTCCACAGCAAAGGAATATATTGTTATGCTGAAAGATAATGCGATTATACCAAGAAGCATATCGGCCGATCTTGAGACTGTTTCTGAAGATTGGGATATATATACAGTGTCAGAAGATGACCTTCATAAACTAGATATGGACAAGGTTCAATATATAGAGGAGGATACGGTTGTAACTCTTTTTGACTATATTCCAAGCGATCCTAAATACATATTACAAAGAGAGTATTCAGGTATTATTAACCTTCCCTTTGCGTGGGTGCATGACTTTTTTGGAAAAAATGTTAAGGTTGGAATTATAGATTCAGGTGTATATGCAGAACATCCTGATTTAAAGAATAATATTGCTAAAGCGGTCGATGTTTTGGGTACAGGAACGGTTTATGATGATACCCCTCATGGGTCAAGTGTTACCGGAATTATAGGTGCAGAAATTAATAATAATATAGGTGTTTCAGGGGTGTCCCAAGCGGATATTTATATGTATAAGGTATTTAAAAACTCGAAGACTAGTGTTTCTAACCTTATCAAAGGGTTTTCTGCTGCTGTCAATGATGATGGCTGCGATGTGGTTAATATGAGCCTTGGAGTTGAGTCAGGAAGCGGTACGGGATTTTCACAGGATATGCAAATACTTAAAGCGGCTATAGATAAGGCGACGGAAGATGGTGTAATTGTTGTTGCGGCCGCAGGCAATTCGGCTGATAAGGGTAACCCTATGCTATATCCTGCGGGATTTGACAATGTTATATCAGTTGCCGCTATAGATGAGGATGAAGAATATACTTATTTTTCTCAATATAATAATATGGTTGATGTTTCAGCTCCGGGATATATGGTTTATACAACAGTAGAAGATGGCTACGGATATGTAAACGGAACATCCTTTGCATCTCCTTATGTTGCGGGGGCGGCTGCCATTGTAAAAGGTATCAATCCTAAAATAGATCACGATACTTTTGAAACTATGCTTATGCTTTCCTCAAAGGATAAAGGTGATATTGGTTATGATGTTCATTATGGCTGGGGCATTCTGAATATTGAGAAGCTTGTGAAACTTGCTGAAGGTACGGTTGATAATGTTTATATAAGTGATATATCTTATAATTTTGCAAATAATATTGCATCTGTTTCTTATTATAACTCAAAAGGTGAAAAAGAAGATAATGTTGTTATAAGACTAGCTGTGTATGACGAAAATAATGTTCTCGTGAGTATATCGGAGGCAAAGAAACTTGATATATCACCAAATGCAGAAAAGGAATTTTATTTTAACGAAATAAATATGCCAAAAGGTGGATGTATAAAGATTTTCTCTACAAAAAGTGACAGCTTTATGGTTCCCGTTTTGGACGTTGCGACTTATTACGGATAAAATACAGAGAAACAGGCGAAAGTCTGTTTCTTTATTATAAATTTTCCCCAAAAAATTCAAAAAACTCTTGCATTTTATAAAATACTGTGATATAATTTTATGGTCTTTGGGAAAGTTTGTTTTTTTAAAGGCAAATAAATTAAATACGCACGTATAATGATTATCCAAGCGGTGCCGACTACCCGTGACGGTACTTGGGTAAGGTGACTTATACGGAGGCAAAAACTTTGGAGGTGTAAATCATGGGAGTTATTCAGATGAAGCAGCTTTTGGAGGCAGGTGTTCACTTTGGACATCAGACTCGTCGATGGAGTCCGAAAATGGCAGAGTACATTTTCACAGAGAGAAACGGTATCTATATCATCGACCTGCAGAAAACCGTTAAGAAAATAGAGGAAGCTTACTACTTTATCCGTGACATCGCTGCAAACGGCGGTAACGTATTATTCGTAGGTACAAAGAAGCAGGCTCAGGATGCTATCCGCGAGGAAGCTGAAAGAACAGGTATGTACTACGTTAATGCTAGATGGCTCGGCGGTATGCTTACAAACTTTAAGACAATCAAGAAGAGAATTGACCGTCTTTATCAGCTCGAAAAGATGGAAGAAGATGGCACAATGAACCTTCTTCCTAAGAAGGAAGTTATCAAGTTAAACCTTGAAAAGGAAAAGCTTGAAAAGTTCTTAGGCGGTATCAAGGAAATGAAAGAAATTCCTGCTGCAATGTTCGTTGTTGACCCAAGAAAGGAAAAGAACGCTATTGCAGAAGCTCACAAGCTCGGTATCCCTGTAGTTGCTATTGTTGATACAAACTGTGACCCAGAAGATGCTGAATTCCCAATTCCTGGTAACGATGATGCTATCCGTGCCGTTAAGCTTATCGCTTCAACAATTGGTAACGCTATTATTGAAGGCCGTCAGGGTGAACAGTTCGTTCCTGAAACAGCTGATGAAGAAGAAGTTCAGGAAATGGATGCAACTCTTGATATGCTTGATGACTAATTTTTGATTTAAAGAAAGGATTGATATATTATGGCATTTACAGCACAGGATGTTAAAAAGCTCAGAGAAATGACAAACTGCGGTATGATGGACTGTAAAAAGGCTCTTACAGAAACAGATGGCGATATGGACAAGGCTGTTGAATTCTTAAGAGAAAAGGGTCTCGCTACTGCTGCAAAGAAGGCTGACAGAATTGCCGCTGAAGGTATTGTTAAGTCTTATATGAACGGTAACGTTGGTGTTTTAGTAGAAGTTAACTCTGAAACAGACTTCGTTGCAAAAAATGAAGATTTCCAGAACTTTGTATCAAACGTTGCAGAAGCAGTTGCTACTGCTAACCCTGCTGACGTTGAAGCTCTTAAGGATGTTAAGTGCGGTGATGCAACAATCGGCGAAATGCTCACAGAAAAGATTGCTACAATCGGTGAAAATATGAACATCCGTCGTTTTGCAAGAATCGAAACAACAGGTGTAGTTGTTGACTACATTCACGCTGCAGGTAAGATTGGTGTTTTAGTTGAAGCTGAAGCTCCTGACTGCGATGAAGTTAGAGATTGTCTCCGTAACATCGCTATGCAGATTGCAGCTCTTAACCCACAGTATTTATCAAGCGACGATGTTCCTGAAGAATATAAGGAACACGAAAAGGAAATTCTTATTGCACAGCTTAAGAATGATCCTAAGAACGCTTCAAAGCCTGACAATATCATCGAAAAGATGATAGTTGGCCGTCTTGCTAAGGAACTTAAGGAAATCTGCTTACTTGAGCAGGAATACGTTAAGTCAGAAAGCAAAGAAACTGTTGCACAGTACGTTGCTTCAGTTGCAAAGGCTATCAGCGCTGATGTTAAGGTTAAGAACTTTGTTCGTATCGAAAAGGGCGAAGGTCTTGAAAAGAAAGAAGACAACTTTGCTGACGAAGTTGCAAGCATGGTTAAATAATTTAACTGATAATAAAAAGTGGTTTCCAAACGGAAACCACTTTTTTTATTCTTTAATTTGGGTGTAGGACTTTTTGAACTGTGTAGGGGAGGGGTTCCACCCCCTCCCGCTGATATTACATTTGGCTTGTATATGTAATTAAGTCGGATCGTAGC
>JAZLCI010000047.1:0-8351 GCA_045614085.1 Clostridia bacterium
ACAGAGTTGATGAGGTTATCACATTTAAGGAGCTTAAAAGCAAGCGCATCAGGGTAGAAGAAGATATTAAAAATTTAGAAGAAACTGTTTATGTTGACTTAACTGCAGACGATATTGCCTCTGTTGTGGAAATGTGGACAAAAATCCCTGTAAAGCATATAACCGAGCTTGAAACAAGCAAGCTTAAGAATTTAGAAGAGCGACTTCATAAAAAGCTTATCGGTCAGGATGAGGCGGTGACAGCTGTTTCTTCTGCTATAAGAAGAAAGAGAGCTGGCATATCCTTAAAGCAAAGACCTGTTTCCTTTATATTTGTTGGTCCAACAGGTGTCGGTAAGACGGAGTTAGTTAAGAGAATAGCCGAAGAAGTGTTCGACGGTGAAAATTCACTTATCCGTCTTGATATGTCAGAGTATATGGAAAAGCACTCGGTTGCAAAGCTCATTGGTTCGCCTCCGGGATATGTGGGATATGATGATGCAGGTCAGCTCACCGAGAAAATCCGCAGACATCCATATTCGGTTATTCTTCTTGACGAGATAGAAAAGGCACACGAGGATGTGTTTAACATTCTTCTGCAGATTTTAGATGACGGAAGAATAACCGACAGCCACGGAAAGACAGTTTCCTTTGAAAACACAATTATAATTATGACATCAAATGCAGGAAGCGACAACAGGTCAAACATAGTTGGCTTTAACGATGATGACGAGGCAAAGAGTATAAAGACAGAAAGAGCCTTAAAGGAAATCTTCAGACCTGAATTTTTAAACAGAGTTGATGAGGTTATCACATTTAAGGAGCTTAAAAAGGAAGAACTTTTAAAGATAATTTCTCTTATGCTTGAGGATTTGACAGCAGGCCTTTCTGAAAAAGAAATAAGCATTGAAGTCAGCGACAAGGCAAAGGAAGTTATCCTAGAAAAATCCTACAAAAAGGAATATGGTGCAAGACCAATGCGAAGATATATCGAAAGACATATCGAAAACGATATTGCTCAGTTGATTATTTCGGAAGAAATAAAACAGGGGCAGACAGTTTTGGTTTCAGCAGAAGATGGAGAACTTAAAATAGAGGTAAAATAAAAAATCGGATGGTTTAAATGCCATCCGATTTTTTACTTTACCTCTGTAGGGGAGGGGTTCCACCCCCTCCTGTTGTAAATTTGGTTCATAACCGTACCAAAAAATGCGGAACGAATGTAAATGTGGTTGCGTAATCGAAAGGGAGGCGTTTTGCACAAACAAAAAATAAATGTATAAATATCAAAAAAAGCCTTGCATAAAAGGATAAAATGTAGTATTATAAAATAGTATATGTATGCATATCCTGACAGATACTTGCTTAAAATAAAAAGAGCATTTATCATTTATATATCAGGAAGGATGGATAGCTTGATGAAAAAGACGTCTACAAGTGCATCTGTACAGAAAAACAAAAAAGAGTTTATTAAAAACGAGATTGCAGGAAAAGTCCGCAGATACTATGGAAAGACAGTTGAAAAGGCGACAAAAAAGGAAATTTACAATGCAGTTGCGGTTACTGTCCGCGACGAGATAATGGATATGTGGATAAACTATCGTGAGAAATCTGACAGTCAGCCACAAAAGGAGCTTTACTATCTTTCGTTTGAGTTTTTGATGGGCAGAGCAATGGGAAATAATCTTATGAATATTTCCAAAACAGAGGCATACAGAGAAGCCCTTTCAGACCTTGGCGTTTCACTTGATGAAATCGAGGAACAGGAAAATGATGCAGGTCTTGGTAACGGTGGATTAGGTCGTCTTGCGGCTTGTTTTTTAGATTCTCTTACAAATTTTGAAATCCCTGCCTACGGTTGTGGTATCAGATATGAGTATGGTCTTTTTAAGCAAAAGATAGTTGACGGATATCAGATAGAAATGCCTGACCCATGGTTACAGGGCGGAAACGTATGGGATATTGCAAGACCTGAAGACACAAAAGAGGTTCACTTCGGCGGAAGAATTGAAGAGTATATGGAAGACGGTAGACTTAAGTTACGCCACGTAGACTATAACACAGTTATTGCAGAGCCTTATGATATGCCGATTACCGGTTATAAGTCAGAGACCGTCAACACATTGAGGCTTTGGAAGGCTTGCTCACCTGAGGCATATGATATGAGTGTGTTTAACCGGGGTGACTATGCAAGGGCAAGCGAGAATAAGGAACTGGCTGAAGTTATATCAAAGGTTTTATATCCTGAAGATAATCACTACGAGGGAAAGCTTCTCCGCCTCAAACAGCAATACTTTTTTGTGTCTGCAACTATTCAGTGGATACTTTCAAAGCATAAGAGTAAGAACTTATCACTTGCAGATATCCCTGAATATATTCAGATTCATATAAACGACACACATCCAACCATTGCTATTCCTGAACTTATGCGTATTCTTATGGATGAAGAGGGGTTCGGCTGGGATGAAGCATGGAATATTGTCACAAGGACATTTGCTTATACAAATCATACTATTTTATGCGAGGCGTTGGAAAAATGGCCTATGGAGATGGTTGATAAGCTTCTTCCAAGACTTGGGCAGATTATCCATGAGATTGACAGACGTCAAAGGGATGTCCTGTGGAAAAGGTTCCCGGGGGATTTTGGCAAGGTTGAATATATGGCTGTTATCTCACATGGTCAGGTTAGTATGGCAAATCTTTGTTTAACTGCCTGTCACAGTGTAAACGGTGTTGCGGCACTTCATACTGAGATATTAAAGAATGAAACCTTTAAGGATTACTATATGATTTATCCTTATAAGTTTAAGAATATGACAAATGGCGTCACTTTCAGACGTTGGCTTTATAAGGCTAATCCTGATTTGTCAGCTTTAATCTGTGATTCTATCGGTGATGGATGGATAAAGGATTATCGTGAGTTGGATAAGCTTACACCATTTGCTGACGATAGTGCCTTCAGACAAAAGTTTGGCGAAATCAAGCAGAGAAATAAGGAAAGACTTGCAGATTATATCCTGAAAAATAACGGCATATCAGTTGATGCAGATTCATTATTTGATGTGCAGATAAAAAGACTTCATGAGTATAAGCGTCAGCTTTTAAAGGTGATGCATATTATCTATAATTATATTAAGCTTACCGAAGGGTTGATGGATGCAAATGTTCAGCCCACAACATACATCTTTGGCGCAAAGGCTGCCCCTGGATATCATATGGCAAAGCTTATTATAAAGTTTATAAACGATGTGGCAAAGGCTGTGAACAACAACCCTAAAACAAGGGATGTTATGAAAGTTGTTTTTATTGAAAATTACAGCGTATCCGCTGCAGAAAAGATTGTTGCGGCAGCGGAACTTAGTGAGCAGATTTCCACTGCATCAAAGGAAGCGTCAGGTACAGGTAATATGAAGCTTATGCTAAACGGAGCACTTACCATTGGAACAATGGATGGTGCAAATGTGGAAATCCGTGAACAGGTTGGAGATGACAACATTTTTATCTTCGGCTTGTCTTCCCGGGAAGTTTTGAATATTTACGCCGGCGGAAAGTCGCCAAGCTCTGAGATATATGCCACGAATCCTGTTATAAAAAGGGTTGTAGACACCCTTATTGATGGAACCTTTAACCGTGAGAATATCTTTTATGATTTATACAAAGCATTGGTTATCGGTGACAATGGCTTTGCAGATAATTATCTTTTGCTCCCTGATTTTGAATCGTACCTTAATGCAAACGCGAGGGTCAAGGCAAAATATCAGGATAAGGATGCGTGGCTTAAATCAGCGGTTATGAACACAGCGAAGGCAGGATATTTCTCAAGTGACAGAACAATAGAGGACTACAACAGAGAAATCTGGCATCTTAAACAGTAAAAAAATAAAATTAAATAAATATTTTCAAAAGATGAAAGGATGTTAAAAATGAAAAGATTTTTAGCGTTAGTTCTTGTATGCGTAATGGCATTGTCATTTGCAGCATGCGGACAGAAGACAACAACAGAACAGACAGACTGGGAGTACATTCAGGGTAAGGGTGTTTTAACTATCGGTGTTACAAACTATCCTCCAATGAACTATCTCGACGAAGCAGGCGCTTGGACAGGTTTTGACACAGAATTTGCTCAGGCAGTATGTGAAAAGCTCGGCGTAAAGGCTGAATTCGTTGAAATCAGCTGGGAAGCAAAGGAAACAGAACTTGCTTCTAAGAACATTGACGTACTCTGGAACGGCATGTGCATCACAGAAGACAGAAAAGAAATGTGGGAAGTTACAAAGCCTTATATGTACAACACACAGGCTATGGTTATGAAGGCTGACAAGGCTGACGAAATTATGGCTGATATCACAGGTAAGAAGATTGTAGCTGAAGCAGGTTCAACTGGTGAAGAAAAGATCACAGGTAAAATTGATGACACAAATGATGCAAGCGTAAAGGTAATGGCTAAGGATTACTTTAAGGATGCAGAATACACAGGTGTTGAATCAATGGCAACAGCTTTAATGGACGTTCAGAACGGTGTTGCTGATGTTGCAGTTGTTGACTCTGTAATCGCTCAGGGTATGATCGGCGGCGAAGGTTCAACTTTAACTGACCTTGTTATCAACACAGACAACAAGTTTGGTGATCAGTACTTCGGTATTGCTTTCAGAAAGGGCAGTGATGCTTGTGAAAAGGTTAACGCAGCTATCGCAGAACTCAACGAAAGCGGCGAACTTAACAAGATTGCTGAAAAGTACGGTTTAGCAGATGGTATCGAAGCTGCTAAAAACGCACAGTAATTCAGAACATAATTGAGGTTTCCGCGTAACAGCGGAAACCTCAATAACTTAATTTATCTGGCCTGATTCAAGAACACTAATCGGCATTAGTCTTGTTGAATCCGGCTATAATGAGTTTGCAAGACAAACTCAATGAATAGTGGAAAATGAATAATGAAGAATTAAGGAACAAATGCGTTGCATTTGAATTAAAAGAAAATTGCAAAGGCAATTTTTTGCAAAAATTATTCATTATTAATTATTAATTTTTTATTTGAGTTCAATGATACATTGAACGAAAGGTATGGTTTACATATGAAACAATGTTATTTTGCAGATTACACCATAGGAAAGGATGCTTATGACGGAATAGAAAAAGTATGCAGACCTTTAGGTAGCCGCGTTTTGATAGTTGGTGGCGAAACTGCTCTTTCAAAGTCAATAGACAAGCTTAAAGAGGCAATGACAGCTTTTTGTATAGTGGATATAGTTGTGTACGGAAAGGAATGTACACGCAAAAAGGCAGAGAGCCTATTTGATATATACAAAGATAAAAACATTGACTTTGTAGTAGGCGTTGGTGGTGGTAAGGCACTTGATACATCAAAGTGTTTAGCTGATTTGCTTGGGGTAAGGATAGTTACTGTCCCCACAATTGTTTCTACCTGTGCCGCATCATCTGCTCTTGCTGTTATGTACACAGAGGAGCATGCATTTGACGGCTTCTGGTACTTTGACAAGCCTGCTTATCATGTGTTTGTTAATACTGATATTTTAATAGAAGCGCCGGAGGAATTCTTCCGCGCAGGTATCGGAGATACCCTTGCTAAATATTACGAGGTTGAATTTTCAGCAAGAGGAAGAGAAAAGACCTTTAATGATGAAATGGCAATTTCTATCAGCCGTATGTGTAATGTGCCGTTACTCCAGTGGGGAGCAGAGGCTTTTGAAGATTGTAAACGGGAAAATATAACCGAAAAGTTTGAGGCTGTTTCGCTTATTATTCTTGTAAGCACAGGTATGGTGAGTATGCTTGTAAACCACGATTTCAACGGTGGGGTCGCTCACGCTATATTCTATGGACTTACTAATATAGAAGGGTTTGAAGAAAAGTTCAGGCATGGGGATGTTGTAGGTTATGCTACTGCTGTTCAGCTTATGCTTGACAACAAAGAAGAAGAGGCTAAAAAAATAGGAAAGCTTCTTGAGAGTTTAGGGGTTGAGGCGACGCTTTCTGATAGAGGGATTGAGGTTTCCTTTGAATACTTAAAGCCTGTTTTGACATCTGCTTTAAATGACCCTGATATGGAAGTTATTCCATATAAAATAACAGAAGAAATGATTTTTGATGCAATAGTAAAAATGGAAAATGAGTTTGGAGGGAAAGCATAATGAATATCTGGATGGAATTGCTTAAGGGGTTTGGAACAAACTGCCTTTTGTTTGTTATTACATTGGTGCTCTCTATCCCTCTGGGACTTTTGATTACCCTTTGCACCATGTCAAAGTGGGCACCATTTAAAAGGTTATCTCACTTTAAAAGGTTAAAGTGGCTGGCAGAGTTCAAGCCTATCCGTGCCATTTCAAAAACTTTTGTATGGATTATAAGAGGCACACCTCTTATGCTTCAGCTTTTCGTGGTGCTTTATGCTCCGGGGCTTATATTCAACTATCCTATATCCTCAAGAATGACTGCGGCAATAATCGCATTTGTAATAAACTATGCCGCATATTTTTCTGAAATATACAGAGGCGGAATTGAAAGTATTTCTGTTGGTCAGTATGAAGCAGGTCAGGTCTTGGGTCTTACAAAGACACAGATATTTTTCAAGGTTGTTCTTTTTCAGGTTATAAAGAGAATTACACCGTCTATGGGTAATGAGGTTATTACTCTTGTAAAGGACAGTGCTTTAGCTCGAGTTATTGGTGTTACTGAAATCATTATGAATGCACAGCGCTTTGCGGCAAAAGGTATTATATGGCCACTCTTTGGTACAGGTCTTTACTTCCTTGCATTCACAGGAGTTTTATCAATTATTTTGTCATACATAGAAAAGAAACTTAACTATTACGAGTAAAGGAGCAGAGATATGTCTATACTTGAAATAAATAACCTTTATAAAAGCTTTGGTAAGACTGAAGTTTTAAAGGGTGTAAACTTTTCAATGGAAGAGGGCGAAGTCGTATCAATCATCGGTTCGTCAGGAAGCGGCAAGACAACTCTTCTCCGTTGTATAAACTTTTTGGAACGTGCAGACAAGGGTCAGATTTTGCTTGACGAAAAGCTTTTGTTTGACGGAGACAGTGAAAAAAGTGCATCGGCTAAAGAAATTCGCAAAAAGCAGTTAAACTTCGGTCTTGTTTTTCAGGATTTTAACTTATTTCCACAGTATAATGTTTTAGATAACGTTATGCTTGCACCGAAGCTTTTGGCAAAGGAAAGAGAAGATTATAAAGCAAACAAAAAAGAGATTTTTGAGGAAATCCGCAAGAATGCAGAAGAAATTCTCGCACGTGTTGGACTTTCAGATAAGCTTTCAAACTATCCCTGTCAGCTATCAGGGGGACAAAAGCAGAGGGTGTCAATTGCCCGTGCTCTTGCCTTAAAACCAAGAATCTTATTTTTTGATGAGCCAACATCTGCTTTAGACCCTGAATTAACAGGAGAAATTTTAAAGGTTATTCGCGCATTGGCGGCTGAAAAAATCACAATGGTTATCGTTACCCATGAAATTGATTTTGCCTATTCCGTAAGTGATAAAATTATTTTTATGGCAGACGGAGTTGTGGTTGAAACAGGCTCTCCTGATGATGTTATTAAAAATCCTGCCAACGAGAGAACAAAGTCATTCCTCAATAAACTTAACGAGATTTAACATATCTAACAATGAAATATAAATAATTGCGTTATATTTTTAACAACATTTTTGAAAAAAAGACTTGTATATTTTTAACATTTGTTGTAAAATATAGAATGGTAGGATTTGAGCCTGCCTTAAGTTATGTAAAAAATTATTTTCTATATATTTATTTTAGGAGGTTTTTACTATGTCAGTAAAAGTTGCTATTAATGGTTTTGGTCGTATCGGTCGTTTGGCTTTCCGTCAGATGTTCGGTGCAGAAGGTTACGAGGTTGTTGCTATTAACGACCTTACAGATCCAGCTATGCTTGCAAATCTTTTAAAGTATGATACAGCTCAGGGCGGTTACTGTGGTGTAATCGGTCAGGGTCTTCACACTGTAGAAGCAGGCGAAGGTTCTATCACAGTTGATGGTAAGAAGATTACTATCTATGCTGAAAAGGACGCTAAGGATCTTCCTTGGGGTGAAATCGGTGTTGACGTTGTATTAGAATGTACAGGTTTCTACACATCAAAGGAAAAGAGCCAGGCTCACATTGATGCCGGTGCAAAGAAGGTTGTTATTTCTGCTCCTGCAGGTAACGACTTAAAGACTATTGTATTCAGCGTTAACGAAAACACTCTTACAGCTGATGATACAATCATCTCTGCTGCATCATGTACAACAAACTGCTTAGCTCCTATGGCTAAAGCTCTTAACGACTATGCTCCTATCCAGAGCGGTATCATGGCTACAATCCATGCTTACACA
>JAZLCI010000048.1:0-5807 GCA_045614085.1 Clostridia bacterium
TCCAGCTGCGCTTTTTATCAGTTCTATTATATCCTCGTCTGACTCTTCAGTAAAAGCAAGGCCTACATTTGTCATCTTTCCGTTATATTCATAGGTCAGAATCTCAATATCATCTTTTTCAAACTTTTCGTTTATTTCCACCATATAAGCAGAAACCAAGTCAGCCTGATGTTCTGTTACAACCTCTGTCTGTGTATGAACTGTATCATAGATATAATAAAAGTCTATACCTATTCTTTCAGATATGTCCTTTAATATTTCAGGCATTACACCTTCAAACATACCTGTTTCCTTGCTGTAATACTCAATAGGATAAAAATCCGTGTTGCCTGCAACATATATACCATCATTACTTAAATTCATTCCCTTTTCGGTATAAACCGTAGCAAAAACAGGCGAAACAGCAAAAAATGCTATCACCCAGATAAATATTATTGCAAATTTTCTTCTCACCTTTACCATCTCTTTTAACCTTACTTTCCTATAATATCCGAAAGATTATCCTGAATTTTTTCTGCAACATCAGGCTTGTTCATAGAATAAACATGGACATTTGAAATATTGTTTGCATAAAGATCTATAATCTGATCCGTTGCATATGCAATACCTGCCTGTTTCATAGCAGCAGAATCAGAACCAAATTTGTCTACAAGGGCCTTAAACCTCTGTGGCATTAAAGACCCTGAAAGCTTTATCGCCCTTTCCACCTGACTTGCATTTGTTATAGGCATTATACCCGGAATAACAGGAACAGTAATCCCAGCTTCACGTATCTTATATAAAAAATTATAGAGAATATTATTATCAAAAAACATTTGTGTGGTAATAAAATCACAGCCCGCCTCAACCTTTTCCTTAAGGTGCTTTATATCTTCTTTCTGATTGACACTTTCCGGGTGAACTTCAGGATAACAGGCACAACCTATGCAGAATTTCTCATCAGCCTCTTTAAGCTCGCGGATTAAGTCTATGGCATATCTGTAATCCCATTTTTCTCTGTCCTCATGTTCAAGTTCCTTTGGAATATCACCACGAAGCGCCATAACATTTTCAATTCCTGCAGCCTTTATATCCTTAATCTTTTTTGATACACTTTCCCTTGTAGAAGAAACACAAGTAAGGTGAGCCAATGACGGCACACCGTAACGTTCCTTTATATTTTTGGCAATATCCAGAGTATATGCACTCGCTCCTCCGCCCGCTCCGTATGTAACACTCATAAAAGACGGTTTAAGCTTTGCTATTTCTTCAGTTGCAGTCCTGACACTTTCAAAACTTGTCTCTGTCTTTGGAGGAAACACCTCAAAGGATAATGATAATGTATCTTTTGTTAATAAATCAATAATTCTCATTTCTATTCTCCATTTTTATATATACATAATCATTATACTACCATTTGATATTCAAGTCAACAGTAAAAGGGCACACTTTAACAGCGTGCCCTTTAGTCAATATGACAAAATTATTCCATTATAAACTTATTCTTTTCAAAAACCCGAACCAGAATTATACCTATGATAATCCCTGCTATTCCCTGAACTCCGTTTGGAGGAATATTTACAACTGATGGTGCAAATCCATACATGAAGCCCTCAAAAACAAAATATCCCAAAATCATTATGAGCTCACATATAACACCACTTACAATCCTTGCAACTATACCCTTTGTATTTTTGCTAAGCCCATTATATATGTAAAATGCTACAAGTGCCATTACACCCTTTATAACAAATGTTGCCGGAGCATATATTAAATATCCTGAAAGGATATCTGCAAGAGCAGACCCTATACCCGCTGCCATAAAACCGTAAAAAGGTGTTAATATCCATCCTGATAAAAGAACTATACTGTCCCCTAAATTGATATACCCCTTAAGAGGTGACGGAATCTTAATAATCATTGTTGCCACGCAAACAAGCGCTGCAATCAACGCTGTCATAACCGTCTTTCTTGTTGTGTTTTTCATTTTCATTCTCCTTTGTCTAAATGATTATCTACATTATATACTATTTTATAAGAAATTGCAATACTATTCCGCTTAATACCCCTATTAAATATAAAATTCCTATTATAGAGATGCTTTCTTTTATATTTTTATTTCGTCTTAAAAGGAGCAATGTTCCAACACCCGCTCCCGAGCAAAGACCCGCTATTAGTGAGCCAAAGGATACCACTTCTGACAAAAAGCCTTGTGTCAATATCACAGATGCGGCACAGTTTGGTATAAGGCCAATAGCTGCCGCAATAAACGGCTGAACAGGCGTGCCTTTGAGCAGATACCGTGACAGGTTTTCTTCTCCTATTCCCTCTATAGCAAGGGTTAATACAAAATTTGCCACAAATATAAAAATAAATATCTTCACAGTATGCCAGAGGGCTGACTTAAATATTCCGTCCTCACAGCTTTCGCAGTTGCCGTGGAAGTGATGATGCTCATCTTCCTTATGACATTCCTCTCCCTTTATTTTTCTTTTATATATCAAATCAATAATCAAACCGCTTATTATTGCTATCAGTATCTTGATAAAAATCACACTTGCTACAAAATGTGCCTTATGAGGATAAGACAGAATAATCGGCACAGCCTCGTCACTTGTTGCAACAAATATAGCAATAAGTGTACCTGCAGTAATCGTCCCTTTTGAGAAAAGGTCTGCCGCAATAACAGAGAATCCGCATTGAGGAACGCTTCCTAAAACAGCACCATACACAGACCCCAAGCCTTTTGCCTTCATAAGCTTGTGGGTTAAAAAGGTGTTGTTTTTATGTTCAAGATACTCTATCAAAAGATAGATTAAAAATATAAAGGGTATTATCTTTATGCTGTCAACGAGGGAATGCTCAAGGATGTGTACCATATCTCCACCTTCTTTTATCTGTTGTCAACCTTTTCAGGGTACATATCGTGATTTGCCAGTCTGTCAAAGGCCACCTTTTCCCATACTGTGTCTTTCTTTCCGTGGTTACAGTATGGGTCTATCGAAATCCCGCCTCTTGGCAAAAACTTTCCCCATACTTCAATATATTTTGGGTCAATCTTCTCTATTATGTCGTTCATAATTGTATTTACAACATCTTCGTGGAAGTCACCGTGATTTCTGAAAGAGAACATATAAAGCTTTAAAGATTTACTCTCTATCAAAAGCTTGTCAGGGATATATGAAATATATATTGTTGCATTGTCAGGCTGACCCGTGATTGGGCAAAGACTTGTAAACTCAGGACAGTTAAACTTTACAAAATAATCCCTGTCAGGATGCTTATTGCCGAAAGCTTCTAAATATTCAGGCGAATATTCTGTTTTATAAACTGTGTTCTGACTTCCTAAATGTGTTAAATTTTCCTTATCTCTCATTTTTATCTCTCCTTAAAAAATTATACTTTATATCATAATCAAATGTATCAACATTTTCTATTTTCTTAATTTTGTTTGTAACAAAATATGTAAAGGGCGTAAACAAAGCCTCATAACATACCTTGAAAATATACTGTCCAACCATCATTGTAAGAAGTTCAGCGACTCCCATCGTTCCCGCAAAGGAAATGATAATAAAGATAATCGTATCAAAACCCTCGCCTATCACAGTTGACAAAAAAGTTCTGAGCCACAGCTTTTTACCCTTTGTTTTTACCTTAAGCTTTGATAAAACAACTGAATTTGAAAACTCACCAAACAGGTACCCTGAAAGGGATGCAACCGCAACGCGTGGAGTTGTTCCTAAAACAATTTTGTAGGCATCCTCGTTTTCAAAAAAGACAGGGCTTGGCATAATAATGGTAATAAAATATATAGCCACTGCAAAAAAGCTGCATATAAATCCAAGCCATATTAAAGTTTTCGCCTTTTGAAAGCCGTAAACCTCTGTCAGTATATCACCGATGATATATGTGACAGGAAATAGTATTACCGCCGCAGGCAGAAACAATCCCTCTGTCACCTGCCACAGCCTTCCTGCAATAATATTTGAAATCAGCAGGCATGCAATATATAGCCCTGATATGATCACAAAGGTCTTTGAATAAGTTTTTTTGTTTTCCATTGGTTTTCTCCTTAAAATAGCCTACTATTTTAAAAGAAAAGGGCTTTGCAAAACGCAAAGCCACCATTGTCCGAAATAGTAGTCCTGGTTTTGTTTTACGACAGGATGGTACAAATGAACTGTCGAGCATTTATATTTTACTACATTTTTTTGTATTTGTCAAATCCATATCACTTGACTTTATTCGTCACGGTGATATAATATTAGGCGGAAAGTGATGTGATTTTATGAAAAAGAAGATAATAATCGGAATTATCTGTTTAATCGTTGCTTTGGGTATTGGTGTTTCGGTATACAACAAAATCAGCACACCCTCTGAAACATTATCACAATCAGAAAACGCTGAAGTAGGAAAAGGGGAAACCTCATTTGCCTTTTCCGTTATTGATGCAGACGGAAAAGAAACAAAGCTTTTAGTTCGTACAGATAAAAAGACTGTGGGCGAAGCACTTTTGGACGCAGGTCTTATTTCAGGAGAAGACGGACCGTATGGTATGTATGTAAAATCTGTCAACGGAACAACTTTGGATTATGACACCCATGGAAAGTATTGGGCTTTTTATATAGACGGAGTGTATTCAACCACAGGGGTTGACAAAACAGAAATTGAAAAGGATAAGGTTTATACCTTTAAAGCGGAATAACTATGAAACTTAAAGCACGTGAAATATGTTTTTTAAGCTTGCTTGGTGCTTTGATGTACGCATCAAAAGCCGTTATGGCAATGCTTCCTAACATTCACTTAATCGGTGTGTTCGTTATTGCCATAACTGCAGTTTATGGCAAAAAAGCTCTGTACTCCATATATGTTTTTGTATTTCTCTGTGGTCTTCTTGACGGGTTTGGGGTTTGGTGGTTTGCATATCTTTACATATGGCTTCCTTTATGGGCGGTTATTATGATACTGCCTAAAAACATAAAGCCCTCAATAAAACCCATTGTCTATTCAAGCATTTGTATGATTCATGGCTTTTTGTTTGGTATAATGTTTGTGCCTGTTCAGGCACTTATAACAGGACTTGATATTAAGGCTCTTCTTTTGTGGGTTGCTGCAGGATTTTATTTTGATTTAGTCCATGGTATAAGCAACTTCTTCTTAGGCTTTGCCATATGTCCTATTATAAAGGTTTTAAAAGAAATAGAAAAGTGATAAGACGAAGAACAACGAATTTAACCTTTTGGACAAGATGATTGCTAAAATTTAAAATTTATGATAAAATACTCATATAATTAAACTACAGGGAGGGATAATTATGAAGATATGTGTATTTGGTGCAGCCAGTAACTTAATAGATAAAAGCTATATTGATGCCGTTGAAAAGCTAGGTGAGGAAATGGCAAAGAGAGGTCATACCCTAGTATTTGGCGGAGGCGGTCACGGTCTTATGGGTGCTGCAGCACGAGGGGTCCGTCGCGGTGGCGGAAGGATTATCGGCATTATACCTTCTTTCTTCCGTGACGAAGTCATTGAAGAAATATACGACGAATGTGATGATATGATATACACAAATACAATGGCAGAGAGAATAACCACCATGACAAATATGTCTGATGCATTTATCACTGTTCCCGGTGGTATCGGCACCTTTGAGGAGTTTTTTGAAATTATAACTCTCAAGCAATTGGGAAGACATTCAAAACCTATTGCTATATTTGATGTAAACAATTATTATAACAAGCTTGATGAATTTCTTCAGATGTCGGTTAAGGAAAATTTTATTTCAGAAAATTGTAAAACCCTCTATGATTACAGTAACAACGTTGATA
>JAZLCI010000049.1:0-2796 GCA_045614085.1 Clostridia bacterium
ACTCCGATGATAAAAGAGGAAAGTCGTCAGTTGAGAGAACGTATCAAACATGGATGTAGTATGCAGAGAAAAGAAACGGAGGGCTGTCATTATGAATAATCTTATAATGACAGGACTTCCTGTCAATGTAATGAGAGATAGTAGAGATAGAGTGTTGCGTACAGGCGCATATGCAAGGGTAAGTACGGATAAGGACGACCAGATAAATTCGTTTGAGTCACAAGTACAATACTTTGCTGATTATATTCAAAGACAAACTGATTGGGAGTTAGTTAAGGTTTATTCTGATGAAGGAATAACAGGTACAAACACCTTAAAGCGTGATGGGTTTAATGATATGGTTGAAGATGCGCTTTCTGGAAAATTAGACCTTGTTATCACAAAAGAGGTCTCAAGATTTGCCAGAAATATCGCAGATGCTATACATTATACTCGTTTGCTTAAAGAACATAATGTAGATATAGTGTTTGCACTTGATGGTATTGATACTCGCAAGCCTGACTATGAGTTCAAACTTGCAATGATTTCTGCAATAGCACAAGAAGAAAGTAGAAAGACATCTGAACGTGTTAAATGGGGTCAAGCAAGGCGAATGGAGCAAGGTGTTGTCTTCGGACGCAATCTTCTTGGGTATAGGGTTGAAAAAGGTGTACTATACCTCGTTGAAGACGAGGCTGAAATTGTCAAAAAGATATTTCATAAGTATCTTATAGAGGGCAAAGGTACTCACATAATTGCAAGAGAACTCAAGGAAGAAGGTATTAAGCCGTATGACCCAGATGGCAGAGCAAAATATAAAAATGATTGGTCAAACACCCAGATACTGCGTGTACTACGCAATGAGAAGTACTGTGGCGACCTCTGCCAAAAGAAGACTTACACCAAAAATTATCTTGACCACAAAAAGAGGTACAATAGAGGTCAGGAAGAAATGATTTACATAAAAGACCACCATCCAGAAATTGCTATAATCAGCAGAGAAATGTGGGATGCAACACAGGCAGAGTTGCAACGCCGTACAACAACGGCGGAACAGAAATCCAAACATAGTAATAGATATTGGGCATCAGGCAAAATATATTGTGGGGTTTGTGGTGAAAGGTTTGTAAACAAGATTAAAAAGACATCTGTGGGTAGTTCAAGAGCGTGGAATTGCTTGAATCACGTCAAGGCTGCAGCCTTCAGAAATGCTGAATGCTCTATGAGTGAGTGGGCAAGCGACAGAAGCTTGAAGAACATAGTCCTACATATTCTTAATGTACTTGTTGATAATAAAGAAGAATTAAAGCAAGAGATTATCAAAGAAATATCAGAGTTGAGTGTTGAAGATAAGACAAAATCTGCTGATGATATACAGGGCAAGATAGACAAGTTAGAACAGAGAAAACTCAAACTTATTGATATAAGGTTGGCTGATGAAATTACACAGGCTGATTTTAAGGTAAAGCAAAAAGAGATTGAAGATGATATTTCAAAGTTGAATGATGAATTAGATAAGTTAAAAGAGTTAGAAAATATCAAGCAAAAGCAACAGGACAGAATGGACAGTATTATTGCTGAAATAGATAGGGTGCTGACCTTAAAGGATGAAGATTTAGACAGCCTTTTAGGAACAGTTACACAGAGCATAACAGTTTATGAAGGTCATACAGTTGTGGTAAGACTTAAAGACATCCCATTTAATTTTAGGGTTGCCTATAAGTCCACAGGAAAACTTGATACATACAGAACAGAAATATTAAGTCTTGAAGTGGTATAAAGAAAAGGGCAAAGCATACTGAAAACAGTAGGCTTTGCCTATCTTTGTATAAAGGTGCAAAATCATCGCTGATAGACCGATGTCTGTTAAAAGTCCGCGAAGCTGATTGTCAGGCATGGTGTAGCGTTGGCTTAGATATCTTAAAGATGCCGAAAGCTCACCATCAGGTCCGCCGTACTGGCTTATTACATATCTTGCAAGCTGCGGATTTGGATTTTTTATCTTTACAGGGTACATTAACTTTCTGTCATATTCCCACATAATTAAACCTCCTTATTTTTTGCCCAAGGCCACTCATAGCAGGTGTCTGCCCATTTAAAAGGCGTATCACACGGAGAGTTTGCTGCTGTGAGCGGGCCGTAAGCATTTTCATAATCCTGTCTTAAACTTGCTACCGTTGCGTTAAGCTTAGTGTAAAGTTCAAGTGCCTGTGCACAATCAGGATGTGTGTCAAGGTAAAGCTGCAAGTCATATGCAGCAAAAGATGCCTGCTGAATTTGACACATAAGTTCATCTTTTGAATTGTTGTTATATCGCCTAGCAATATTTTCGGTCATATTGTCTATACAATATGGCGTATTGGGATAATACATATATTTCACTCCTTATGTTATTTAAACGGATTCATTATTGCATTATTTTTGTAGCATTCAAACGGAATATATAAATCTTTAAAAATTGTTCCATGACACAATGCTTCTTGCACGGACATTATATTTTCAAATTTTTGCTCTTTTACAGATGCTGTTAAATAACGCATATTTTCTTTACATTCATAGTTGTTGTTTTTCATAAAAACACCTCCCCTTATCATAATATTCTAATAGCAATATTTAGTTACATCGACTTATTTTGACATATTGATTATTAATATCTTTTGTGGTATAATATAGCTTAATTTACATTTAAAAAGCGATAACTAATGTTTTAAAACAAATTATTTTGAGGTAATAACAATGACACAATACATCCCACAATATTATAACAATTTTAAATGCATATCTGACAAATGCAAAAACAACTGCTGCATCGGCTGG
>JAZLCI010000050.1:0-1673 GCA_045614085.1 Clostridia bacterium
ACAAACTCCCGTCAAAAACAAGTCTATACCAAAGCAAAATCAAACGCCCACAAATAACAAACCCACACCAAAGCAAACACAAACTCCCGTCAAAAACAAGTCTATATCAAAGCAAAATCAAACGCCCACAAAAAACAAACCCACACCGAAGCTTTTTTGAAGTGAACCCCGAAGTTTAGACGAAATTAAATATTAACTTGCAAGGGCATGAGTTCGGTATTGTACAGGACTCATGCCTTTTAATTTTAGTGATATTCGCTCATTATTGTAGTAATGAATATAGTTGTCCAATGCCAGGATAAAATCATCCACGCTCTCGAATTGCTCGCCATAAAACATCTCAACTTTTAGCCTGCCAAAGAAATTCTCCATAGCACCATTGTCCATGCAATTACCTTTTCTGGACATACTCTGTGTAATGTTATGTTCGGCAAGTAACCGTTGATATTCTGCATGTTGATATTGCCAGCCTTGGTCTGAGTGAAATATAGGAGTTGCTCCTTGAGGAAGCTTTGCAAACAAGCCTGTCAGCATATCTCTGACTTGCTGTAGGTTGGGACTGAGTGAAATAGAGTAAGACACAATTTCTCTGTTGAACAAGTCCAGCACCGG
This sequence comes from Clostridia bacterium, assembly GCA_045614085.1. Lineage (GTDB taxonomy): Bacteria > Bacillota > Clostridia > Monoglobales > Monoglobaceae > UMGS1820. Next base: position 613 of record JAZLCI010000050.1, read on the forward strand.
CGAAAGATAAACCTTATCATCGCAAACTTTGAACTCTGTTACATCTGTGGTCAGCTTTTCAAAAGGTTTCTTTGCTGTGAAATCTCTTTTCAGAATGTTGTCTGCAATCTTACCTACTTCACCTTTGTAGGAATGATACTTTCCGTTCTTGCTTTGTTTTCCTCTTAAATTAAGGCTTTTCATTAGCTTTAGTACAGTTTTGTGATTTATTGAATAGCCTTTCTTTTTGAGCTGTTCTGTAATTCTACGGTATCCGTAGATACCTTTATTCTTATTAAAAATCTCTGCAATTTCTGCTTTCTCAGTTTCGTACTTATCTTTATCCTTCTGTTTAATGTGATAGTAGTATGTACTCCTTGCAATGCCGGATAGCTTTAATAACTCTTTCAGCGGATATCTTTGCCTTAGTTCTGAGACTATTTGCGCCTTTTCCCGCTCTTTTGCTCTTCCGCAAGAACTAAGGCACTCAGTTTTTTTAAGTATTCTATCTCCATGCGAAGACGCTGGTTCTCTGCAATAAGATCCTCTGTAACCTGTGGATCCAGCTTAGGGGTCCTGCATTTGGCTACACTGGCCTTGCCTCGTCTTTCTTTCATAAGGCCGTCGGCTCCTTCTTCTAAGAATATGCGTTCCCACCGTTTAACTACGTTCACATAGTTTATTTCTTGTCCTTTGGTTATATCCCAATACTTTCGTACCACTTCTCGATATCCCAAGCGGTGTTCTCGCATATCCATTATAACATTGATCTTATATTCTGAACTATAACTTTTATTTTTTCTTCCTGTTTTGCCCATAAAAATACACCCCAAAAGTGTCTAACTTTTGGGGTGCATATCATTTACTATGCCTGTGCTTATTTTTTAGGGAGTGTCTTATGAATTACCGGATATCTTATTACAGCCCTCAGGGACATGCAAAGGAACTGGCATATGCCTTCCGGCAGATTCTGCCCTCCCGGACACCGGTAACGGATCTTGCAGCAGCTACCTCCGAAGCCTGTGATATCCATCTGGTCGGATTCGAATTTCCAGAACCGAAATTCGACAATATTCCAAACC
>JAZLCI010000051.1:0-11160 GCA_045614085.1 Clostridia bacterium
AGCTGGTGATACATGTTTGAAAGATGTAGCTGCTGGAAGGCCTGTAGCTTCTTTTAATTCTTTTACTAACTGCCAGCCGTTGAAAGCATCGAGGAAGTTAATAAATCCTGGTTTACCCATAAGTACTTTTACTGGAAGATCAGAACCATCTGCCATGAAGATTCTTGATGGTTTCTGGTTTGGGTTACATCCATATTTTAACTGCATTTCGTTCATCTTATTTTCTCCTTAATATCAGTAAATAAATGATTGAAACTTGATTAATTAAGCGTTTTTGTTAATGATTCTTGTTTCATATTCGCCTGTAGCGATGTCAATAAATCTTACGAAGAGAGATACTTTGTTATCTTCGTTTAAGCTTGTCCAGATTTTGTTTGTAAATGTATCGATATCATCGTTTTCTAAAGAAATCCATGTTGGTTCGCCTTCGAAGCTTGGAAGTGGATTGATGTCTTTTTCATATGTATGGATGAAACGACCTTCACCAGCTTTTGGATTTTCAAATGCAAATGTGTAACGGTTGCAGCTGTCTGGATCACCATTGTTGCTCTTTAAGATAGACATCGCATAGTTATATTCACCGTTTTCGATATGCATGATGCCTGAAATTCTTGGTGTGTAGTTAGGACCGTCAGGCTCGAATTCACGAGTTCTGAGAGCCTGTTCAAATGTCATCTGCTTGTCCATAAGGTCATAAATTGTATCAGTCTGGTCACCGTTTGTAACGATAGTCTTGTTACCTAAAACTCTTACAGGAGCATAGATAATAAGTGATGGGTCTTCAAGCTTTGATTCATCAAAAGCCTGTGTGCGAATGCCCATTCCATCTTCAACAAAAATTCTGTTACGGCTGTTTTCGCTTCTGCCCATAATGAAGTAAGCAGTAACAGCATACTTACCGTTTGGTGATTTACCTATTATAATACCTCTTCCGGGGTATTCGTTATTCTTTAATTCTTCTGAAATGTTTATCATATGTTAACCCTCCTATAAAATTTCAGCACAAAGCTTTTCTACAGCTTCAGGGAGTATCTTCCACTCCGCCTCTTCCATAACACGTCTCTGAAGAGTTTCAGGTGTGTCATCATCGTTTATGTATACAGCTTTCTGCATTAAAATTCTTCCACCGTCTGTGATTTCGTTTACAAGATGAACAGTAGCCCCTGTTACCTTAACTCCGTAATCGAGAGCCGCTTCATGAACCTTAAGTCCGTAAAAACCATCTCCGCAGAATGACGGAATAAGGGATGGATGAATGTTTACTATTCTGTCAGTATAGGCAGAAATAAATTTTTCTCCAAGGATAACCAAAAAGCCTGCAAGAACAACAACATCAACATTCATTGACTTCATATAATCAGCGAGTGCAATGTCATACTCTTCCTTTGTTGCATAATCCTTTTTGGAAATAACCTTTGCATCTATACCAGCACTTTTTGCACGTTCCAAGGCATAAACACCCTCTTTATTAGATACAACTGTCACTATTTTTCCGCTTTTTATAATCCCGCTTTTCTGTGCATCAATAAGAGCTTGTAAGTTAGTTCCGCCCCCTGATACAAGTACGCCGATATTAACCATAATCTATACTCCTCCGACTATTTAATTATATCGCCGTTTTCACTAATAATTTCAACAGAAGTTTCGCCCTTTTCAAGCTTACCTACGATATACGCAGTTTCTCCTGCTTCTTCTAAACATTTAATAGCCTTATCTGCCTTGTCTGCATCTACTGCAACTATCATACCAAGACCCATATTAAATGTATTGTACATATCTCTTTCTGATATGCCTGCCTTTTCCTGCATAAGTTCAAACACAGGTAAAACCTTCCATGAGCCCTTGTTGATAATAGCCTTTAAGCCATCAGGAAGCATACGTGGAACGTTTTCTATAAAGCCGCCACCTGTGATATGAGATACTGTATTGATGCCAACTTCTTCGATAAGCTTTAAAAGTGGTTTTACATATATTCTTGTTGGGGTTAAAAGTTCTTCCCCTAATGTCTTTCCAAGCTTTTCATTGTATTCTTTTAAAGTATCAACTGCGTTTTCATTGTCAATTCCAAAGACCTTACGAACAAGTGAGTAACCGTTTGAGTGTATACCGCTTGATGCGATACCAATTAAAACGTCACCATCTTTTGCTCTGTCACCGTCAGTAATTTTACTCTTTTCTACGATACCTACACTGAAACCTGCAAGGTCATAATCATCCTCTGGCATCATTCCGGGATGCTCTGCAGTTTCGCCACCAACCAAGGCACAACCTGCAAGAACACAACCGTCAGCAACACCCTTAACTATCTGTGCAACCTTTTCAGGAACATTCTTACCAATAGCAATATAGTCAAGGAAGAAAAGTGGCTTTGCGCCTGAACAAACTATGTCGTTTACACACATAGCAACACAGTCCTGACCGATTGTATCGTGCTTGTCCATAAGGAAAGCAACCTTAATCTTTGTACCTACACCGTCTGTACCTGAAACAAGTACCGGCTCCTTATAATCAGTTGGCATCTGGAAAAGACCGCCAAAACCACCTATTCCGCCTAAAACACCTTCGATGGCTGTCTTTTTAACATCATCTTTAATAAGTCTTACGGATTCATATCCTGCTTCTACGTCTACACCTGCATTTTTATAAGCCTGACTCATATTTATCTCTCCTCTTTATTAAAAACTTTTAAGCTCTTCCTGAAGTTTTTCATCTTTTTTAGCAACAGCTTCTGCCATATCCTTTTTAAAAGCTTCAAGCTTATCAGCAAGACTTTCGTCAGAAAGGGCAAGCATCTGTACGGCCAAAATACCTGCGTTATCTGCCGCGTTTACACCAACAGTTGCAACAGGAATACCTGATGGCATCTGCACCATTGAAAGGAGGGAATCAAGTCCATCCATAAATGATGACTTTATAGGAAGTGCAATAACAGGCACTGTTGTATATGCGGCAATAACACCACCCAAATGTGCAGCCTTTCCTGCTGCGGCAATGATTACTGCAATTCCGTTATCCTTTGCAGTTTTAGCAAATTCTTCAGCCTGATATGGTGTTCTGTGGGCAGATATAACTCTTGCCTCAAACTCAACACCAAAATTCTTAAGCTGTTCAATAGCACCTTTTACAACAGGCAAATCAGAGTTACTGCCCATTACTATAGCAACTTTTTTCATACTTATCACTTATCCTTTCTTTTACGCCTTGTAACTTAAATCATCTACAGTGAGATTTTTAACAACCTTTAAAAACTCTCTTGCTTCATCCTTTGCGGCATCCATACTTAATGTTTTGTAATTTCCGCATTCTACAGGGCTGTTTCCCGGCATCTCTCCATCATACTCTATAATCTTTTCAAGGGTTTCCTTGATAAGATTTAAGTTCTGTGAATGATTATCAGAGCGAAGCAAGAGATAAAACCCTGTCTGACACCCCATAGGTCCAAAGTATATTACCTTATCAGAGAGTGCAGAATTTCTTATAACTGTCGCAAACATATGTTCTAAAGAATGTGCCGCAGAGTTTGAAATCAAATCATCTGTGTTTGGCTTTCTCATTCTTAAATCATAGGTCACAATATCTCCGTCAACCCTTGAGATGTACACTCCTTTTTCAAGGATAGTATGGTCAACGGTAAAGCTTGCAATTTTCTTCATATTATCCTCCAAGTATATTACTTAAAGTACTTAACACCGCTTTCGAATATCTTCTGATCCTTATTGCCAGGGATATTCTTAAATACGTTATCCTTAAATCTTTCAGAGTGACCCATCTTACCGAGAACACGTCCGTCAGGGCTTGTAATACCCTCTATTGCGTAATATGAACCGTTAGGGTTATATGGCATTTCATATGTTGGTTCACCTGATAAATCAACATACTGTGTAGCAATCTGACCGTTCTTTTCCATTTCTGCAATAACCTCAGGGCTTGCAACAAATCTACCTTCACCATGAGATACTGCTATCTGATGGATATCGCCAAGTTCAACACCTGAAAGCCATGGTGACTTAACAGATGAAATTCTTGTAGAAACAATTCTTGATACGTGTCTGCCTATTGTGTTAAATGTAAGTGTTGGGCATGTATCATCTGTCTTTCTGATTTCACCGTAAGGAACAAGACCAAGCTTGATTAAAGCCTGGAAGCCGTTACAGATACCAAGCATAAGACCGTCGCGCTTGTTTAAAAGTTCCATTACTGCATCCTTTACATATTCGTTTTCAAATGCAGCCTTGATAAACTTACCTGAACCGTCAGGTTCGTCACCGCCGGAAAAACCACCAGGGAGCATAACTATCTGTGCATTGTTAATAGCTTCTGTAAAGCTCTTTACAGATTCTTCAATATGTTCAGTCTTTAAGTTCTTAAATACTCTTACATCAGCCACACCGCCTGCACGTTCAAAAGCACGCATTGAATCGTATTCACAGTTTGTACCTGGGAATGCAGGGATAAAGATTCTTGGCTTTGCGAACTTATCGCTTGGGATAATGTTCACACGTTCGCCATAAGCAAACTTCTTCATTCCAACGTCTTCAAAATCTGCCTTTGTAGCAAAGACACCTTCTAATATGCCTGTCCATACCTTTTCAATATGATCAAGAGAAATTTCTTCTCCTGCTATCTTGATAACAGGCTCTGCCATTGTGTGACCGAGTTTTACAACATCTATATTTTCGTTAATAAAGCCTGTAGCACCAAGACCCTTAACTTCAACAATAACACTACCATACTTTGCCTTAAATAGCTGTGACTTGTCGCAACAATCAGTAAACTCAAAGCCTATCTTATTACCAAGTGCCATCTTTAAGATACCTTCCATAGCACCGCCAAGACCAACTGACCAAGCAGACTGAATGAGCTTAATCTTGTCATCACGCATCATCATATAAAGCATATCGTAAAGCTGTTTTAAGCTATCAAAGTCAGGCATATTATTCTCATCATATTTAGGTGAAAGCATAAACACAAGGTTGTTTTCGCCCTTGAATTCATTTGAAACAGCTCTTGATGCTGAAAGCGGAGCAACTGCAAATGATACAAGTGTAGGTGGTACATCAATGTCATTGAATGAACCTGACATACTGTCCTTACCACCAATTGAACCTAAACATAACTTCTTCTGTGCAGTGTATGCGCCAAGAAGTGATGCAAGAGGCTTACCCCAACGTTTTTCATCCTGACCTAAACGTTCAAAATATTCCTGGAATGTTAAGTATATATCGCTGTAATCCGCACCTGCAACAACTGCACGTGTAACAGACTCAACTACCGCATACATAGCACCTAAATACTGATTTTCAGATGATAAAACAGGGTTATAACCATACGCCATAACAGTTGCTGTATCAGTTTCTTTATGGATTGTAGGAACTTTAGCAACCATATTCTGCTGTGGTGTGAGCTGATGCTTACCACCATATGGCATAAATACTGAACCCGCTCCGATAGTGCTGTCAAATCTTTCAACAAGACCGTGCTGTGAAGCGATATTCAAGTCACCCATCAAGCTTTCAATCTTTTCCTTATAGGTGTTACCCTTTACCTTAAAGTCAAATGTATCTGCAGAGAAATCTGCCTTTCCGATATAAGCAGTGCTGTGCTTTTCAGCACCGTTTGTATTTAAGAAGTCACGGCTGATATCACAGATGGTCTTACCTCTCCAGCTCATCTGTAATCTGTTCTTATCAGTAACAGTAGCAACAGGAACAGCTTCTAAATTTTCTTTATCTGCCTCTTGTATGAACTTTTCCTGATCGCAGGCACGAACAACAACAGCCATTCTTTCCTGTGATTCAGAGATCGCAAGTTCTGTACCGTCAAGACCGTCGTATTTTTTAGGAACCATATCGAGGTTAATAGAAAGACCGTCAGCCAATTCACCTACAGCAACAGACACACCGCCTGCACCGAAGTCGTTACATCTCTTAATCATAGCTGTAACTTCTTTCTTTCTGAAAAGTCTCTGGAGCTTTCTTTCAACAGGTGGATTACCCTTCTGAACTTCTGCGCCACAGCTCTCTAACGACTCTGTGTTATGCGCCTTTGAAGAACCTGTTGCACCACCGCAACCGTCACGACCTGTCATACCACCAAGCAAAATAACAACGTCGCCGTCAGCAGGTACTTCGCGGATAACATTTTCTTTAGGAGCCGCCGCAATAACTGCACCAATTTCCATTCTCTTTGCAACATAGCCTTCGTGATAAATCTCGTTTACGTTACCTGTAGCAAGACCTATCTGATTACCATATGAACTGTAACCCTGAGCCGCACCAACAGTAATCTTTCTCTGTGGGAGCTTACCTACCATTGTTTCCTTAAGACTCTTTCTTGGGTCACCGCTACCTGTAACACGCATAGCCTGATATACATATGAACGACCTGATAATGGGTCACGGATAGCACCGCCCAAGCATGTTGCCGCACCACCGAATGGTTCGATTTCAGTTGGATGGTTATGTGTTTCATTCTTAAACATAATGAGCCAGTCTTCCTGTGAACCATCTTCTAAATCAACCTTTACATTGATGCTGCAAGCATTGATTTCTTCTGACTCGTCCATCTTTGTAAGATAGCCGTTCTTCTTAAGCTCTTTTACTGCAATAGTTGCAAGGTCCATAAGGCAGATATTTTTTGCTTTTCTGCCTGCATAGATATTTTCTCTTGATTTTAAGTATTCATCATATGCTGCCTTAATAACTTCGTCTTCTATCTTAACTTCGTCTAATATAGTTGAGAATGTGGTGTGACGGCAGTGGTCAGACCAATATGTATCTATCATACGAATTTCTGTAATAGTTGGGTTTCTTTTTTCTGTGTCCTTAAAGTAAGCCTGACAGAAGCTTATATCATCAAAGTCCATAGCAAGACCCATATCAGAAATCATTGCCTTAAGACCATCGGCATCCATATCAATAAAGCCGTCGATACTCTTAACATCTTCAGGCATGTCGATTTTATCGTTTAAAGATTCAGGAAGTTCAAAGCTTGCACGTCTTGATTCAACAGGGTTAATAGAATATTCAACTGCAGCTTCAAGTTCCGCATCAGATACATCTCCAACCAAAACGATAACCTTTGCTGTTCTGACTAAAGGCTTTTCCTTACCTGTCATAATCTGCACACACTGTGCGGCGCTGTCTGCTCTCTGGTCATACTGACCAGGAAGGTATTCCATAGCAAAGCATTTACCCTCGCTTATTTCAAGCTCATCAAATATAACATTATCAACCTGTGGCTCTGCAAACACTGTGTCACATGTAAGTTCAATATCGCTGTCCGTCATACCCTCAATATCATAACGGTTAATAACGCGTACAGCATTAAGACCTGCAAGACCTAAATTTTCTTTAAGGTCTTTGCACACAGCATTAGCTTCGATATCGAAACCCTTTTTCTTTTCAACAAAAATTCTTTTTACTGCCATCTTATTTTCATCCTTTCATTTGTTATCAAGCAAAACAGGAGTCGGCATACACCAACTCCTATAAATATTTATAATTCCGGGACATTCTTAAATAACGCAACACAGTTAAGCCCGCACATATCCGGACTAAAAGAACACTCTTTAACTGTCGCCAAAAGCTTACAAAAGCTCCCTGTCATTTAAGGCTTCCTCCCTTTCTTTACATACTTATAAACAGTATAACATATTGATTTGATAAATGCAATTATAATATTGAATTTTGTAGAAAAAATTACAAAATTCTTATCTTTTTTTCAAATTATAGGTTAAATCTCCCATAACAACAAAAAAGCGGGGAAGCCCCCGCGATTTTGAATACTATTCACCCTTGATTTTGCTTATGCATTCTCTGCAGATTCGCTTATCCATAAAGTTTACAACATCCGTTGCACTTTCGCAAAAAATACAAGCAGGCTCATATTTTTTAAGCACTATGCAATCACCGTCTACATATATTTCAATAGGGTCTTTATGGTCAATATCAAACATCTTGCGAAGTTCTTTAGGAAGAACAATTCTTCCAAGCTCATCAACTTTTCTTACAATACCTGTAGATTTCATATCTATATACCTTCCTTTTCAACTTAAATTCATATTCGTCCGGTCGTTCATATCTGCTATGATTTAATTATAACATTACAACCTGAAAAGTCAAGATATTTTTGTATAAATATTTGTATTTTTGTAAAAATTATATATTTTTTACATTTTTTACCACAACATTGACAGAAAATGTACTATTTCTATATTTGTCTTTCCAATTATAACTTTCCCATTCTTTTTGGGTTAAAAAATCTTTCTTTACATACCTTCCAAAGCCCAGAATATCACTTCCGCATCCTTTTATACTGTTTAAAAAATCTTCACATCTTGTCTTTAAAACAGCCGTGCTTTCCTCAGGGTTTTTTACTCCATACATTTTAACTTGTATATCTATATTTACGTTCGGAATAGTATCTTTTACATCAACTGTTATCTGTGGCTTTCCATCACTACTTATAATCCCTCCGTCACCTCCGTCATAAAACCCTGAATTCTGAAGTTCTCCAAGCAAAATATTATATATAAACACTTCTTCTCCGCTTAGTATATCACAAAGCTTTCCGTTATTGAAAACTCCCATTCCCGAAAGGCCGTTTTCACCATAATATGGCGTCACTGCATCATAGCCTTTATTTCCGCATCTGCCAACAAAATCACGGAGTTCGGTTACCGGTGCATAGGGCATTTCCTTTTTAAAAAGGAGTTCATAATATCTTACTGTTGTTTCTTCCATTGCGGGTTTTACATTACGCAAAAATTCTTCAGCAGACTCCGCAAGGCACACCTTTGTAGCAGGTCTTACCTCTCTTTCCTTAAGCATAAGACTGCTATGGGCATATGCATCTTCATAGGCTACCTCTGAAGACAGTACAATAAGCTTAATATGTGACATATCTGTTTCCTTGCTGATATGTGACTGAAGCTTTGTTCTTGCTGTAAAGAAATCTTCTGCCTCAACAGTTATATTATCAACAGTTTTATTTCCACTTTCTTTTTCTTCTCCCCCTCCTGCCCCGAGGGGATTTGAAAGCTGAAAAGTGTATTTTCCTTTATCAATTCCCACTGCGATTATATAACCTCTTTCCTCTATTTCACTGCTATCATAGCATCCACAAAGAGTAAGACATAAAATAATACTCACTAATGCCACGCTGATCTTTTTAATGCTTATGGATAACCCCTTAACCGTATTCTTTATTATACTAAAGCTTACTGAAAGATATAAAATTCCTGATACAATAAGGGACAAAAGATACGCCACATCAAGGCGCAAAGGTAGTTTAACTATACTTGCACCCTTTGTCAATGGATATATAATAAGCCTTGTTTTTTCTGCAAGTTCGTAAGGAAAGTTAAGAGAAAATGAGAGCATAATCAAAACATTTAATAAAACCGCAAATGCACCTGAAAGCATAACCGTCTTCTTAAACTTTCTCTCCTCACCTTTATACGGAATAAAGAAAAGCACAAAAATATCAGAGTACATAAAAAGTGATAAAATACCTTTTCCGTATACACTAAAAAAACCTTTCCCGAATATTGGGGTAAGATTAAATACATCTGCATATTCAAAACCTAAAATTCCAATCAAAGCAAGAGTTAATCCTACTCCAAATGCACAAAGGGAATGCATACGAAATACAGCTCTCATACCGCAAAGAACGGTTACAACCGACGCCAAAACAATAAATACCCCTGTGTACCATAATGGTGAATCTGGAAAGGCTGTTTCTCTTAAGCTTTTGCACACACAACAAATTGCAATTATTGAGGATATAATAAAATACAATAAAAATATAATTCTTAAAAAATTGCTTATACTCCCTTTTCCTCTGCTGTCAAGAGCACCAAGTATTCCCTCTTTAGAATAAGGTGCATATATCTTCGTTATACCCCAAAGAAAAACAAGAAAAATTATCCCACAATACAAGGCGTTATTCCAGGATGCGCTTCCTCCGCAACTTACATATACATCAGGATACAAAGAAAAAAGCTTGAATACAAGGGAATTAAATATAATGCATCCAAGTTCCCATTTTGACGCTTTAAGGCTTTTGTTCATAACAATCACTCCATCCATTTTCTGCTTATACGAGGCTGTTTGACAGGGTTTTGAGTTTTCAGGTTTTTGGGTCTTCGTTCTTTCTTCCATATAGGCTTTACGAGAACAGTTTCAATTGCACTTTCCCCATCTTTAGGAGTAAGAGGCGACAAAAACGGAACTCCGAAGTTAACTGATGACGCAAGGTATGCTGTCCCCAAAAAGAATGCAAATACAATCCCCAAAAGTCCTGAAACAGCTCCGAAAATAATGAATAAAAATCTTGTGACCGACAAGGACCTTGAAAGAGCAACCGATGGTGATGCAAATGTTCCAAGTCCTGTAACGGATACAACTATTATAGAAATAGGACTTACTATGTTTGCTTCAACCGCCGCCTGACCAAGTATAAGACCACCTATTATACCAAGGCTTGACCCAACAGGACTTGGCACACGCACAGATGCCTCTTTTATAAGTTCAAATGCAAGCTCCATTAAAACAAGCTCAACCACAAGGGGAAATGGCACAACCTCTCTTGTTGCCTCAATGGCTAAAAGAAGGTCACTTGGAACAATCTCCCTGTGATACATCATTATGGCAATAAATACCCCAGGAAGAAGCAGAGATAATCCTATCCCAATCATTCTCACAAGCTTCATAAAATTGGCTTCAGTTACTCTTACATAATTATCTTCTGATGCTTCGAGCAGGTCAACAGCCGTAGTTGGCAGAACTAAAACAAAAGGGCTCCCCTGAACAATAACTATTACCTTTCCCTCAGCAAGCATTGATGCTGCCCTGTCAGGTCTTTCTGTCTTTAACGTTCGTGTAACAGGCAGAAAAGTCTTTGTTTCAAGGAGCATTTCCACATCACTTGACGAAAAGATATATTCTGTTTCAATAAGAGAAAGTCTCCGCCTTACTTCTTTCACAAGGTCCTTATTTGTAATTCCTTTTATATATAAAAGGGCGCAAGGTGTTTTGCTCTTTGTTCCAACAGGAATATTTTCTGCTATTAAATCAGGGTCTTTTAATATTTTTCTAATTAAAGCAAGGTTATTCATAACGATTTCGTTAAAAGCCTCCTGTGGCCCCGAAAGACTTG
>JAZLCI010000052.1:0-4534 GCA_045614085.1 Clostridia bacterium
ATCAACGGTTTCACATTTGTTGAAACAAAGTTTGATTATATGACAGGTAAGCTTGAAATCGTTAGCGAAAAGGCTTATTCAAACGGCCCCAGAGCTAAGGTTCGTTGCTACGGTGCAGATGACGTTCGTGAAGGGGTTGCTATCATGCACTTAGAAGGTGTTGACGTATCTATCACAGGTAACTCAACAAACCCAACTCGTTTCCAGCATCCTGTTGCAGGTACATACAAGAAGGAATGTATCGAACAGGGTAAGAAGTACTTCTCAGTAGCTTCAGGTGGTGGTACAGGTAGAACTCTCCACCCTGATAACATGGCTGCTGGTCCTGCTTCATATGGTATGACAGATACAATGGGTCGTATGCATTCAGATGCACAGTTTGCAGGTTCATCTTCAGTTCCTGCTCACGTTGAAATGATGGGTTTAATCGGCGCAGGTAACAACCCAATGGTTGGTATGACTGTTGCAGTTGCTGTTGCTATCGAAGAAGCAATGAAGAAATAAGACTTATAAAATTACCGCATCTTGCACTTTTGTTTCAACCTCGCATATTATATATATAGTTCGGTTTTACAAAATCACAATCTACGGCAATTTAATTCAGTCTATGAAAGCATTAATTTAAAAGGCTTGAACTTGGGTTCAAGCCTTTTTTGTGTGGTTTGTAGGGGACGGCCTCCCTGGCATCACGCATGACATTATAAAAGCGGGCGGAGAATATCCGCCTTATTATATTGCTCACAAAAACCTTTGACAAAGTCATAACAAAGTGATATAATGTATGATAGGTAAATTTTTTGAATTTTGATTTTATACATACAGAGAAAGGCGTGAACTAAATGGGTGGTTTTTTTGGAGTAGTAAGTAAAAAGGATGCAGTTTCTGATGTGTTCTTTGGTACTGACTACCATTCACATCTTGGTACAAAAAGAGCCGGAATGGCTGCTTTTGATAAGGAAATTGGTCTTCAGCGAGAGATACACAATATTGAGAACTCCCCCTTCCGTACAAAGTTTGACAATGTACATGAAGAAATGAGTGGTACATCCGCTATTGGTTGCATAAGCGATGCTGAACCACAGCCACTTCTTATCCGTTCAAAGCTTGGCAAATACGCTATATGCGTAATCGGTGCAATCAATAACCTTGATGAGCTTATTAATGAATATTTTGAAAACGTGACAGGTCACTTTGATGCAATGACAGGTGGAAAGGTTAATTCAACAGAGTTTGTTGCAGCACTTATCAACCAAAAAGACAATTTCGCTGACGGAATACATTTTGTTCACGAGAAGATAGATGGTTCTGCATCTATTCTTATATTAAAAGAGGATGGAAGCTTGATTGCTGCGAGAGACAAGTACGGAAGACTTCCTATTATAATAGGTAAGAATGAAGACGGTTACTGTGTATCCTTTGAGTCGTTTGCGTATCAGAAGCTCGATTATGAATTTGAGAGAGAGCTTGGCCCTGATGAAATCGTAGAGATTACTGTTGATGGCATTAAGCAGTTATCCACTGCGGGAGAGGAAATGCGAATCTGTGCATTCCTTTGGTCATACTATGGATATCCAACATCTACATATGAGGGTGTAACTGTTGAATCAATGCGTATGAGAAACGGTATGATTATGGCAAAGAATGACAGAGAGACAGGAAACCTCCCCGAGCTTGACTATGTGGGTGGTGTTCCTGATTCAGGTACTCCTCACGCAATCGGATATGCCAACGAAACAAAAATTCCTTTTGCAAGACCTTTTATAAAGTACACACCTACATGGGCAAGAAGCTTTATGCCAACCAATCAGAATGACAGAAACAGAATTGCAAAGATGAAGCAGATTCCTGTTCATGAACTTATAAAGGATAAAGATTTGTTGTTTGTTGATGATTCTATTGTTCGAGGAACACAGCTTAAGGAAACGGTTGAGTTCTTGTATGAACATGGTGCAAAATCAGTTCATATGCGTTCTGCTTGTCCGCCTATTATGTATGGTTGTAAGTATCTCAAGTTTTCAGGTCCAAGAAAGGATATGGACTTAATCGCAAGAAAGGTTATATATGATTTAGAGGGCGAAGAAGGTATTAACCATATTGAGGAATACAGCGACGGAAGAACAGAAAGAGGTAAGGCTTTAAGAAGAGAAATCTGCGAAAGATTTAAGTTTGCATCTCTTGACTTCCAGTCTATTGACGGCATAGTTGAAGCTATAGGAATGGATAAGTGTAAGTTGTGCACTTACTGTTGGGATGGAAAAGAGTAATTAATTTAGTCGGCAAAGTATTACACTTTGCCGACTTTTTACTTGATGATATCTACCTTATATTCAGTAAGCCACACATCTGTCATATAGATATATGCCATTATCTGCGGGAAGTTCATAAGCTGACCATACCATGGACGAGTGAATGCGGCGCCCTCGGTTTCGTAAACTTCTTTAACCGCACCTTTATCTAAAACCTCCCATATAGGCGCAGATGGTGTATTGAGCAAAGTAGAAACCTTTTCTTTTACGCAGTTAATATATACAGGGTGATGACTTTTTGGATATGGACTTTTCTTTCTCTCGATAATTTCATCAGGGAGAATTCCTTTAAAGGCTTTTCGCAAAAGTCCTTTTTCTCTGCCTTTATATGCTTTGATTTCCCAGGGAATGTTATAAACATATTCCATAATTCTGTGGTCGCAGAATGGAACGCGAACCTCAAGACCGCTGTACATAGACATTCTGTCCTTTCTGTCAAGGAGCGTCTGCATAAACCACTTAAAGTTAAGAATGGTAATTTCCTTTATGCGGCTGTCAAGCTTGTTTTCAAGTCCTGTTTTTGGAGCACTGTCTATCGTTTCCTTGTAACGGCTTAAAACATAGTCGGTTGGGTTGTCAATAACAAGTTTTAAAAGCTTTGATTTTGTTTCAGTATTCCCTGACCATGGAAAATCTTCCTTATATAATACTTCGGGATCAGAATACCATGGATATCCGCCGAAAATTTCATCCGCACATTCTCCCGATAAAGAAACAGTGTGTGTCTTTTTTACTTCCTTGCAGAATAATAATAAGGAAGAGTCAACGTCTGCCATTCCGGGCAAGTCTCTTGCCAAGGTGGAATTGTATAAAGCGTCGGCAACGTCTTTGTTATCAAGAATAACTTTTTTATGGTTTGATTTTATGTCTTCTTTCATTATATTAATAAAGTAGTCATCACTGTTTGGCTGAAAGAAGCTTGCCTTAAAATATTTGTCGTTATCAGTGTAATCAACAGAGTAGGTGGTTAAGGTTCTGTCCTCGTCGGAATACTTCTTTGCACTGACAGAGGATATAATGCTTGAATCAAGGCCACCTGATAAAAAGCAACAAAGAGGAACATCAGACACAAGCTGTCTGTTTATAGAATCTGTTATAAGCGAACGTGTCTTTTCAATTGTTTCTTCCAAAGTATCGGTATGTTCCTTTGCTTGTATCTCCCAATATGTTTTGAGTGTAAGGCCATCTTCTGAATATGTTCCGCATTGACCGGGCTTTAATTCCTGTATATCGCGAAAAGCAGACACTCCGGGAGTTCTTCCTGGACCGATTAAAAATATTTCAGCTATTCCGTTTCTGTTTACCTTTCTGCTGACCTTGGGGTTTGCAAGAAGAGTTTTAATTTCTGAACCAAAAATAATTCCTTCATTATATATATGGTAGAAAAACGGTTTTACACCTGCTCTGTCACGAGCCATAAAAAGAGTGCGTTTCTTCTTATTATATATTGAAAAGGCAAATATGCCATTAAGTTTATCTAAACAACCCTCTCCCCATTCAATGTAAGAAGTAAGAAGAACCTCGGTATCAGAGTGACCTTCAAACTTATATCCAAGAGTTTTAAGTTCACATCTAATATCCTCTGTGTTATAAAGCTCGCCGTTGTATACAATTATATATTCGCATCCCTTGTGTGTGATATACATTGGCTGCTTTCCGTTTTCAATATCAACAACCGAAAGCCTGCGATGAATGAGCACAACATTATCTGAAATATAGGTGCCGCTTTCATCAGGACCACGACGAGATAAAGTTTTCGACATATTATCAATGACGGTCTGATATTCTTTTATAGAATTTTTAAAATCAATCCATCCTGCAATTCCGCACATAATTGACCACCCTTTCATATTATATTGTAATATATATTATATACACGTATATAAAATGCGTGTTTTTTGTGTAAAATATAATATTGACTTAAGGTATTTAAGATGTTATAATAGCATTACGTTTTCCGACAGGAACACTTTAAAAAAATTTTTAAAAAATTTGAAAAAAAGGGTTGACAAAGGTCGGAAGAAGTGATATACTAAACAAGTTGCGTCTCAAGGGAGCCAATAATTAAAACCATAAAATTTCACTTGAAAAAAACTTTAAAAAAATTAAAAAAAGTTCTTGACAAATGGAAATGATGGTGATATAATTAACAAGCTGTCCTTTGAGGGGAGCAAGCCGAAAGGCTGATGATGTTTGAAAAGTAAACAGTGGAAAAGCGGTAATACGAA
>JAZLCI010000053.1:0-10528 GCA_045614085.1 Clostridia bacterium
CATCTTCAAGAGAAAGCTTGGTCATTTTGCAAAGGCTAATCTTTTGTATTCTCTTGTGTGTATACCTGCGTTTGTTATTATCTTTTTCCTGATGTCATATATGACATCAAGCGCTGTTTCTCTTTTGTTTCCTGAATTAAAAGACAGCACTATTGGGGTACTGTTTCTCACTGTTATATTTTCTGCATTTTACATTGCAGTTATGGGAGCGGGTCCTGTTACAGCAGGCTTTACTTTTATAATGAGAAACTATGCAAGGGAAGAGCATGCATGGGTATGGAGCGATTTTAAGGATACTTTTAAGAGTAACTTCAAACAGGGAATAGTCGTTTTCATAATTGATATTGTTGTTACGTTTCTTGTTTTCATTGCGTCATACGTTTATGTACAGTTAAGTGGTGGGATTGCATATTTAAGATATGCCTTATATGCTCTTGTGGCTATATATGCTATAATGCATTTTTATATTTATCAGCTTATGATTACCTATGATTTATCAATTAAGGATATAATGAAAAATTCCCTGATTTTTGCATTGATAAAATTACCTTTGAACTTGTTTATACTGATAATTCAGTTTTTGGTGCACATCGCACTCCCTGTATTCATAGTTTTAAATTTTGCGGTAAGTCCACAGGTTACAATGATAGTAGCAATTGTAATTGCAGTTTTAGAGCTTGCTTTAACACAGGCATTCACGTTATTTATGGTGAACTTTGGTGTTCAGGGAACAATAAAAAAGTTTATGTCAAATGATGAAACAATTGAAAATTAATTTTTAAAGTAGGATTAGATATGATTGATAGAATTCACAGTTCAGATGACTTAAAACAATTAAATATAAATGAACTTAAAATTCTTGCATCAGAAATCAGAGAATTTTTAGTAGCTCATGTTTCAAAAACAGGAGGTCACCTTGCGGCAAATTTAGGAGTAGTTGAACTTACTATTGCTTTGTTTATGGAATTTGATCCAAGTTTTGACAGGATTATGTGGGATGTTGGACATCAGTCTTATGTTCACAAGCTATTAACAGGCAGAGCGGCAGGGTTTGACTCTATGAGAAGCTTTGGAGGTATGTCAGGTTTCCCTAAAGTTGCTGAAAGTGAAACAGATGCTTTTAACTCAGGGCATAGTTCCACATCCATATCTGTCGCAACAGGGTTTGCGGCGGCGGCAAGACTCAAAAATACAAATGAGAGAGCGATTGCTGTTATAGGCGATGGTGCTATGACAGGGGGAATGGCTTTTGAAGCTTTAGATCATGCAGGCAGCACAAGGCTTCCTGTTATTGTTATACTCAATGACAACGGAATGTCTATCTCCAAAAATGTTGGGGGTATTTCAAAAAGCCTTAAGAGAGTGCGTACTACTGCGAAGTATTTTAAGCTTAAGGAAAACGTTAAGTCAACACTAGATAGCATTCCTTTAATCGGTGCGCCACTTAAAAAAGGTATTGGTAGATTTAAAAAGATTTTAAGAAGCCTTTTACTCCCAAGCTCTGTATTTGAAGATTTTGGGTTTAAATATTTAGGACCTGTTGATGGTCACGATATTAATGGTCTTTTAACGGTTTTAAAGAGAGCAAAGGAATATAATGAACCTGTATTAATCCATGTTCATACAAAAAAAGGTAAGGGATATCTGCCTGCAGAGAAAAACCCTGATTTCTTCCATGGTGTATCAAGCTTTGACGAGAAAACAGGCAAACCCCTAAAGGCTCAAAAAGAAGATTGGTCTATGCATTTCGGAAACAAGCTATGCGAGCTTGCAAAGGAAGATGAAAAGATTGTTGCAGTAACTGCGGCGATGCCTTTGGGAACAGGGCTTTCAGGGTTTGCAGAAAAATATAAGGATAGATTTTTTGATGTTGCAATTGCAGAACAGCATGCTGTGACATTCTCTGCGGCTATGGCAAAATCAGGACTTACTCCTGTTGTTGCGATATATTCTACTTTCTTACAGAGAGCCTATGACCAGATTATTCACGATGTATCTTTGATGGGACTTCATACTGTTTTTTGTATAGACAGATGCGGTCCTGTAGGTCAGGATGGAGAAACTCATCAGGGTGTTTTTGACCTGGCATATATGTTGCAGATGCCTGAAATGGTTATATTCTCACCGTCTAATAAAGACGATTTTGATGTTATGCTTAAGTGTGCAGTGGGTGATATAAATGCACCTGTTACTGTCAGATATCCGCGAGGGGCAGTTGTAGAAAGAGAAACACAAAAGCTTCCTCCTAACAAAGCAGAACTTTTGAAAGAGGGTACAGATGTTTTGATTGCGGCAGTAGGGATAAGTGTATATGATGCCCTAAAAGCTGCTGAAATTTTAGAACAGGACGGTATCTCTGTTGCTGTTTCCGATGTCCGTTGTGTGAAGCCACTTGATAAGGATTTCTTTATTAAAAATGCAGAGGGTAAAAAACTTGTGGTTACACTTGAAGACGGAATTTTAACAGGTGGTTTTGGACAATATTTTGAAAGCGAGATTGAAAGAGTTGTGCTAAAGCTTGCTTATCCAAATGAGCCAATTGTTCAGGGTACTGTTGAGGAAATTAAAAAGAAGTATAATCTCTCGCCTGAAGCTATCGCAGAGAGAATAAAAGTTAAATTAAAGGATTAAAAGTTATGGCAAAACAAAGACTTGATGTATATCTTTTTGAAAACGGGTATGTGAAAAGCAGAAGCGAAGCACAGTCCATCATTATGGCAGGGGAAGTATATCTTGATGGCAACAAGGTTTCAAAAGCAGGGGAACAGGTTACAGGTGATGAAAAAATCGAGATAAGAAGCAACGCATTGAAGTATGTTAGCCGTGGTGGCCTTAAGCTTGAAAAGGCAGTGGAGGTTTTTCCTGTTAAGTTAGACAAAAAAATATGTATGGATATAGGGGCATCCACAGGAGGTTTCACTGATTGTATGCTTCAAAACGGTGCTGAAAAAGTGTATTCTGTTGACGTTGGCTATGGTCAGCTTGCCTGGAAGCTTCGCTGTGATGAAAGAGTTATCAATATGGAAAGAACAAACATAAGATATGTTGAAGATCTTCCTGATAAGATTGATTTTTTCTCCGTTGATGTTTCCTTTATATCTTTGGCTCTTGTTTTACCTGTTGCATATAAGCTTTCAACTGATGAGGTTGAGGGTGTATGCCTTATAAAGCCACAGTTTGAAGCAGGCAAGGATAAGGTTGGAAAAAAGGGTGTAGTAAGAGATGCCAATGTACATAAAGAAGTTATAAACAAAGTCTTTGACTTTACACGTGAAATAGGATTTAAGATACAGGGACTTGATTTTTCACCTATCAAAGGACCTGAGGGAAATATAGAATATCTTATGTACATAAACAAAAACGGTGAGGATGTTTTCCCTGATGTTGATGCTTTGGTTGATGCATCACATCAGCTTGATATAAAGTAAGGAGGAAGAGATATGTTTAATAATATTGCAGTTATTCCAAATGAGTTTCGTGATGTTGATTTAAAGGAAACTCAAAAGGTTATAAACATATTAAACGGCTATGGTGCAAAAACTTTTGCAGAGCAAAGATTTCGTACAAAGCTTTTAGGTGCAACAGAATATGGCACAGTTGAACAGATGCTTAAATATGTTGATGCGGCAGTTATATTAGGTGGCGACGGAACTTTATTAAACATTGCACCTCGGGCGGCTCTTTACGGCGTTCCTCTTGTTGGTATCAACCTTGGAAACCTTGGATTTTTAGCCCAGGCGGAAAGAGGGGAATACGAGGCCTTCCAAAAGCTTTTTACAGGTGATTATCGTGTTACAAGTTGTATGATGCTTGATGCTGTTGTTGTAAAGCAAGGGGTTGAGGGTGCAAGGTTTTTAGCTCTTAACGATGTAGTTGCATCTGCAGGAGGCAGATCAAAAATGATTAACGTATCTGTTGCTGTAAATGGCACAAACATCGGCGCGTATGCGGCTGATGGATTAATCGTTGCTACATCAGTTGGCTCTACTGCATATTCTTTATCAGCAGGAGGGGCGGTTTTACACCCTGATCTTGATGCTATGATTATTACGCCAATTTGTCCTCATACATTAAGGGCAAGAAGCACAGTTGTCCAGGGAAATGACGAAATATGGATAAGTCCTTCTGAACCTTATCGCTCTGATATGTCACTTTTGATTGATGGTGAGGCAAGAGGTGTCCTTGAAAATGATGAGTTTATAAAGATTACAAAGTCAAAATACAGAACAAGACTTATAAAGTTAGATGACAGAAACTTCTTTGATGTACTTCGTGAGAAGCTTTCTGATTAATAAGGATAAGGAGGATAGACTATGCTTAGAGAACTACATATCAAAAACGTTGCTGTTATTGAAGAAGCATTGGTTAACTTTAATGATGGATTTCAGGTTCTTACCGGTGAAACAGGTGCCGGCAAGTCTATTCTTATTGACTCTATAAATATGGCTCTTGGTGAAAGAGCGAGCAGAGATATTATCCGTTCAGGAGAAGAATTTTCACAAGTAGATATTACCTTTGAGATAGAGGATAATAAAACTATTGACGAGATAGCTGATCTTGGTGTTGATGCAAATGATGGGATAGTGTTGATAAGCAGACGTATTTCAGTAGACGGAAAGAGTAAGTGTAACATTAACGGAAGATTAATGCCACTTAACATTGTTAAGGAAATAGGCGAAAAGCTTATTAATATCCACGGGCAGAATGATAATCAGAGTATTTTATCACCTAAAAGCCATATCGTTTTTGTAGATGAATATGCCGAAAATGAAAGTATTAAGAATGAATATTTAAGCCAGTATAAAAAGGTTAAAAATATTCAGTCAGAGATAGATGCCCTCAACACGGATGAAAGCGAAAAGGAAAGATTGGTTGAACTTTTGTCTTTTCAGGTTGGAGAAATTGATGAGGCAAAGCTAAAAGCAGGCGAGGAAGAAGAACTTTTAGAGAGAAGAGACTTTCTTGCAAATGCTGAAAAGATTGCGGACAACGCAGGCGGTGCATACTATAATCTTCACGGCGGAGACGAAAGCGGCGGAGTATATGATGACCTTATGTCTGCGGTTAAAAAGCTTGAAAACATAAAAGACTATGATGCAAAGGTGTCTGAATATTGTGATACACTCACATCTGTTCTTGCAGATGTAGAGGATGTTATGTATGAACTGCGTTCTTATATGGATAGCATTAACTACAGCGAAAAAGAACTTGACAGCACCGAAAACAGATTAAGCCTTATTGCATCACTTAAGAGAAAGTACGGCAGTACAATAGAAGAAATTTTAGAATTTGCTGAAAATGGCAGAGAAAGGCTTTCTGCCATAGAATCAAGCGATGAAAGATTAATAGAATTAAACAATGAGTTAAATAAAGAAAAGGCGATTTTGCAGGAACTTGGTGGAAAGCTCACAAGATCAAGGGTTGATGCAGCTCTTAAGCTTCAGGAAGCAATTATGATTGAACTTTCAGAGCTTGATATGCAGAAAATCAGATTTTCAGTAAGCATAGCGCCGTTATATGATGGAGATGGAGAGATAAAGTTCACTCAAAACGGCTGTGACGATGTAGAATTTATGATTTCTGCAAATCCGGGTGAAGCCTTAAAGCCTTTATCCAAAATTGCATCAGGCGGTGAAATGTCAAGAATTATGCTTGCCATCAAGTCTGTCTTATCTGACAGTGACAGAGTAGAAACAATGATATTTGACAAAATTGATACAGGTGTAAGTGGCCGTGCAGCACAGAAGATTGCTGAAAAGATAGGAAAGCTCTCTAAAAAAAGACAAATACTATGTATCACTCACCTTGCACAGATTGCAGCTATGGCAGACTATCAATATCTTATTGAAAAGAATTCAGATGATATGTCTACAAAGACGACAGTGAGATGTGTTGAAGATGATGAAAGAGTTTCAGAACTTGCTCGAATTATTGGTGGCGTTATGGTTACAGATACGACATCGGATGCAGCAAGAGAAATGCTTGCTCTTGCTGAAAACTACAAAAAATCTGTTGGGTGATTAAATGAAGCAGTACGGATACGTTACAGAGGTTTTTGAAAATACAATAAAGGTCAGAGTTATAAGAGAATCTTCATGCGGTGGTAACTGCGTCAGCTGTAAGGGTTGCCCTGCTAATGCGGTTATAATTGAGTGCGAGAAAAACGATGACTATTATTCAGGGGAAAAAGTATGTCTTATAATGAATGATAAGTCATATTATAATGGATTATTCTGGGGTTACGGTCAACTTATTTTATTGACGGTAATCCTATCTGTTTTAGGTTATTATATATTCAGGTCAGAGGCTTCATCTGTTTTTGGTGGAACAATAGGTCTTGTGCTTGGGTTATTTATCGCAAAACTTATATTCAAGAACAGAAAGTGTGAAATTAAGGCGGAAAAAGTATGTTAATATCAGCGACAAATTTATCAAAAAGCTTTTCAGATGTAACAATTTTTAAAAATGTGTCATTAACCATAGAGGACAAATGCCGCTATGGTTTAATTGGTGTTAACGGGGCAGGTAAGTCAACCCTTTTGTCTGTTCTTTTAGGAGAAATGGACTATGACGAGGGTGAACTTTACAGAAATCCTGATATAAGTATTGGTGTGCTTAAGCAGAATTCAGGATTAGACAGAGGAAGCACAATTATTGAAGAAATGCGAAAAGCTTTTTCTGATGTGGAAGATGCTGAAAGGGATATGCGCGAGATAGAGCAGAAAATGGCTGATGCATCAGGTGATGAGTATAGAAGATTATCTGCTCAATATTCAAAAAAGCAGGCGTATATCGACAGTCGTGACGGATATAATATGGACGTTAAGATTAAGACTGTTTTAAACGGTATGGGCTTTGGTGACAGAGATGGTGACACACAGATAAACGTTTTAAGCGGTGCGGAAAAGACAAGACTTGCTATTGCAAAGCTTCTGCTTGGCGAACCTGAATTATTGGTGTTGGACGAGCCTACTAACCACCTGGATTTTAAAACTCTTAAATGGCTTGAAGAATATCTGCTATCCTACAAAGGTGCTATTTTTGTTGTTTCCCACGACAGATATTTCCTTGATAAAACTGTTGATAATATTATGGAAATCGAACGCGGAAAATTAGTGTCATACAAAGGTAATTATTCTGCATACCTTACGCAAAAGGCTGAAAGATACGAAAGAGCCATAAAGGAATATCAGGCACAACAGGAAGAGATAGAAAAGCTCCAAACCTATGTGGATAAGAATATGGCAAGGGCATCAACCTCTGCATCGGCAAAATCCAAACAGAAAATCCTTGACAAAATGGAAGTGCTTGAAAATCCTGAATTTTCTGAAAAGAGGATAAAGTTAAGGTTTGATACTTTAAAGGAATCATATAAAGACGTTCTTATTACAAAGGACTTATCCATAACAGTTGGTGACGAGAGAAGAGAAATTTGTACAGGCATAAACCTTGATATAAAGAAAGGTGAAAAAATTGCCGTTATAGGTAAAAACGGCATAGGAAAGTCCTCTATGTTTAAAACCTTGCAGGGGATAATACCTTGCGATAAAGGTGAAATAAAATGGGGCAAGAATGTAACAATCAGTTACTATGAACAGGAAAACTTAAACCTCGACCCTGAAAAGCAGGCTATTGATGAACTGTGGGACAGATTTCCACATATTCCTGAAGCGCAGATAAGAAAGGTTTTAGGAAGTGTTCTTTTAACAAAGGAAGAAGTTTTCCGTCCTGTTAAAGTTATAAGCGGTGGTGAGAGAGCAAGGCTTGCTCTTTGCATAATTATGCTTGAAAAGTCTAATACGCTTCTTTTGGACGAGCCTACTAACCATTTAGACTTAAACTCAAAGGAAGTATTGGAAGAAGCCCTTATTAACTATGAGGGGACTATTTTGTTTATCTCTCACGACAGATATTTGTTATCTAAAGTACCTGATAAGATAATCGAAATTACAAAAGATGGCGCTGTTATATATGACGGCAACTTTGAATATTATCAAAACAGAGTTTTGGAGCAAAAACCTGCTGAAGAAAAGATAAAGCCGGTTGAAAAGAAAAAGCCGGAAACAACATACAGAAGCAAGGAGCAAAGACGTGCAGAGGTAGAGAGAAAGAATAAGATAAAGGAGCTTGAAACCGAGATATCTTATTTAGAAGACCTTTGTGCATCTTTAGAGGAAGAGCTTGCATCAGAGGAAGTATATACAAGCTTTGAGCTTACAACAGAGAAATCTCTTCAATTAGAAGAGGCAAACAATAAGTTGGAGGCCGCCTTCGAGGAATGGGAAACGCTGTCGGAAGAAATGTAAATATAAAACAAAAAAATTATTTATAAAACTTTATAAGGAACGGTTCTAAATCGTTCCTTTTTTCGTGTCTGCATTTACAATGCAGGCTTTTTTGTTACACGCGTCTTACAAGTTTTATACAAAACGTGCAAGTGTATTTACTTATATTTAAAAGGTGATATAATGTTTATAGGTATTGTGAGGCATTGTCTGCCTTTTTAGATATAACATATAAAAATCAGAACGAAATCTGATTTTAAGGAGGATATAAAATGCGACGTTCTGCAGCTGATTCGGAGGCGAAAAGCCATAGCCGAAAAGACAAAAAACCAAATATGCTGCGTATGTTTTTTGTAATTGTCGCTGTCTTGCTTTTGATATATTTAATCGCTGCAATCGTTGTTTCTGTTAACAGAGGGGTTACTACAATTGTTGCTTTAAACGGTGCTGTTTCTGAAGATATACGCACAACAGGATATATATTTAAGGATCAGGATATTATCACTGCACCAAGCGGTGGATACTTAAAGTGTATGGTAAGCGAGGGCGAAAGGGTTAAGAGCGGACAAGTACTTGCATATTTGTTTGCAGTTGAGCCTGAACCTGCTCACGTTCAGAATATAAAGGATGTGCACAGACTTCTTCGTGTTAAAAGCGGTGAGGTAACAGAGTCAACATATGTAGATGATGGGTATTCATCATCAGGGGCTACATCACAGAGGGTAAGAAACTTATCAGATCGCCGCAGTGACAGAGATTTAAGTATTGCCAGAGATAAAAAAGAGGATTTAAACAATGCTTTAAACAGAGCAGACAACCAGGGTGACAGAAATAAATCTTTAGCAGAATTACAGGATGAACTTTATAATCTTTTAATTCAGGCAGGCGGAGGTCTGGAAATAAAGGCGACAAAAGCAGGTGTATTCAGTGCGAGAATAGATGGATTTGAAGAAAAACTTGCATATGCTAATGCAAATACAGCAACGCCATCATATATAGAAGAGCTTGATAAGATTGAACCATCAGAACAAGGTGAGATTGTTGCGGGTCAGCCTTTGTGTAAAATAGTTAATAACTACAACTGGTCGTATGCTACAAACGTTGACGAAAAGCATCTTGAGAATGTGAAGGTTGGACAGAATGTAGAAATTGAGTTCTATGACCTGGCACAAAATTCTGTTGCAGGCAGAATTGTTCGTATTTCTGATGCAGAGGGCGGAAAGAAAACAGTTGTAATATCCACAAATAAACACGTTGAGGGAATATATTCAACAAGCCACATAGGGGCAGATATAATTCTTAAAAAGGCAGAGGGAATAAAGCTTCCTTCAAAAAGTATTCACGTGCTTGACGGAGTGACAGGGGTGTACGTTATCAGACTCGATAAGGCTCAGTTTGTTCCTGTTAACGTCAGATACAGAAATGATGACTGGACAATTGTTTCTGCTGCAGAACCTGAACTTGGAGGTACTAAGCTTCGCATATATGATGAAGTAATAGTCAGTGGAAAGAATATAAAGAATAATGAGCTTGTAAGATAATATTGGAAGGATGACTGTTTTGAGTATTGCTGAAAATATTAAATCTGTTTTAAATGATATAAAAATTGCGGCTGAAAAGTCAGGCAGAAAATATGAGGATATAAAACTTATTGCTGTCAGTAAGACGAAGCCTTACGAGATGATAGATGAAGCGTATGCTTTTGGTATGAAAGACTTTGGCGAAAACAGACCGCAGGAAATTGTTGAAAAGTTTCCAAAGAGTCAGGGTAAAGATATAAACTTTCATATGATAGGTCATCTTCAGAAGAATAAGGTTAAAATGATTATTGACAAGGTATGTCTTATTCATTCTGTTGATAATATTGACCTTGCCAAAGAGATAAATAAAAGAGCTGCTATGATAGATAAGGTTCAGGATATTTTGGTTCAGGTTAATGTCACCGGAGAGGAAACAAAGTCAGGAGTTAGCTATGATGATGCTATTGCCTTGTGTAAAGAGATTAGTCTTTTAGACAATATCCGCATAAAAGGACTTATGACTATATCCGTAAATGGCTATACCTATGAAGAAAATAAAGCAGTTTTTGACAAGCTTAAAACTCTTTCAAATGAGATAGAGAAAGAGAAGATTAAAAATGTTACCATGGAAGAGTTATCTATGGGGATGAGCCATGATTACGATGCGGCTATTGCTGCAGGCGCAACCTTTGTCAGAGTTGGCACTGCTATCTTTGGACAGAG
>JAZLCI010000054.1:0-4201 GCA_045614085.1 Clostridia bacterium
CACAAACCTTCAAATCCCACAGTATGACAGTAAAAAGTATGATGTATCCGCAAAGGTTATAGATCAGATAGGATTAGAGGTTGACGCAGATATTGAACTTTCAGTTACATCTTCGGATGAAAGAATTGCCATTGATGAAGATAATAAAATCGAGATTTTTGCTGATATGACAGAAGGAACAGAAATTATTGTATCCGCTATCTGTGAAGAATATGAACTTTCAAAAGAGATTATATTAACTCTTGTTCCAAGCCTTATAGGTGATGCAAACGAAGATAATAAGCTGACAGAAGATGATGCAAAGCTTATAATCGACAATTATGGAAAGACAGCAGAGAAAAGCAACAGACTATGCGACATAAACAAAGACGGAAAGATAAACATAATCGACCTTGCCTATGTCTTGAGGTATAAGGAGTAAAGTTTTTATCCAGACTTGATAAACGTCGAATTGTGTCGAATAGTGGTGAATGATGTTGAAAGGTATGAAAAAATGAAAAAGAAAATTTTTAAAGCCATTTCTGTAGTGGGAGTCTTATTAGTCTTATGTAGTGCGATTTTTATTGTTCACCACTTTTTTATCGGCAGTTGGTCAAGCAATAATATAAATAGATATATAGAATTAACAGAGTATAGAAGAGTGCCGAAAATAGATGAGTTAGGTAAATATAACAATATAGAATTTAAATATTATCGAAAAAATATGCTCATGTTTTTTTCGAATGCGTATATCTTGAAGGTGTCTTATGATGCAGAGAATTATCAAAAAGAAAAAGAAGTTTTTTTAAAAAACTATGTATATGAGACGGAAAATTTGGTTGATTATTACGGAGACGGATGCAGTAATGAACCAAATTTTGAGATGGACACATATTCTTTTAAGGTGCTTTCATCTAGGGAGTATGGATTGCAATCTTACCCTCACGATATAGTTTTCATTGGTACTTCTGATGAAAAACATGAAATAGCTATTGTGTATTATTTTAATTCTGACTTGGATTACATTGATAGTTCATTTCCGGAATTTATAAAAGAAGAGTGTGGATGGGAATAAATTCTACTCGTGTCAAGTCTATAAAATTTAAAACATTAGTTTGCCGATAATAAATATTTACATATCGGGCAGGAAAATCTAACATTCCTGTGAGTTCAAGAGAAAAGTGTTAAAGGAACGCTGTAGGGGATGGCGTCCTCGACATCCCGAATAAAAAGTAGAAAAAAGTATACTTCATCAGTTAAGGGTGGCTTTGAAAGGGGTTTTAAATATGAAATTTAAAAGTATTATAGCTCTATATATTATAATATGTATCGCTTTTACGGGAGTGGTATTTGCAGAGGGGGAAGTGACAGAAAGCCCTGCCATTTATGATGACTGTGTAGATTTTCAGAAGGCAAAGGAGTATAGCGAAAACATTTTTGCTTATACTGTTCCTGAAGAGGACTACTATGCATATGATACCGATTATACGATGTTTCGTCGTTCTTCAAATACAAAAGAATGGCTCGTCTATGAGGTAGAGGATAACAAATACCCTGTGTTTTATACATACTTCAGATACACAGATAATATCCCACACTTTGAGTTTATGACATCTGCTGACGGAGAAACCTGGGAAGAGATAAGACCATCTATGAAGATAAGAAACGTTGAAAACTGGAAATGGATACCTGTTGAATATTCCATTAAGGATATAGACGGAAAGTATGTAAAAGTTATATATAGCGACAAGAGTGAATATGATTGGTCGCCAATGATTTCGGCAGTTGATTTTAAGGTAAAGACCACAAAGGGCGGATTTGGTGACTGTGAAGATTTGCCTTGCGAGGCATCTGTTAAGAAGTTGTATACCCTAGGATTTGTCAACGGATATAACGAATCAGAATTTCGTCCTGAAAATTTTGTTACAAGAGCAGAGTTTGCTAAACTCAACGCAGGGATTTTAGACCTGCCAACAAGTGGCAGGGCGGAGGTTATATTTAACGATGTAGCTTCTGACTACTGGGCGGCGGCACCTGTTGCGGCTCTTTACAGATTAGGCATTGTAAACGGTGATGAAAACGGAAGTTTTAACCCTGAAGATACTGTGACATACGGAGAGGCGGAAAAGATGCTTGTTGTGTCACTTGGGTATAGTGTATATGCAGAAAGTCAGGGTGGCTATCCTGCAGGATATCAGCTTGTTGCAAACAGGCTTAAGTTATCCGATGGTATAAGCCAGAGTGATAAGGATGCGCCACTTACCCGTGGTGATATGGCTGTTATGATAGATAATGCTTTATCAGCAGAGCTTATATATCAGACATCTTTCGGAAGTAATGGAGATTTTGAAAAATCGGATAAGACTATACTTGATGTTTACTTTGATATAAACAAAATAGAGGGTATTTTGTCATCAGCCAACGGAAAGGGTATAACAGAGGGAATATTCAGAAGGAACAATATTGCGGTTGTAAACGGAGAAGAATTTTATACTGACACAGATATATCTGAACTTCTTGGTATGAATGTTAATGCCTATGTAAAGGAAGACAAGCTTATCTATGCAGAGGGATTAAGTGATGTAATTCGCTTTTCAGCAGATGATTTTATAGATGTTGAGGGTGATGAACTTTTCTACTATGATGGAGATGCAGAAAAAACTGTAAAAGTATCAAATGATACAAGAATTGTTGAAAACGGAGAGTATAAGACAAGGCTTGGTTTGAATCCTGACTTATCGGGGATTTCAGGTTACTTTATCGTTGTCGAAGATACGATATTGATTAATAGTTATGAAAGCTACGTTTCAGCAGGGGATTTTTCTTTAACAGATGTTATAACCCTTAAAAATTCTGATACATTAAAAATCGGATGCGAAAAGGCAGAGAATATTAAGGTCTTGCTTTATGGCGAGGAAGTCAGTTATAAAGACGCAAATATAAGGAAAAATGATGTTATTCACCTTTTAAAGAGCGAAAGCGGAGATAATATTGAGGTAATCATTGAAAATAATATGGTATCGGGTGATGTTACATATAAAGACAACGAGTATGTGACAGTAGGAGGAAGAGAATATAAGCTTTCTCATAATTATGCATCACTTGGTGGTGAGTTAAAAGTCGGAAGCAGAGCCGTAATCTATACTGATATAAACGAAAATATCTTTGCATCAGAAAGCGATTCTGTTTTTGAGTATGCATACCTTTTAAACGTGGGCGAGGCAGATGTTTATACAGATAAAATTAAAGTCAGACTTGTTAACAGACAAGGCGGAATAGAAGAAGCTTATGCAGATGATTCCACAGCCTTAAACGGAGATAAAAAGGCAACAGATAGTATAGAAAGAATGTCACCACAGCTTATCAGGGTGAAAAGGGAAAAGGATGGAAAGCTTAAAGCCATAGACACCGCAACAGAAAGTTTAGGTAGCGTTGGGAAAGATGACTTTTCATTAAATTACCGAAATGAAAACGGTAAATATTATGGTGGAAACATAAGTGCCTTTGGTTCTGTATATCAGTTAGGGGTAAGCACACCTGTTTTTGTTATCCCTGAAGATAAAGACGATATAAAAAAGTATAAGGTGGCAGACAGAGGTATCTTTTTAACAGACAAAGAATATTCTGTTGATATATATGATATGTCAGGTGAATATAAGGCGGGGGCAGTTGTTTTGAATATGGAAGGCAGCAGTCAAAGGTATGTTGAAGCATATGACAATATTGCGATTATCAGAAAGTCTTCTGTTATAACCAACAAAGACGGAGATAGGTGCTTAAAGCTATATGTTTATATAAAAGGCGAGGAAAGAGAAGTTTACTTTGACAACTTTGGCGGAGAGGATATGACTTGGGATTGGATTCCAAGCTATGAGGTGCGCGATACCAAAGACGGAAACAATCCATTCCATCCTGGTGAAGTTATTCAGTATTATTCAGATGAAGAAAGCCACTGTAAAAGCTTTAAGATGTATTTGACAAAAGAGCTTTTTGAAAATGAAGTGCTGTATGAAAACAACTTAAGAGATTATGGCGCAATAACTGACGAAAACTACTTCAGCGAATTGTATGCGACATGCGCAGTTGTAAAGGAAAGATTTGCTGATAAGCTTTTAGTATCAGCATACAGTGACGGAAGAAGAATAAGGCTTATCCCTACAAACGGAAGTGTTATCTATAAGTATAATAAAAACAAAAAAGAAATTACTATAGGCGACATGTC
>JAZLCI010000055.1:0-5625 GCA_045614085.1 Clostridia bacterium
AAGAAAACATATATAAAAAAGGATTTTTATATATGTTTAAAGGAAGAACAGTGGATTTGATGTTTTGAATAAAACATCAAATCCACCCTTTATAAACATATATGTCAAAGGAGAATCGTATATGTTTAAAGGAAAAGTAGCAGTAGTGGGAGCGGGTAATGTAGGAGCAACGGTTGCCTATACACTTATGATGAGTGGGCTTGTGTCGGAAATCGTTCTTCTTGATATTAACAAAGACAAAGCAGAGGGTGATGCCATAGATATGAGCCATGGGGTTAGCTTTGTAAGCCCTGTTAAGGTAACGTCAGGTGATTATTCTGCCATAAAGGGCAGTGATATGATTATTATCACTGCAGGGGTAAACCAGCGCGAGGGTGAAAAGCGAACAGACCTTTTAAAACGTAATGCTTTAGTTTTTGAAGATATAATCAACAATATTTTAAAGTATTGCCACGATGATACAATATTGATGGTGGTTACAAACCCTGTAGATATTCTGACATATATAACCTGTAAGATATCAGGGTTTTCAAAGAAAAACGTAATAGGTTCGGGAACGGTTTTAGATACTTCCAGACTTAAGTTTCTCCTTGGTGAATATGCAAATATTGATAAGAGAAACATCCATACCTATGTTATAGGTGAACATGGTGATTCAGAGGTTGCCGCATGGAGCGTGACAAGTATAGCGGGTATGGGTGTTGAGGAGTTCTGTGGATTTTCAGATAAGAATATTCCGGTAGAAGAGCTTAAGAAAGAGTTTTATGATAAGACCAAAAATGCCGCCTATGAGATTATCAAAAGAAAGGGTTCTACCTATTATGCAATAGGTCTTGCGGTAAAGAGAATAACCGAGGCGATAATCGGTGATGAAAACTCAATTTTGACTGTTTCAAGCTTATTAGACGGTGAATATGGTATAAATGATATCTGTCTATCCGTTCCAACAATTGTAGGCTCTGATGGAGCAGAAAAGATTCTGGAAATCGGCTTTTCGGACGATGAGTTAAAAGGTCTTAAAAATAGTGCCGATACACTAAAGAGTTTGGTGAAAGAAATAGGATATTAAAGGGTGGAATTGCCACCTTTTAATATCCTTGATTTTTGAGGAAAATAATGATATAATTAACGCGTTTATATAATTTTTAACGATTGGGGATATAAAATGAAAAAATTTATTTCGATACTGCTATTGATAATGATTATGATACAACCAATAGCTACATTTGCCCATCAAGAAGAATGTGTAGAAAATTCTGCTGAGCTTTTATATACACTAAAAACTAATTATCATCAGGTGCCATATGAGCCAACATACACATTTATATTTACTAATGGATGGTTTAGGGTAAGCACCATACAGGAGCTTTATCGACTTTTAGAGCTTACAAAGATGGCATGCAAATCCTATGTGAATATTAAGGCGCCTGAGAGCCTCGTTCCTGAAATGACATCGATTATTGAAGAATTTTTTACAGAAAATGCTGATAAGTGTTGGAGTACACCAAGTTGCAGAGCAGATGGCGGCGATATACGAATTACTCTAAATTGGAATTCATCTAAAAATAATTATATTCCTGTTTTAAAAAATGCAGAAGATGTATATAATGCAGTTTTATATGCAAAGAAATATCCAACCTATGAAAAGGCATATCGCATAGACGAAACCTACTTTTCAAAAGATGATTATTATGATAGTTATGATGGTTTTAATTATAACCTTAATAAAATCACCGATGAAGTAAAAGAAAAATATGGTGAGGATATAACTTCATACATACAGGATTTTGATTATGACAGAAATATGATTTCTTCGTGGTGGCTCTTTTATGTAGGCATCGGAGCATCTAAAAAAGATAATAGCTTTGATGATGAAGATGAAGAAAGATATTTTAGAATATTAAAAAATAGTGTAGTTCTGCCGATAGAAGATGATATGTCAGATATTGATAAGATAAGAATAATCGCTGCAACTGTTGGTAGAATTATGGTTGCACATACAGATAGTATTAAGTCAGGTTCTTTTTTTGAAGTAGATAATCGCAGACTAACTGCCGTTAGTGAAGGCTTTGGTATATGTACTCAGTTTGCAACATTGTTCTATGATTTATGTGATCTATATGGCATTGAAGCAATATATGTGACAGGAAAGGTGGATTGGGCTGTTGAAGGTCACGCGTGGAATGGCGTAAAGTGTGACGGTAAGTGGTATTTGTTAGAGCCTCAGAGTGTAGCGTATTCATCTCTTTATCCACCCGATGTGGATTATCTTTCTCTTTATCTTTATGGAAGAGATCAGTTTATTGCTGCCGGATATCATTGGAAGGAGGAAGATTTTCCTGAATTTTCTGATACAAATTTAATTGTCAATGGTGAAAAATTCAGTTTAAATCCAAATGATATGCCTGATACAGTTAAAAAGTATCAGTTGATTGAACCATATTATGCCCCTGACCCAATAGCGGGCAGAAGTTTTGAGATACATCACGATGTGTATTTTGACAAAACCAATGGTAAGATTTATGCCTTTGATACAAATCTTCCAAGTGACTATTGTTACAAGGGTGAGGATGGCATGTATTATACCAAGCCAAAGCCGGATCTGGTTATTCCCGAAGAAATAGATGGGGTAAAGGTTAAGTCTATAGCCTTTCATATGTCGGGATACTTTTCTATCCCGCAATTTTCAAAAATTATAATTCCTGATGATATTGTGATTGAAAACTTTGCCTTTTTAAATGTGCGAACAGGAACATTAGAACTTGGAAATAATGTTGTGGCAGGATATAATTCTCTTCCAAGCTATTCAGACATTGTTCTTGGAGATAATGTTGTTTATAAGGGTGTGTCCTCGCAGGCAGGCGGTGGTACAAAAATGACTTATAAAAATATGTATGGTTTTGAGGATGGCGCCTATATATATTATAATGATAAAAAGGTAACAGATACACCGGAAGGCATAACAAGGCTATACTATGGTTGCGGAAATGACATCATTGAAATTGATACAGAGGATATATTAAATATAAATGAGTATATCACTTGGATTGACCCACGACTCAATCGCCTGAACAAAAATTATGTGGTAGATGAAGCTAACCCATATTATACATCGGTAGATGGGGTCCTTTACAGCAAGGATATGACAAAGCTTTTAAGTGTGCCTGTTGGTAAATCTACTGTTGAAATTCCTGACACTGTTACAGAAATCGGGGAGTTTGCCTTTAGCTTTTGCAATGAAATAGAGAAAATAACAATTCCTGCAACTGTCAAAAACGTGGGGGATAGAGCCTTCTGGCACCTTAGCAATATTAAAAAGATTTACTTAGAGGGAGATAGACCTGAGGGGTTTGAGACTTTAATGTGCTCAGAGCACGAAGTAAATTCTATCAATGGGGATTCATCAGTTAGGATTGACTATAACCTTGCGGGAAAGTATATAAGGATTAACAATGTACCAGTAGGAACAAAATGTTATGTGGCATTCTATGATGTAAACGATATGCTTTTTGTAGTAAAGGAAGGCAACAAGGTTGAGATACCTTATAATGCAAGAAGCTATGAAATTTATATATGGGGAGCAAACAACAGACCATATACTTATAAAGAAGGCGGAAGATTGTAAATAAAAAAGATGCGGAACATTTGCTCCGCATCTTTTAATTTTTATAATACTATAAATTATTTTTTGTTATCTATAGCTCTGTGTATAATCTTAAATATTTCTACTATAGGAATAATGAGAATAGCAAGACCAAGAGCAATTCCGTATTCCATTAAGTCAAGGTGAGCAAGCTCAAATGCATTTGCAAGGAAATCCACTTCAATAACAACAGTTGTAAGGATAAGGGATAAAATACCTGCTCCCCATAACCATAAATTCTGACCCTTCATCTTAAAGATTGAACCCTGGAGAGATCTCATGTTAAATGCGTGGCATATTTCACAGAGGGAGAGAGTAAGGAACGCCATAGATGTGCCGAGCATTTCAGCAGAATATGTTCCTGCTTTGATAGCATCAGCATGATGAAGGTCTGCAAGCCAGTATCTTCCAATAATATATGAAACCATTGTGATAACTGTAACAAGTACACCCTGATATGCAACTGCAAAGCCAAGACCACCTGCGAATATGCCTTCCTTACTATCGCGAGGCTTACGCTTCATAATAGTTGCTTCTGGCTTTTCCATACCAAGTGCAAGAGCAGGGAAGCAGTCTGTAATAAGGTTTATCCAAAGCAAATGAACAGGGGCAAATATAGTAAATCCAAAGAGGGTGGCAAAGAAGATTGTCAGCACTTCTGAAAGATTTGAAGCAAGTAAGAACTGAATTGCCTTTCTGATATTGTCATATATTCTACGACCCTCACCAACAGCGGATACAATTGTTGCAAAGTTGTCATCAGCAAGAATCATATCAGCAACGTTTTTGGTAACATCTGTACCTGTGATACCCATACCAACACCAATGTCTGCATTTTTAATAGAAGGAGCATCGTTAACACCGTCACCTGTCATAGCGGTAACCATGCCTTTCTTTCGCCATGCGTTTACAATTCTTGTCTTGTGTTCAGGCTGAACACGTGCATAAACTGAATATTTTTCTACTGCTGTTTCAAACTCTTCGTCTGAAATTTCGTCAAGCTCTGCACCTGTAATCGCCTGTGTTGTGTCTGTGATAATGCCAAGCTGCATTGCAATGGCAATTGCTGTGTCTTTGTGGTCACCTGTAATCATTATCGGGCGGATACCTGCACTGCGACATTCGTCAATTGCAGGCTTAACTTCAGGACGGACAGGGTCTATCATACCAACAAGACCTATGAAGCAAAGATCACATTCAAGACTTTCAGGGGAATATACAGAAGGTTCAGCAGATAAATCTTTTTTTGCCGCCGCAAGAACGCGGAGGGCACGGTCTGCCATTCCTTTGTTTGCTTTAAGGATGTCAGCACGGATTTCCTCGGTCATTTCCACAACGTTGCCGTCAACAAGTGCTTTTGTACATCTTTTTAAAAGCTCATCAGGTGCTCCCTTTGTGAACTGAACAATAGAACCGTTAGCCATTTTGTGAACAGTTGACATCATTTTTCTGCCTGAATCAAAAGGTGCTTCACCTATTCTGACAAAAATGTCTTTCTGTGTATTTTTGGAAACATTAAGTGTTTCAGCATAGTTTACAAGGGCACATTCTGTAGGCTCACCAATAGCTGTTCCTGCTTCTGTATCAAACTCTGCATCTGAACAAAGTGACATTGCATTTGCAAGAAGAGTTTCGTCATCTCCGTAGTGGTCAACTACTGTCATTTTGTTCTGGGTAAGTGTACCTGTTTTGTCAGAACATATAATCTGTGTGCAACCAAGAGTCTCAACAGCGGTAAGCTTGCGGATGATGGCATTACGCTTTGACATATTTGTAACACCGATAGATAAAACTATTGTAACAACTGTGGCAAGTCCTTCAGGGATTGCGGCAACAGCTAAAGAAATAGCTATCATAAATGAGTTTAAGATAGGCTCAAATCCAATACCATCACGAATCAACTGTACACCGAAAATAACAACACAGATGCCGATAACGAGATAAGTAAGGACTTTTGAAAGACCTGCAAGCTTTATCTGAAG
>JAZLCI010000056.1:0-16511 GCA_045614085.1 Clostridia bacterium
TTTTTTATTTTCACCAAATTTCGACACTCTTTTACCCTCATATCAAGTCAGGACAAAAGTTATTTCTTTTTTAATTTAATGAATATTTTAAAGACAGTGCCTATTATAACAAAAGTAACTCCCAACGGCATAATCACATCTCCGAGTCTATGATAAAACATCCACTCTCTTGTTATTTCAGGCGTTGGATCTTGAATCGGCAATCCCGCTTTAAAAAATTCAGCATAAAACCCAAAGGCAAAAAGGATTGTCCCTATAACAATTATACAGTTAATAATCTTCCTTTTCATTTTTCTCACCTTTTACAGTCCCTTGAAAAACAGCTGATAGACTTTATCGCGATACAATTCCTTTTTCCATTGTTCCATTGCACTTTGGCTTTTTAAAATCGGTGACGCGTTTTTGCACAAAGGAAGTGTTGCTGTTTTTTTAGCAGAATTTAACACCTTTTGACCAGCTTCGTTAAAATCAAGTATTTTTATATATTCTGCCTGTTTTATGATTTCATCTTTATCTATTCCTAAATATCCGCAAAGGAGCGCCCTTTTAATTCTGCTATATGCATATCTCTTTGACTTGACCTTTGCGATTAAATCTTCCAATGTTTCTACGGATAAAGCTTCCGTCTTTATCTTATTTTCAAGTCCCTCTGATATATCAGGAAGTTTTTTTATCTCCTCAACCGACATAAGAGCTATAGCAGACAAGATTGCCAAGTCAACCTCATCATACACAAAAGGCTTTTGATATAATTCAATTACATTCTGCGGAACCAACGTTTCTACGCCCGCTCCGTTACATAAGTTCCCACGGATGTTTGTGGCAGATGCAATATCCCCAACAGGTGTGTCTGCATTGTGGTCTGCTCCCTTTCTCTTAATCACAACAGGCTTGATATCGGAATTCAGTTTTATAAGCGCTTTCAGATATTCTATCCCCAAAAGATTGTTTGGCGTACTTAAAAGCTTGGATAAATCTTTGCCCAACACCTTTTCTGTTGCCTTTTCTCTCGCTACAGGAAAGGATACCCCATTTTCCAATTCCTTTCCTATATAAGACTTAAATTCTTCAGACTCATCACAGAGAAAGTGTGCTATCTTTAAAAGACCATCTATATCGTCGCTTTCTCCGCCGAATACAAGGTAATCAACATTACCCATAGAGTTTAAAATATTCACAGCAGAAAAAGCATACCCCTCTGCTGAACGCAAAGTGAGATATGCAGGATTTTCAAGAACAAGGTCAATACCGTTTCCAAGACATGCCTTGGCTCTTATCTCTTTTGGAAATACTGAAAATTCTCCCCTTTGGACGTAGTTACCACTCATAAGACCTACAACTGCATCACAGCCTGTAAGCTCTCTCGCCATATCTATCTGATACTTATGCCCGTTATGAAAGGGATTATATTCGCATATTATAGCCGCTGTTTTCATACTATTCCTCTACTTCTTTTTTTCTACCTTAACCTTTTTACCATCAGGGGTCTGTATATATGTGTTTGACAAAACACCGGTTAAAGATGCACGAAAGCCTGCGACATATTCTTCTCTTAACTTCTTCTGTTCTGCCTTTTCAGTTTCTGTCAGACCCTCTTCTCTTGCCTTTTTAGCAAGTTCGTTTATTCTCTTTATCTTTTCATCTATCATTTATATCACCTTTTATTATGCAGAACGGTTTTGAACCGTTTTTTCTATGTTTTAAAATTATCACTTTAATAACAGATTATCCCGGAATAAAAATCCCGGGATATTTGCTTATTACCTTTCCTCTCGGAAATATGGCAGACCAAGAGCCGCCGGTGGCTGATTTTCTTTCTTGTTTCTCATACTTGTTATAACCAGAACTATAATGGTAACAACATAAGGAAGCATTTCAAAAAGCTTCTTTGCGCTGACACTTATATCAGGAATATAAGTTGGTATTACATATAAGAAACCAAACAAAATTGAGCCTAATATACTAAGTGACGGGCGCCATACCGAGAATATAACAAGGGCAATAGACAACCATCCTCTGTCACCAAATCCGTTGTTTGACCATACGCCATTGGCATAATCCATTACATAATAAAGACCACCAAGACCTGCAATTGCACTGCCTATACAGGTTGACACATACTTATACTTTGTAACATTTATACCTGCAGCATCTGCAGTTCCCGGGTTTTCACCAACAGCCCTTAAATGAAGGCCTACGCGTGTCTTATTTAAAACGTATGAAGAAACAAGGGCAATGATTATTGCAAGATATACCAAAAATCCATAGGATAAAAATATATCACCAAACCAACCAAGCTTATCCGCAAAAGGAAGCTGTGTCTTAAATGCCACACTTGTATTTGAAAGGGCAATAGATGGCACATCTGAATCAACAAGCTTGATAAGTGAACCACCGAAAAAGTTACCTATACCTATACCAAAGGTGGTAAGGGCAAGACCTGTAACATTCTGATTTGCACGGAGTGTAACTGTTAAAAAGCAGTAGATAAGTCCCATAAGTGTTGAACCAAGCAATGAGCAAATCAATGGAATAATAACCGCAAGGAACGGATTTATTGCCGCAACACTTTGCTCATACATAAAAGCACCTGCAACACCGCTTATTGCACCCACATACATAATACCGGGAATACCCAGATTCAAATGACCTGATTTTTCTGTAAGGATTTCACCTGTTGACCCCAAAAGCAAAGGAGTGCCCTGCATAACTGCACGCTGAATAATTGTTGTTATCATACATTCTCCTCCTTTTTGTTAAACTTTATCTTATAGTTTATAAAGAACTCTGATCCGATAATAAAGAATATAATTATTCCTGTAATTATATCAGAAAAAGACGAGTTAAGTCTGTACACCTCTGAAATTTTCGACGCGCCCTTTTGCAAAAATACAATCAGCAATGATGTAAGAACCATAAACACAGGATTGAACTTTGCAAGCCAGGATACCATAATAGCAGTAAAGCCTCTGCCTCCCGCTGTATCACTCTTTAAAGAATGGTCTGTTCCTGCAACAAGCAAAAATCCTGCTATACCACAGACAGCACCTGAAATAAGCATTGTTCGAAGGACTACCTTTTTAACGTTAATACCAATATACTTGGCAGTGTTTTCACTTTCACCTACTACAGATATTTCATATCCCTGCTTGCTGTACTTTAAGTACACATATGCAAGAACCGTAAGAACTGCAACTATAAGGATGTTTATCAGATACTTCTGTCCGAAAAGCACCGGCAACTGACCATATTCCAACGTTCTTGGCGTACCTGAACCCTTTGGCATTGACCACTCAAGTGTAAAGTATGCAACAATCTGAATTGCAACATAGTTCATCATAAGGGTAAAGAGAGTTTCGTTTGAGTTAAATCTTGTCTTAAAATATGCAGGAACAACACCCCAAACAGCACCTGCAATAATGCTTGAAATAAATGAAATCGGTATCAAAAGATATGATGGTATCTTTTCCCCCAGGAAAATCATACATGCAGCAGTAGCAAGTCCACCTATCAAGACCTGACCCTCTGCACCGATGTTCCAGAACTTCATCTTAAAAGCAGGCGTAACCGCCAAAGATACACAAAGCAAAATCGCGGTGTTCTGGATAAGGTTCCATACAAGTCTTGAAGAGCCAACTGCCCCGTCTATCATAGTGATATACATTTCAATAGGGTTTAAGTCAGTTAAAGAAACAGTAACAATACCACTGACTATCAAAGCAAAGACAACAGATAAAACTCTTATTCCCCATGCCTTCCACCATACAATATCATCACGCTTTATAATATGACTGTTGATGCCACAAAAAGTGGTTACGAAAAAGTTATTCAGTTTTTTCATTATCGTTACCCCCTTCATATGACTCATCTGCCTTTGTCATAAGTATTCCTATTTCTTCCTTTGTGGTGCTTCTACCGTCAACAATACCTGTAACCTTACCCGAACCAATAACCATAATTCTGTCGCACAGTTCTATAAGAACGTCTAAATCCTCACCAACAAAGATTACCGCAACTCCCTTTTGCTTCTGTTCGTTTAAAATGTTATATATAGTATATGAAGAGTTAATATCAAGACCTCTCACAGGATATGCCGCCATCAAAACAGTAGGAGCAGAAGAAATTTCTCTTCCTACCAAAACCTTTTGAACGTTTCCGCCTGACAACTTTCTTACCGGTGTACTGACGGTGGGTGTTGCAACCTCAAATCTTTCGATTATATTTTCAGCTAAACTCTTTGGCTCCTTTCTCTGCAAGAATGCGGACTTACCTTTTTTGTAGCTTCTGAGCATCATATTGTCAACAATATCCATATTGCCGACTAATCCCATGCCTAATCTGTCTTCAGGCACAAAAGCAAGTCT
Organism: Clostridia bacterium; assembly: GCA_045614085.1. Lineage (GTDB taxonomy): Bacteria > Bacillota > Clostridia > Monoglobales > Monoglobaceae > UMGS1820. The sequence goes on from JAZLCI010000056.1 coordinate 4,365, forward strand.
TACGCCCATTTGCCTTATTTCAAGAGGTGTTTTATCACGAAGATTTTCTTTTTGTTCCGTCTGAGGATTATTATAATAGATATCTCCATTTTCAAGATTCTGAAGACCTGCAATCGCTTCTAAAAGCTCTCTCTGTCCGCTTCCCGCTATACCTGCAATACCTAAAATCTCTCCTGATTTAACTGTAAACGACACATTGTCTAAAAGCTTTATTCCATCGCGACTTATGCAGTTTATGTTTTCAACAATAAGTCTGTCTTCGCTGTCTTTGACTTCACTTCTCTCAATATTTAAGGAAATCTTTTTACCTACCATCATTTCAGTAAGTTCTGCTTCGTTTGTCTCTGATGTTTTTACCGTACCGATATATTCACCCTTACGAAGAACAGCTACGTTGTCAGAAAGAGAAAGCACCTCGTGGAGTTTATGAGTGATAATTATAATAGCCTTTCCGTCTTCGCGCATATTTCTTAAAACCTTAAAGAGCTTGACCGTCTCCTGTGGAGTAAGAACAGCTGTCGGTTCATCAAGAATAAGGATGTCTGCGCCTCTGAACAAAACCTTTATAATCTCTACTGTCTGCTTTTCTGATACAGACATCTCGTAAATCTTCTTATATGGGTCAAGTTCAAACCCGTACTGCGTTGTTATTTCATTAATCTTTTCGATATATTTAGGCATATCAAAACCCTTTTCGTCTTCAAGGCCTAAAATAATATTTTCAGCAGCACTGAATACATCAACAAGTTTGAAATGCTGATGTATCATACCTATCTTGTTTTCAAAAGCATCCTTTGGTGACGCGATTGTAACCTCTTTTCCGTCTGCAAAAATCTGACCGCTGTCAGGATAGTAGATACCTGACACCATATTCATAAGAGTTGTCTTACCGCTTCCGTTTTCACCCAAAACAGATAAGATTTCTCCTTTGCGCACCTGAAGAGAAATATTTTTGTTAGCAACAACACTGCCAAATGTCTTTGTTATATTTTTAAGTTCAAGAGCTATCTTCTGTTCCATAAAATAATCCCCATTTTAAAAAATCTCTTATGCTTTTTAATAAACCCACTCATTTTGTTTATTAAAAAACACAAGGTTAAAATTCAAATATAGGGCGGAGATTTCCCCGCCCTATACTATAAAAGCAATTACATTTTGCTGTTTAACAATGTGATACCATCAATCTGAAGATCGAAGTAAGGAGCTGAACGATATTCTGATTCGTGGAAGTAACCATCAGCGATAACTTCTGTATCCTTTTCGTATGCAGCATCTGTATCAACGTCTGCCTTGTAAGAATCAAGCTTCTTGCCTTCAACTGTGAATGTGTTAACATCAAATACGTTAACTTCACCTGCGATAAGCTTAGCCTTTGCAGCTTCTAAAGCTTCCTTTGTGCCCTTTGCTGCAACTGCTTCGTTGATATCTGTGAGCTTTACAGAACCGATTTCAAAGCCTTCGCACCAGTCAACTGCAATCTTTTCACCCTTTAAGTCAGTTTCAATGATGTACTTAAAGTATGGAGCCCAGTCGATTCTTGAAGAAACGATGAATGTGTTTGGACAAGCTGTCTGTGTGCTACCGTTGTAAGAAACGTTAGGAACGCCTGCATTTTCACAAGCTGTAGGAGCACCCATAGAGTCAGCATGCTGACTGATGAGTACACAGTTGTTGCTAAGGAGCTTTGTAGCAGCTTCCTTTTCAAGAGCTTCGTCATACCAGCTGCCTGTAAACTGAACTTCCATAGTTACACTTGGGCAAACTGACTTTGCACCGAGGTAGAATGATGTGTAACCTGAAATAACTTCTGCATATGTGTAAGCACCAACGTAACCCATCTTAGCCTGATCAGCTGTGATCTTGCCTGCTTCGATCATTTCGTTAAGCTTCATACCTGCAGCAATACCTGCAAGATATCTGCCTTCGTAGATAGATGCAAATGCATTGTGGAAGTTAGGAACGTTTTCTGTGTGAGCTGTTGTACCTGTAGCATGACAGAATTCAACTTCAGGGAATTCCTTAGCAGCCTTTAAGATAAATGGTTCGTGACCGAAGCTGTTTGCAAATACTACATCACAACCCTGGTCAGCGAGGTCTGCTGCTGCTTCGTAACATTCATTACCTTCAGGAATATTAGTCTTGTAGATAACCTGATCAGCCTTAAGGCCGAGTGCCTTTACAGCTTCTTCTGCACCATCAAGAAAGTTCTTGTCATATGTTGAGTTTTCATCATGCAAGAAGATAAAACCAATCTTGAAGTCTGATGCTACTTCTGTGTTTTCAGCTTTGTTACCGCAACCTGCGAGCACGCATAATGATGCAAGCATTACGATAACGAGGATCATTGATACTAATTTTTTCATTTTTACCCTCCATGCCTTTTAGGCAAATTAAAATATTTAAATTTTATTTTTTTTGCATATTTATTTTTCTGAAGGTCAGCGACGTATCTGTCATTGAGTCAACTATAGCCAAAGAATCAACTCTTATTCCTTTTGCTCTTAACTCGTCTCCGCCGCCCTGAAATCCTTTTTCTATTGCAATGGCACAGCCTGCAAGCTCTGCCTCTGCCTGATTTATAATATCAATAAGACCATTTAATGCGTTTCCTTTTGCAAGAAAATCATCTATGACCAATACCTTGTCGCCTTTATTTAAAAAATCTTTGCTGACAACTGCATCATATACATTCTTTCTTGTAAAGGACTCAACCCTTGATGAATATAAATTATCAGATATATTGCCGGATTTATTCTTCTTTGCAAAGACAACAGGAACATTCATAAACTGTGCCGCAGCAAAGGCGATAGGAACCCCTGAAGTTTCAATAGTGATAATTTTATTAATCCCTTGTCCTTCATACAAATCCGCAATTTCCTTACCCATTTCAAGAAGAAACGGAACATCAATGCAATGATTTAAAAAGCAGTCAACCTTAAGAATGTCTCCGGGTAAAACCGTACCCTCTTTTAATATTTTTTCTTCTAAAGCTACTATGACGGCTCACCTCTCGTTTTATATCATATATTAAAGGGAATTATATCACAACCTTTTCCAAAAGTCAACAAAATTCACCCTGTTTTTACCTGTGCCCCATTTACTTTTCTGAAAGTAATTTATGTAGCAAAACAAGGATATTAAACTATATTTTTACTGGAACAAAGCCTTTTGCACTAACGGCATCTTCAGTAACTTCACAATCAACTGCGATAATCTTTACACCTTTTTCTTTCGCTGTTTTCAGGGTTTCTCCAAACTCCTTATGGGTTTTGTAGTTTGGTTCTAAATACAAAACATCACTCATCTGTATTACAAAAACAATGTACGCATCAAAGCCGTCATCCAAAGCCTCAATCAATTCGTTAATATGCTTTACTCCCCGCTCCGTTGGTGCATCAGGAAAGCGCACAACTCCATTATCTTCTAAAGTTACCCCTTTTACCTCAACAAAAATCTTTTTCCCATCTGCCTCTATATAAAAATCAAATCTTGAATTTTTATATTTACTTTCAGGCTTTATAAGGGTTATGTTTTTAAAAAGATTACCTTTCTTTACCCACTCGTGAAAGATTTTGTTGGGTGCCTGACTGTCCATATTAATAAGCCTGTCCCCTTTTATGACTTTCACAAGGTCATACTTTGTCTTTCTCTCTCTATTGTCATTTTTCGACACATAGACAGTCGCCCCCTCTGTTAAAAGTTCCTTGCATCTGCCTGTGTTTTTAACGTGAGCAACCTCTTCTTTTCCGTCTATCTCAATATTTGCAATAAATCTGTTTGGCCTGCTTAAAAACTTCGCCTTTTTTATTTTTTCATATTTCATATCTTTCCTCTATTTTGCAAAGGCATATTCACCCATAAACAAGATTTCGCCGTTTATGTTATCACGGATTACAAAGGTAAAAGGCTTGTTAAACTTTACCTCAATTGGTTCAGGCGGAAGCGCTGACCCTGCCATACCGATAGCTGTTACTGCCGCCGCCTCCGTTCCCTCTTCATCAATCTTGATATAGGTTTTGTGAATGGTAGAATCTATCCACACATTACCCTTATCAAACATATTATTAAATTCTGCATCTCTCTCAAAAGCCTTGTTTATACCAATGGTTTTAAGAATATCATTTAAGCCCGTGCTGTAATCAATATTAAATTTAGGCACAGATAAGTTTATGTACTGTGTTTCTATTTCAGCCTTATCTAAGGTTTCTTCAGGCAAAAAGCTACTCTCTGACATCATAAGGTACATACTGACATCTACATCTTCCAAATATTTTGTTTCTAAATATTTGCCGTTTTCCGAAATCACATCATATCGCGTAAGGTACGGAAGCTCAACAACAGAAACGCCATCTGTATCCGAATATCCTATCCACCCCGTTTTGTTCATAAAGTCAATTTCTGTCTGTGAATTATCCCTTGATGTAAAGATGTCCTTATTAGTTGCGCCCTTATAAAACTCTCTCATCCATCTTGCCTTAAAGTAAACAGCATTCACAAGCATAGCCCAGAAGTCATCGTTCTCCTCTGTGATTATGGTTGGTATCTTTCCCTCTGTCTTTTCATTTACCCAACTGTTTATCTTACTTTCTGCATCATCGTTTGTCACAATGTCTGCGGTGGCGTCATAAAACTTTGAAAGCTTTTCTCTATATTCTTCAGAAAATCTTTGTTCTGTCTTGTCAGCATTTATCCAGATGGAATTTGATACATTAAGTTTAAGTATATCATTTTCTGAATACTTATCAAGCATATCTCTTACACTTTGATTATAGCTTTCTATATCATCAACATCGAGGACCTTTAAGATTTCACTTAAGGTTTCGCCCTCTGCTCCGTTTGCCGCCATCATAAGCGCCATTTTAATTGAAAGGGGCGAAAACATATAGTTCTTATCCACAGGCATATTTGCATTTACCTTATCAGCAAAGCCCATATCCTCCCACCTGCTCTCTTTTCTTCCTTTTGAAAAACTTGTATACACCCTTGTCAGCGTTGTAATAGCCTGCTCCGTTGTATATGTATCCTTTGATGCAAAGCGGTTATCACCTACGCCTTTCATTATTCCCATATTGCAAATGGTCTGTATAGAATTCATTGCCCAGTCAGAAATTTCTTCTATATCAGCAAATTCATAGAAAAGCTCTGTCGCCGCCCATTCAGGATGAGCAACAGAAATCAAACGAAGAAGAATTGTTGCCGCTTCTTCACGGGTTAGTAAGTCATTTGGAGCAAACTCCGTTTCGCTCTTGCCCTTTATAATTCCTAGTGCGTAAAGCACAATAACGTCTTGATTTTCGGTATCTAAAAACGGATTTCCCGCATTTACTACCATAACCTCGTCTGCATATTTTTTATAGTAGCTATATACAAGTTCGCAAAAATCCTGACGGGAAATAGGCATTCTAAAGCGATATATTTTGTTGCTGTCAGTAATTTCAAGAGCCTCTGCCTTCTCTACATCGGCAAGCGCCCAATCACTTGGCGGAGCAAGGGGTGTTCCGTCTGATAATTCCTCTGCAAAGACTACATTGCACATAGATAAAGTCATTGCAACTGATAATAAAGCCGCTAAAAATCTTTTCATTTTTATACCTCCTTACAGGCCATATTCAATTTTATACTATCATAAAACTTGTCTTAATGCAATAACTTCCATATTGCATTTTTGCCATATAAATGTTATTATAAAATAAAAATGACAAAAAAAGGATGTGTCTATATGAAATTTAAAGAATTTTTTAAAAACCTTTACACAAATACCAAAGATGGTATTTCAAGATTTCTTGTTGCTTTTATCTGCACAGTATTATTCTTCCTGACAATATCCTGTGAAATTATTTTTGAAACAAATTCAGACGAGCTTTTCGTACCATTGTGTATGTCTTTTGCTCTTACTGCAGTATTATCTGTCCTTTTAAAGCTTGTGCAAGAATACATAACTCCAAAGCTTATCAATATTATTCAATATGTTATAAGCGCCATAGTTGGGGTTGTGGGCTTTATACTCATAAAGACAAATTACGAATCCCTTTATACCATTATGGCATATACAGGTATTATAATCGCTATGCTGTGCTTTATCTTCTTTCTCCTTATGCGTGGAGAAAATCGTGATCTGGCCTTTCCAAAGCTCGTAACCTCTCTGATATTTACAGGTGCAATATGCGGTGTGCTTTCAGCAGGGCTTTCAACATGTATTGCAGCGGTTCAGTTCCTTATATTCGATTGGGATAACTTTTATAAGGTGTACGCTATTGTAAACCTTTTTGTATGGGTGGTATGCTTTGTAAACATTTTCCTATCCGCTATACCGAAAAAAGATGTGGCAATACCACAGTCAAAGATATTCCGTGCCTTTGTTTTGTTTGCAGGCTTACCTTTATACATACTTCTTATTGCGATTTTACTTGTATATCTTGCAAAAATCGTTATTACATGGAATATGCCTGTTGGTGAGATAAACTGGTTTGCATCCTTTGCATCACTTTTCTTTATCTTCTTTTTGTTAAGTGTTATGCAGTATAAAGAAAAGATTGCAAAGCTTTTTGCAAAATTCGGCGGATATTGTTTGTTACCGGTTCTTATTATGCAGGCTATTGCTGTTTTTGAGAGAATAAACGCCTACGGTCTTACCACACCAAGAACAGTTTCCCTTGTGCTGATACTTATCAGTGTTCTCTTTATCTTAGGCTCTATAATCATACCAAAGCATTTAAACAAGGTTGCTCTTTTATCAGGGATAATTGTCTTGATTGTTACAATAACACCTTTTAATGTAATAGATATGCCTGTCAAAAGTCAGACAAAAATACTTGAAAATACTCTGACTGCAAACAATATGTTAAAAGACGGAAAGGTTATCCCTAACGAAAATGTCAGTGACGAAGATATCGAGAGAATATTAAGCTCATATGAATATCTCAAGTATGATGCAAAAAATGTACCTGACTTTATCCCTGATTCATCAAAGAAAGACGAAGAAATTTTTGGTTTCACAAATAACTATGACAGAGAAGGAAACAGCTATACATACTGCCATTTTAGCGTAAAAAACACCATTGATATATCAGAATATGATACGATGATCGGAATTTATGAATCCAACAATCCTATCGATTTTGAACACAATGGTCAGCAATATGAAATAGACATAAAGCAGATTGTCAAAGATTTGTATACTCAATATGGCACCGAGAATAACGAAATGGACATTTATCCAGTCAACGATAACATTGCATTGTATTATAATAATTTTAGATGCGACATAGAAAACGATGAAGTTGCATCATATTACTATAACGGATATGTGTTAGTAAAAGATTAACATATAAACAGACAGGGTTCTCCATACGGAAAACCCTGTCTTTTTATTACTATATAATTACTTCAAAATCATTATTTCCTTTTGAGCAAAGCTTTACTGTTTTTGTGACTTTCTTTCCGTCAATCTCTATTTCCACATCATAGTCACCATAAAAGCCTTTGAATGTGGCTTTTCCGTTGCTGTCAGAAACAGTTTCTTCCTCTGTATGCCAAACATTTTGTATGAGATTTTTTATTGTATAATATGCAGGCTTTGGTGTCAGGTCAAAACGCAAAAGTCCGCCATAGTACACATTTTCACCTAAGGTCATATCCCCTTGGGATGCTGCAATTTTTTCAGGATCAGGGTTTTCTACATACCCATATCCGTCAACTAAATTCCAATATATTATCTGCTCCATGGCAGGGTGAGAAAACCATATGGAATATAAGTATTCTATTATCTCTGCCTGAATAGCCTCATCTTCTTCCTCCCATGAATGGGCAGGGATTGTTACTTCGGTAATCTGCAGAGGTTTTTTAAATCTTGCATACAAATCAAATATATCATATAAGCGTTTTGGATTATATAACAACCTTGTGTATTCTTCTTCATTCTCCTTTGAGCAAAACACATGGTATTGCATACCTATTGCATCTATTCTTGCACCCTTTAACATATTTGCTTCAATGTATGAATAATATCTGTTGGATGTGCGGCATTGCTCCTTAAAGGTCATTGGCGCCCCTTCGTTTATGACAAGCTGATTATCAGGGAAATATTTTTCTGCAAGCTTAAAGCACCATTCAATAAAGTCAGGTTCTTCACAAAAAGCAGTTGTTCCCTTATCCCAATCCATCTCAGTAGTTTATGTCATGTTAGAACTAAAAAATTATGTATGGTGCTTACCAGTTTCTACTACTTCACCATCTTCAAACATGATATAAAATCTTATGGGATCCATATATCCCGGACTTATATAATATTCAATAAATCTAGGCGAGTCTTCTTTCACATACATAGGCTCTCCCAAAAGATTGACCACAAATTCCTCCGACATCCCTTTCGTAATATAATGTGTTTCCAAATCATCTATCATATAAATTCTCAATGACTCATATTTATCCCATTTTTCTTTTGAAAACATCCCAAGGTCATCCTCAACATATCCCAAAATACCATTATTAAATATTGGTGTAATTAACAAAATTATTATTAGAACAGTTGGCAAAATCCATTTTTGTTTATATTTTCTATATTTTAAAATAGGTAGTCCAATTCCTGCAAAAAGAATAAGGAGAAATATATATCTTAAAACACCACCGTGATAAAGATTAACTATGTCATTAAAGAAGATTAAATTAACCCAATACAATCCACCTACAACTGTAACTAATGCAAGTGCAGTATACATAAAAACTGTTAACATCTTCCGTTTCATTATTTTACCCTCCGTTTTCACCAAGATTCAATACATTTCCCACTCGTGTCAAGTCAGGGACAAAATCCGTAGGGACAGGCGTCCTCGACTGTCCGTTTGTTCATATATTTTCGGACCGTCCGGGAGGCCGGTCCCTACTATTAAATTCGCCTTTTAGCTGACGATAAGTCAATTTATCTCGTCGTCAGGCAAATATAATTAATTTCAACTTCGTTGAGTTAATTATATCACATTCAACAAAAAATAGTCAACAAAAAGCACCCTCTAAAAGAGGGTGCTTAAAGGTTAAACTAAAAACGCAACGCAGTTTCAGAAATTATCCCTGATATACTAAGTTCTTTTCTATCATTTCGTCAACATTTTCTGCATTCCACCATGCACCTGCAATGTCAACCTTTTCTGTAATTTCCTTGCCTTCTAAAGCAAATACTGCCTGTTCAACAGCCTGATAACCAATCTGGTATGAATCCTGTGCAACAGCACCTACGAGTTTAGGACCTGTTGTCTTCTTCATCCATTCGATCTGCTTTGTACCTGCATCGTAACCTGCAAACTTGATTGCATCGTACTTTGTGCCTGCAGCACCGATTGCATCATAAACCTGCTTAACAACGCCTTCGTTTGTCATAAAGATAGCTGCTGCGCCTTTTTCTGCAAGAGCTTCAAGCGCTGCCTTGTATGCATTGTCAGCATCGCCAGGCTTAACTTCCTTTTCGATTGTGTACTTGCCCTTTGTAGAAGCATCTGCATCAGCAAGTTCCTTAAACTTATCGATAAAGCCTGCTGCTCTGTCGATACCTGTCTGTGTTTCGTCATGCTGAATAACACCAACTGTGTACTTGTCAGCTGCTGCAATATCTTCCTTGATAGCTGCGAAGAAGTTTTCTGCAACTGTACCTGCTGCTAAATAGTTACTTGTAGCAACATGAGCAACTAATGGGTTCTTGTTTGCTGCGTCTAAAGCTGCAACATCGTTTGCCCAGATACCGCTGTCAAACTGAACTACAGGAATATTGCTGTCTTTAGCCTGTGATAAAAGGTCAACAAAACCTTCACCAATTGTAGCTAAAACAATAGCTGAAGCGTTGTTAGAAAGAGCTGTCTGAACCATTTCCATCTGTGAAGGAAGGTCTTTTGCTGACTCACTTGCAGGGCCTCTGAATGTGATTTTGTAACCATACTTTGCACCTGCTGCTTCTGCACCAGCCTTAACTGACTGCCAGAATGCATGAGATTCACCCTTTGCAACTACCGCGATTGTCTTATCGCCGCCAGCTTGAGGAGCACCTGCATTACCACAACCTGCTAAAACGATAACTAACATTGATACCACTAAGAGAATAGATACTAACTTTTTCATAAAATTTCCCCCTTTTAAATAATTATATTTTTTATAATCTTTAATTATTTTCAGCGTGCGTTTTTTTGTTTTAATTAACCTTGTACTTTTTCTTTTTTAGACTTCTTTTCTACTTTAACCTTGTTTGCATTCTTGTTCTTAATAACGTCCATCAAAACAGCAACAACAACTATGATACCTGTTAAAACGTATGTAACATATGTTGAGTTAACGTTAAGATTAAACTTAGCAAGTACGAAGTTCAAACCACTTCTGATAACAACAAGCATAATAGCACCGATTACAGAACCTGCAATAGAAGCAGTACCACCTGCTGCTGATGTTCCACCGATATATACACCTGCGATAGCATCAAGTTCCATACCGTTACCTGTTGCAGCTGCAACTGTTGTAAATGATGCAGCCCAGAAGATTGCCGCAATACCTGTTGCTATACCTGCTATAGTATATGCAATAATCTTATATTTATCTGTGTCTATACCTGAAAGTCTTGTAGCTTCTTCGTTACTACCGATTGAAAGAATGTATCTGCCGATTTTACACTTGTACATAAGATACATACAGATAAGAGCAAATAAGATAACCCAAATCAAGCCAACAGGAACACCGTTAAAGTTTGAAAACACCTTGTTAAACCATGTTCCACCAGGGAAGAAGATGTTTGGTATAGATACGATAATCGCACTCAAACCTCTGCCGAACATCATTGTACCAAGTGTTGCAATAAATGCAGGAATCTTAAGCTTTGCAACCAAAATACCATTGATAAAACCAACTGCCGCACCTATTGCAATCATAACAGGAATTGTATATCCGAGTGGCATACCATTCATATAAAGCTTACCTGCGATAACAGCAGCAGCAATACATGTTGTACCGATAGACAAGTCAATTCCGCCTGTTGCGATAACGAATGTAACACCAAGACCCATAATAGCATATGGAGCCAAAGACTGCGCCATACTAACTATATTATATTTTCCCAAAAAGTTTGGATTTAATGCCCAGAATATGAGTACCAAAACTGCAAGAGCACCAATTATAATCATATTCTGCATACTTTTTTTGACTAAAGAAGCCATTGAATTTTTCATTTCTTTCACTATCTCCCTTCTATGAACAAATGCTTATTCTTCTCTCATTGTAGCGTAAGCCATTATCTTTTCCTGAGTTGCATCCTTAATGTCGATTTCGCCTGTTATACGACCCTCGCACATTACCACAACTCTGTCACTTAATCTCTGAATTTCAGCAAGCTCAGACGAAATCATAATAACTGATTTGCCAAGCGCCGCAAGTTCTTCCATTAAAGTGTACATTTCACTCTTTGCACCGATATCGATACCTCTTGTAGGTTCATCAAATATAAATATATCTGAATTTTTAAGAAGCCATCTTGCAATAATAACCTTCTGCTGATTACCACCTGAAAGATTTTTAAGCAACTGCTTCATTGATGGTGTCTTTGTTTTAAGCTTTGCGTTTGCTTCTTCTGCTTCCTTGTCAATCAAACCATCATTTATCCAGCCAAGTTTAATATAGTTATCAAGTGATGCAAGTACAGAGTTTTCAGCAACAGACTTATCAAGCATAAGTCCATATCTCTTTCTGTCCTCTGAAAGATAACATATACCTTTTTTAACTGCATCTGCAGGAGTCTTTATCTTCACCTTTTCGCCGTTTATAAAGACCTCACCACTGTCAATTGGGTCTGCACCATATATTGCACGGGCAACTTCTGTTCTGCCTGCACCCATAAGACCTGAAAAACCAAGTATTTCGCCTTTTCTCAGCTTAAAGCTTACATTTCTTATTTCCTTACCTCTGTTTAGGTTTTTAACTTCAAGAACAACCTCTGCGTTTTCAGGAACGGTGCTTTCTTCCTTTTTGTCACCGTAAATAACCCGGCCTACCATCATTTTAACGATTTCGTCTTTTGTGGTATCTTTTGTTATTAATGTTCCAACATATTCACCATCACGCATTACAGTAATTCGGTCTGAAATTCTGTTAATCTCAACCATACGATGTGAGATATACACC
>JAZLCI010000057.1:0-8801 GCA_045614085.1 Clostridia bacterium
TTAACACGGTCAACTTCCTTCTGCATATTTTCAGCCTCGATGACCTTCTTCTGAGCTTCTTCTTCACGCTTTTCAATCTGTTCTGTCTTTTTATCTATTGCATCTTCCTTCTGCTGTACTCTTCTTTCCTGTCTTTGAATATCATTTCTGCGTTCCTTGATTTCTCTGTCAAGCTCATTTCTGAGCTTATGTATTTCTTCTTTTGCTTCAATTAACTTTTCTTTTTTAATATGATCTGCTTCTTTTTCAGCTTTAGCAGTAGCTGTAGATAAAATGCGCTTTGCTTCTTCTTCAGCACTGCCTATTTTCAGTTCTGCAAACTTTTTGCGGTATGAATATCCGTACTTAAATGCGCCGAATATACCAATTATTGCAACAACTGCTAATGCTATAATGATAATTGTTGATGTCTCTATTTCTGCCACCTCCTAATATAAATTTAACTTCAACTATTGTCTATTAAAAAATCAAAGAATCAAAAAATTTAACAAAACTAACATTTAAGTTAGAAGTACACCAATATAATTTTACACAATTTTCACAAATTAGTCAAGTATTTTTTAGTCACGAAATTCTACAATTCTGTTACATTTTACCATTAGTTTTCCATTTTCCCGAGAAAAAGAATGTCATACCTATACACATTGGTACAAAGCCTGCAATTGCATCTCCGTACCAGAAGCCAAGACAGTCCATTTTAAAAGCAAAACCTAAAAGTGCCGCAATACCTATTCTTGCAATAACACCGTCTATTATAGCAACAGCTAAATTAAGCTTTGTTCTGCCTGAACCGTTAATAATAGAAAAGCTTACACTTCTTGTTGCCGCACCAAAAAAGTTTAAGATTATAGGCACAACAAGAATATTTGCAACTGCCAATACGGCTTCATCAGTTGTAAATGCGGCAAAAATCTGATCAGGGATCAACACCATAACTGCAGATAACACAACTGTGATACCTAATCCGCAAACTGCAACAGTTTTTAAAATCTTTGGTATTCTGTCATCCTTCTTTGCGCCAAGATTCTGTCCTACCATTGAGCTTCCCGCTGTTGTGAATGAGTTTGATACAACAGCTATCATAACGTTTATCTTATTATAAACACCTGCAAGAGCTGAGTATACAACACCAAACATATTAATCCAGGACATAAGTATAATCTTTGAGGTATGTACTGCTGCCGCCTGAATAGCCATAGGTACACCTAAAGCTACAAGTCTTTTGAAGGTCTTTTTCTCTATCAAAAAGCTCTTTGGCTTAAAATCAAAGCAAAAGTTCTCCCTTGCAATATATAAATATATAACCGATACAATAAAGCTTACACCCTGACCGATAACGGTAGCCAATGCAGCACCGAAAACCTTCATATCAAGATATGCTACAAAAACAATATCCAAAACAATGTTTAAAACTGCCGCTATACCAATAAATATAAAAGGTCTTTTAGAATCACCCATGCCACGAAGGATGGCACTTACTATATTGTATCCATATATAAATACAAGTCCAACTATACATGTAACAGTATAATCAAGAGTGTATGCAAATGATTCTTCAGGGGTGTTTAAAAGCTTAAGTATAGGCACTCTTAATATAAAGCATACCACCGACATCAAAAGGGATGCCAAAATTAAAAATGTAAACATTGTGCCTATTGTCTTTTTAACATTATCAAAGTTCTTTGCCCCTACATCCTGAGCTATGATAACCTGTCCTGCTGACGTAAATCCCATCGCAAGAAAGGTCAGTAAGTGCAATACGTCACCGCCAATAGATACTGCAGACATACCTACACCGCCCAAGCACTGACCTACAACTATCATATCAACGATATTATAAATCGCCTGCAAAGCATTTGACAAAAACAGAGGAAGCGCAAACCTTAAAAGAAGCTTTGTAACACTTCCCTCCGTTAAATCTCTCACCATTGTCTTTCCCATATGTAAAACTCCTATATTCACAGTAAAAGGGAGGGTCAAAATGACCCCGCCCTTATCTTACATTTTATTAATCTCTGCAATAAGAATTTCTTTAAGCTGTTGTGGGTCGCAGTTACCCTGCAAGTTCTTCATACACTGACCGAAGATAGCCATTACAGCCTTTTCCTTACCGCTCTTGTAGTCGCTTACCGCCTTTGGATTAGCCTCAATTGCTTCCTTTACAACCTTTTCTACAAGACCTGAGTCATTTGACATAACAAGATTATTTTCCTCTGCATATTTTGCAGGATCAATCCCCTTATCATCAAACATTGCAACAAGAATTTTCTTACCATTTGCACGGCTTACCTTATTTTCAAGAGTCATATTGATAAGCTGACCTAAAGCCTTTCCGTTTAAGTCAAGCATTTCATATGTCATCTGCTTTGCGTTTAATGTTCTCATTACGTCAGATGTAATCCAGTTTGCAACTTCTTTTGGATTATCACATACTGAAAGTGCATCTTCAAAACATTCACAAAGAGCAATACTCTGGCAAATTCTCTGTGCATCGTATTCGTTTAAGCCATAAGAATTAATATATTTTTCTTCCTTGACTTCAGGGAATTCAGGCAATGAATTTTTGATTTCATTAAACCATTCATCATCAATTACAACAGGCATAACGTTAGGGTCAGGGAAGTATCTGTAATCACCTGCTGTTTCCTTTGTTCTCATAGCATAGCTCTTACCCTTTATATCGTCCCAGCGTCTTGTTTCCTGAACTAAAACTTCTGTTCCCTTTTCAACTGCATCTATGTGACGTGCTACTTCATAGCCAATCGCTCTCTTGATAGCCTCGATAGAGTTCATATTCTTCATTTCTGTACGAACTCCGTACTCCTTTGAACCTTCAGGACGGATAGATAAGTTAACGTCACATCTCATTGTACCATGAGCCATTTCGCACTCTGCAACCTTTGCGTATCTTAATAAGTTCTTAAGTCTGTCAAGGTATGCTTCAACTTCTTCTGCACTTGAAAGGTCAGGCTGGCTAACGATTTCGATAAGAGGAACACTTGTTCTGTTAAAGTCAACGTGTGTAGTATCCTCTCTTATATCGTGAACAAGCTTACCTGCGTCTTCTTCCATATGAATCTGCTTGATTCTTATGCTCTTTTTACCATCAGGTGTATCAATTTCAACTGTACCGTTTACTGCAACAGGGGCAAACCACTGTGTAGTCTGATATGCCGCAGGTAAATCAGGATAATAGTAACTCTTTTTATCAAAAGTAGTTACACGATTGATGTCACAGTTAAGCATCATACCTGCTTTCATACCAAAGTCAACAACTCTCTTGTTGACAACAGGGAGCATACCAGGCATACCACTGCAGGCAGGACACACGTGGCTGTTAGGGTCAGCACCATAAGAATGAGCAGAACAAGAACAGAAAATCTTTGAATTTGTGTTAAGTTCAACGTGGACTTCAAGACCAATGACTGTTTCGTATTTCATAATTATTTGCCCTCCCCTTCGTATAATTTACCGATTTTAAAGAGCTTCTTTTCAGAGAAAGCCTTGCCTATTACCTGAACACCACCTATAACCAAAGCAGGAAGTCCTGTAACAGATGCAGGAGCTGTATATAAATTCTCGTCAAAAGCTGTGTACTTATCTACTTTTTCGCTTTCATAAGCCATAGTTGAACATGCAGGGATAATTACTGCATCGTACTCTTCAAAAAGCTTGTTAAAAGCTTCAACTATAACTCTTCTTGTACGGAGAGCCTTGTCATAAACCTTAAAATAATTCTCGGTTGACAAGGTTTCAGAACCGAACAAGATAATATTTTTAAGCTGTTCGCCAAAAGCTTCTGTACGGCTGTTTGTATAAAGTTCATCTATGTTTGTGAAGTTTTCTGTTCTGTAGCCATATTTAACACCGTCATATCTTGAAACGTTGTTACAAAGCTCTGCGCTCATTAAAATGTTCCACGCTGTCTTTGATTTTACAATAACAGAATCATCTATTTTTTCAACTAAAACGTCGCACTTTGTAAGGACATTGCAGAAATCATCCATTTTTGCAGTTACCTCTGCATCTGCTGTAAATGAATTAAGAACTGCAACCTTTTTAATTTCAGCATCAGCGTATGCTTCCTTTAAAAGTGCACACTTTTCTTCAGGCAAGCTTGTGCCATCCTTATCGTCATGTCCTGCAATAGAAGATAAAACCTCAAAACAAGCATCTGTATCCTTTGCCATAACGCTTACTGTTTCGCCTGAACATACTACAGGGATAGTTCCATAACGTGAAACTGTGCCATAGGTAGGCTTTATGCTGACTAAACCACTCTGTGCAGCAGCTCTGCGAACAGCACCGTTAACATCTAAATTAACAGCAGCCATCCCTTCGTCTGCCTTAAGGATTTCAGCAGATGGGTTTAAAAGCTTTCCGTCTTTTTCTGTTTTTCCCTCATATGAAGTTTCACCGAGCAAGTCAACAGAAAATTCGCCAACCTTCGCCTTGCCCCCAAGGGTATATCCTGCTTGCTTAAGCTTTGTTAAAACCTCCGCATCCAACAAGCTCATAAAACCTTCAAGCATTTTAGAACCTGCAGTTGTAGGGTAGTCCTTTGTTAAAATCATATCGTCAACGATGACTTTACGTTCATCTTTTGTATCAATCTTTACTGTATACATCTTTAGCCCCCCTTATTCAACTACACGAGGTACACACCAGTAGCCTTCATCTACTTCAGGTGCACCTTCCTGTAATGCTTCGCGTGAAAATGGCTGATTTACAACGTCTTCACGCACTACTGTCATAACAGGCATTACGTGTACCATTCTTTCAACGTTTTCTGTATCAATTGCATCAAGCTCTTTAAGCTCTTCTTCTTTCTTATTATAAAAAGCTAAAAAATCTTCTTCCTCTTTATCAGTAAGGCTTAACTGATTTAACATCTCAAGCCTTTTAAGAATATTTATATCCATATATAAAACTCCTTAATATAAATTTGACTAATCTCTTACCTTGATGTGAACTTCACGAAGCTGCTGTTCTGTAACTTCTCCAGGAGCACCCATCATTAAATCCTGCGCATTACCGTTAAGAGGGAACGCGATTACGTCACGGATAGTTTCTTCTCCTGCGATTAACATAATCATTCTGTCAACACCAGGTGCCATACCTGCGTGTGGAGGAGCACCAAATGCAAATGCATTGTAAAGTGCACCAAACTTTGCCTTAAGTTCATCTTCGCCGTAGCCTGCAATCTCAAATGCCTTTCTCATAATTTCAGGGTTGTGGTTACGAACTGCACCTGAAGATAACTCAACACCGTTACATACGATATCATACTGATATGCATAAATATCGAGTGGGTCTTTGTTTAAAAGTGCATCCATACCGCCCTGTGGCATTGAGAATGGGTTATGAGTAAAGTCTATCTTTCCTGTTTCTTCGTTTAATTCGTACATTGGGAAGTCAACAATGAAGCAAAATTCATATGAATCATCTTTAATTAAGCCTAATTCATTTGCAATCCATGTTCTCATTTCGCCTGAGAGTCTGTCGATAACGTTTTTAGAATCACTGATAAAGAATAATGATTCTCCCTCTTTAATACCAACAAGTTCAGTAAGCTCTGCCTTCTGTTCATCTGTTAAGAATTTAGCAATAGGGCCTTTGTATTCACCGTTTTCAAGTGTAATATATCCTATACCAAACTTCATACCGATACTTCTTGAATATGTGTCAATATTTTTCTCGAAAGCCTTCTTACCTTCACCGCTCTTTACAAGGTAGTTTGCAACTATACCACGAACAAGCTTATCCTTAAACGGAACGGTTCTGCCGTTGATTGTCAAGAATTCGTGCTTTCCAAAAAAGTCTGTCAAATCCTGAATTTCGATAGGGTTTCTGAGGTCAGGCTTATCTGTACCATACTTTAACATTGATTCCTCAAAAGGAATTCTTCTAAATGGTGGCTTTGAAATCTTCTTATCAGTAAATTCATTAAATGTGTTATATACAACCTTTTCAGCAACCTCAAAAACATCTTCCTGTGTTGCAAAAGACATTTCAAAGTCTAACTGATAGAATTCACCTGGAGAACGGTCCTGACGTGCGTCTTCATCACGGAAGCAAGGTGCAATCTGGAAATAACGGTCAAAACCTGATGCCATCAAAAGCTGCTTAAACTGCTGCGGTGCCTGCGGAAGCGCATAGAACTTGCCCTTATGCTTACGGCTTGGAACAAGATAGTCACGTGCGCCTTCAGGTGATGATGCAGTTAAGATTGGTGTCTGGATTTCCAAAAATCCTAACTCTTCCATCTGTGTTCTGAGATAGCTTAAAATCTTTGAACGAAGCACGATATTATCATGGATCTTACGGTTACGAAGATCTAAATAACGATACTTAAGTCTTACATCCTCTCTTGTCTGCATTGATGCATCAATTTCAAAAGGAAGACTTCTCTGACATGGGCCTAAAACTTCAATCTTGTCAGCCTCCACTTCGATATAACCTGTTGAAAGCTTTTCGTTAACTGTTTCTTCATCTCTTTTTGTAACTGTACCCTCAACAGATATAACAGTTTCCTTTGCGATACCTGTGAGCATAGAGTCGTCCTTTACAACAACCTGAGTAACACCGTAGTGGTCACGAAGGTCAACAAAAAGTACGCCGCCATGGTCACGGATAGTTTCAACCCAACCACAGAGGGTAACCTTTTCGCCTATATTATTTAAATTAAGCTCCTTACAATTATGTGTTCTTATCATAATTATAACCTCCTATAAGATTATTATATTGAAAATTTGAATTATTAACATAAAAAAACCTTCCGCCCCAAAACATGGGACGAAAGGTTACTTCCGCGTTACCACCCAAATTGGTCAATAATATTGACCCTCTCATTTGCATCTTTTCGCGATGAACGTGCGGTTCTAATCACCAAAGGCTTTCTTCCGCAAGCTCCGAAGTGTTTTTCTTATAAGCTTCACTGCCGAACTTCCACCATCATCGGCTCTCTATAAGCTACATCTTATAATACTCTCTCCATCATAGCTACTGCATTATTATATCACGAAAAGTAATAAAAGTCAATAATTTTATTTTGTCAAAAAACCTGTTAACTAACTTTTGCATCTAATATACTTCATCTATATCTATAGTATATCCCATTAATTCTCCAATAGATTTTATTTTCCCCTTAATGGTTATAACATCTCCAACATTCTTTTCAAGCAAGAATTCTTTTTGTTCATTGTTTTTAATATTACATGTAGATGTAGTAAAGTTCCATTCATCTGCACCAACAGGTTCAACGGCAATATATCCTCCATCACTATCAAAAGACGCAATCCTACATTTTATTTCTGTATTTTTATCTTGATATTTGCTTTCTGCTTTCATTGCATTTGCTTCTAAATCATCATACATAGTTTGCAAGTCCATAACTTCATATGTAATTTCAACCTGCTCTTTTTCGGCAATATTTTCACTTGTGGTAGACGAATTATCATTACCTCCTGTTGCACTTCCTATTAAACCGATTATCAGCACTGCAACAATCCAAAACCATATTTTCTTATAAAACGGCTTCTTAATTTTACAACCGCAACCCGTGCATACAACTGCCTTCGCATCAACTTCTTGTCCGCATTTTTTACAATTCATAATACTCCTCCTTAATATACCAAATTGGGATATTAATAGTATACCATTATGGGATAATACTGTCAAGGGGTGATTTTTATGAAACTTCGTGAAATTAGAAAAAAGCATGGCATTTCTCAATTAAAATTAGCATTAGAACTAAACACTAGTCAAAATACAATAAGTCGATATGAAACAGGAGAAAGAGAGCCGGGCATAGCCGAACTTATAAAAATTGCTGATTATTTTAATGTATCTATTGATTATTTAGTGGGAAGAACAGATAACCCTGAGATAAACAAATAGCCATTTATTATTCCTACAAATAGATAACTATTAAAAACCTTTCGGCCAAAACTTAAATTTAATAACATATATTATATACTTTTTAAATACTATATAATGGTGATGGATATGAAAGGTCTTAAATTTTATATGATTATTGGAATAATCGTTGTATCTGTCTTAGGGACGTTTTTGCATTTTGCCTATACCTTGTCGGATAACAATTTTTTAGTAGGATTGTTCTCTCCCATTAACGAATCAATTTGGGAACACACAAAGCTTATTTATTTTCCTATGCTTATACACTCATTATATTTAAACAAAAAATTAAGGTCTAAATATCCTTGCATAACATCTGCAATGATTTCAGGCGCACTTTTGGGCGTTTTATTAATAATAGTTTTATTTTATACTTATTCTGGCATAATAGGGTTTAATTTTACTTTTGCTGACATATCAATATTTTATATCAGCGTTATAATCTCGTTTTATTTTGCTTATAGGCAAACATTATCCTGTAAGAATGATAAATTTAATATTCTTTTTAAGGCTTTGAATATTGTCCTTATATGCCTATATATTGTTTTTACTGTTTTTCCCCCTGATATACCTTTATTTGTAGGGATGTAGGGGAGAGAGAAAACAAATTTGCCAAAACAAGTTATTAGAGCATCTTTTCTCTATTTACTCTTTTCTGAAAATAACAACTTATAGAGAAAAGATACTAGTACAAAAAGAAACGACAACTTTCCTAAGAGAAAATTGTCGTTTCTTTTTGGAAGAGCAGAACCATAGAGATATTTTAGCCTTGATTTTTCTTTGCTGTGTTTATTGAAGAAATCAATACTCTTTTTATTTCAAGACAATCTTTAAGCAAAGATTCACCCTCTTCGTTTGTCAGCAATTCTGATTTAAAAAGCAAT
>JAZLCI010000058.1:0-15579 GCA_045614085.1 Clostridia bacterium
ATCCTTATCGCCTGTTAAAATTCGGCATTGAACGTCTGATTTGTCACACAGGTTAGAGATTGTGCCTATAATATCATCTGCCTCGTATCCGGGAAGTTCAAGACATAAGCAGTTCATAGATGACAAGACTTCCTTGATAAGAGGAAGCTGAACCAAAAAGTCTTCAGGAGCGGGCTTTCTCTGTGCTTTATATTCAGTATACATCTTATGCCTGAAAGTCTTTTCCTTAACATCAAAGGCAACACAAACCATATCAGGGGTTTCTTCCTCAAGATATTTAAACATAATATTTAAAAATCCGTAAACAGCATTTGTAGGTGTCCCGTCAGGAGCGGTGAGAGGGCGAATGCCATAGTATGCCCTGTTTAAAATACTGTTTCCGTCAATAATTAATAACTTTTTCATATAGCTTTCCTCTTTGGTTTAATATTTACATAATCTAACATAACATACTTTGCCCTCTTTGTCAAAGGAATAATCATCTCTGTTTGCATTTTCTCAAAACAGCAGAAACTGTTAATGAACAGGTGAAAACATTACTTAAAATCACCATTACTATAAATGCGTTCATCTGTCCTTTTGGCAATGTGAAATATATAAGGGAAAACCTTAAGCCAAAGTCTAACAGTGTAAATAGCAGTATTTTAAACTGCTTGCCAAGTCCGTTTAAGATTGAACAGGAGAGAGAGTCCAAAAACATAACAGGCAGGAGAGGGCAAAGGCATAAAACAACATATGCCGCATCATAGGAGTTATAAAAGGCGTTACACAGCTCCTTGCCGAATAAGAGGAATACTCCGCAAACAAAAAGACCGATATATATCCCATAACGATAGACTTTTAAAACAGTTTCTTTTAATCTCTTTCCCATACCAACTCTTGAGATTTCAGGGATAAGAAGTGACATAACAGACCCTGACAGAGTAAGGGGCAGAACAAGGAGAGGCATAGCCATTCCGTGAACGATACCCAAAGAAGAAAGGGCATCCGAGTGTGACATTCCGCCACGATGGAGAGCAGATACTATTAAAACCTCTTCCTGCATACGAAAACCGCTTACACATAAAGAAGTGATAAGTGATGGAACAGATATACCGAGCATCCTTAAAAAGACGGACTTTCGGTCAGGAGCGGGCGTATTAGCTTTTTTAAGAAATCTTTTCTCTTCTCTTAAGTAAAACAGGGTCAGATAGGCACAGGAAGAAAGCTCCCCAATGGTTATCCCTGCAAATATGCCAACACAAGCATATTCTATTCCGTAAGGCAAAAGGGTTTTAAGGAAGAATCGTATGGAAATAAACTTAACTGCCTGCTCTAAAAATTCAGACGAGGCAGGGGGAAGTGCCTTTCTTTCAGCATAGAAAAAGCCTTTTAAACAATATGATACACCCATAAAGATTACGCTTGGACATAAGGCGCACAGACTTTTTGCAACACGTTTATCTCCTAATATTTTATCTGCTAAAAATTCAGGAAACAATAAAACAGTAAGGGTGACCAAAAGGCTTAATATTAGTACAGAAAAAACACCTGTCCTGACCGCAGTTTTAACCGAGGATAAAGAATTCAGCTCTAAGTATTCTGATGTTATTTTTGAAACAGCAACACCAAGTCCTGCTGTTGAGATGGTAAGCATAAGACTATGTAAAGACAGACCGAGGGATAAAAGACCCATTCCCTCACTGCCGAGTATCTGTGAATAGTATGCCCTGAAGGAAAAGTCAAAAAGCTTTGCAAGTATTCCTGATATGCCAAGAATAACCACATTTTTGATAAATTTGTTTTTCGGCATAGTTCACCGCCTGAAAATTTTGATTAAAATTGCTATATAAATTTTATGCGTAATGTGATAAAATAATGATTAGAGGTGTTTTATATGCTTTCTATAAAAGAAGTAATTGTGGTAGAGGGAAAATACGATAAAGAAAAATTAAAAAAGGTGACAGATGCACCAATCGTATGTACCCACGGTTTTGAGATTTATCGTTCAAAGAAGATAGTTAATACTATAAAGACGTTAGCAAAAGACAGAGGGGTTATTATTCTTACTGACTCTGACAGAGCAGGCTTTCGTATCAGGAACTACTTAAAGCAGTGTTTGGGTGACAAAATCCCTGTTAAAAACGCATATGTTCCTCAAATTGAGGGTAAGGAAAGACGAAAGGATAAGGCAGGGGCAGATGGGATTTTAGGTGTTGAGGGGATAGATGACAAGATTATTGAAGATATCCTTATAAAAGCCGCTGTTGTAACAGATGAAAGGTTAGAAGCTGTTTCAAAGGCAGAGTTTTATGCAGACGGATTTTCAGGCAAGGATGACAGTGCAGACAAAAGAAAAAAGCTTGCCAAAGCATTGAATCTCCCTGCAACTATGTCAGCAAATGCTCTTCTTGATATTATCAACAAGGCATATGGCAGAGATGCTTACAAAGAAGCGGTGGATAAAATTTTTTAAAACTGTGCAAAAAAATATTGAAAATATAAAACAGTTATGATAAAATTATTACTTGGATAAAAATTAAACTTTAACATATAGGAGGAATAACTTATGAAAAAGGTATATGAAGGTAAAACAAAGGACGTGTTCAGTCTTGATAACGGCAATGTATTGCTTAAGTTCAAGGATGACTGCACAGGTAAAGACGGCGTATTTGATCCGGGTGAAAACTCTGTCGGTCTTAAGATAGAGGGTATCGGTAAGGCGAACTTACGCACATCTGTATACTACTTTAATCTCTTAAAGGAAGCAGGAATCAAGACACACTTTGTTGATGCAAATATTGACGATGTTACTATGGAAGTTCTTCCGGGCAAAGTTTTCGGTCACGGTCTTGAAGTTATATGCAGATTAGTTGCAACAGGCAGCTTTATCAGAAGATATGGTGAATATATCGAAGACGGAACTCCACTTGAGGGCGGATATGTTGAATGTACATTCAAGAATGACGAAAAGGGTGACCCACTTGTTACAAGTGAAGGTTTAGCTGCTCTTGGTGTTATGAGTGAAGAAATGTTTGCGAGCATGAAGGAGCAGACATTAAAGATTACTAAAATCGTTGCTGATGACTTAAAGACTATCGGTCTTGACTTATGGGATATTAAGTTTGAATTCGGTTACAACAATGACGAAGTTATCCTTATTGATGAAATCGCATCAGGTAATATGCGTGTTTATAAGGATGGTCAGATTGTTGAACCTGTTGAGCTTACAAAGCTTATCTTAAACAGATAAGAGGTAGCGTTATGAGAGAATATGTAGGTCATATTTCACAGCTTTATGGTGTGGAGGAACATCGTCTTGTTGGTGGCAAGGGTGACGGAATGCGCCTTTTTGAAGTGAACAACGGCAGAGGCCTTATGTTTACCATATCTGCTGACAGATGCGGTGATATATCAAGGATGTATTTTAAGGGTAATAACATTGCCTTCTTTTCGCCTTGCGGTTATGTAGCGCCACAGTATTATGATGATAAAGGTTTAGGATTTTTAAAGTCATTTACTGCAGGCTTTATGACAACCTGCGGTCTTTGTGCCGTTGGAAGTCCCGGACCTGACAACGGTGAGGATTTACCTCTCCATGGTACTATTGGTAATACTCCTGCTGAAAATGTTATTCACTATGTTGACGACGAGGGTATTCATATTAAAGTTACTGTAAATGATTCAGGAATATTTAGCCACAAGCTTCTCCTTGAGAGAGAATATATCTGCCCACTTGATAAGGATGAAATTATAATTTCAGATACTGTTAAGAATATCGGCTATGAAGAAACACCATATATGATTTTGTATCATATAAATATGGGTTATCCATTGCTTAATGAAGATTCTGTTGTTACCATTGATAGCAAGGATTATGTTGCAAGGGATGAGGTTGCAGAGAAAGCTTTTGCCGATGCGCTTAAAATGGAAAAGCCACAGGCAGGATATGTTGAGCAGTGCTTCTTCCACAATATGAACAAGGGCTTTGCAAAGATATATAGTCCAAAGATTAATACTTCATTAACCCTTGAGTATGACAAGGCAGAGCTTCCATACTTTACCGAGTGGAAGATGATGGGTAAGAGAGAGTATGTTTTAGGATTGGAGCCGGGTAACTGCACACCTGTTGGCAGAGCGGCTATGAGAGAAAGTGGAGAGCTTTCATTCTTAAAGCCCGGTGAGACAAAGACACAGACCATAAAGGTTACTTTCAAAAATGAATAGGTTTAGAGACTGCGGATATTCCGCAGTCTTTTTTGTGCATATGTAATGTAGGGGAGGGCCTCTGTGCCCTCCCGAATAATCAGACGGGGGTGGAAACCCACTCCTACAATGTGAATTTGATTTACTTTATCACCTTTGTATTTCAATATAAAAATTTCCTTACAATGCATATTTTTGCTTGACTTAATCAAGGCGTAAGGTTATAATTATGTCTGTATGTTATGATAGGAGGGAAGGCTGTGCAGTTTACTAGACGGAAGATTGTTTTCATATCTGTTTTTTCTATTATTTTTGTTGTTTTTTCCTGTGTAAATATGTATGCTTTCGGTATGTCATATGAAAGAAATTTGCCTGATGTTGACACAGACAAAGCTTTTGGAAATATGACGTCTATGTGTGTGCCTCCTGATACTGACAAAAGTGAAAGGTTTGAGCCTTTGCCTGATTTCAGATTAAACAGGGTCAGCAACGTATTTGAAGGTTTTCGTTCTGATAAAGACTTTTCCTATAATATTAAAGAATATTCAGATAAGAATATAAATATAAAAGACGGACAAGGCTTTGGAAGCTTTGTTGTTATGAGATGTTGACAGACATCACATAACCTGATTTAAGAAAAATAATTAAACTATATATAAAAACAAAGGAGGAATAAAATTGGGCAAAAGTATAGTTAAATTCTTAGCCATTATGGCACTTGTTGTTGCAATTTTATATGTTGGCGTATTTGGCGTCACAATCGGAGACAAAGTTGATATTCCAGGTATCACAGACGAAAACGGTATTACACAGGGTCTTGACTTAAAGGGCGGTACAGTTATCGTGTTTAAGGCACAGGCTGAAAATCCATCAGATGAGGATATGGACACTGTAGTAAGCACTATCAGAAAGCGTCTTGACTTCCAGAACTACACAGAAGCAACTGTTACACGTCAGGGTGAGGATAAAATCCGCGTTGAGTTGCCTGACGTTCAGGATGCAGAGGCAGCAGTTGAAACTTTAGGTGCAACTGCACAGCTCCTCTTCACAGAAGATGCAGAAGGTCAGACTGTTGTTATGACAGGCGATCAGGTTAAGGATGCTGTTGTTGAATATGGTAGCACAAGCTCAACATCTATGTCTAACAACTCTTACTACATTTCACTTTCTCTTACAGAAGAAGGCAGACAGGCATTTGCCGCTGCTACAGCAAGACTTGTTGGTCAGCCTATCTACATTATGATGGACGGAAACATCATTTCTGCTCCAACTGTTCAGCAGGCTATCGACAGTGACACTTGCGTTATCACAGGTGACTTTGAACCAGAAGAAGCAAAATCACTTGCTGCTAACATCAAGTCAGGTAAGATTCCTTTCTCACTTGAACAGGTTGAGGTTCGTACAGTTAGTGCAACACTCGGTGAAGAAGCTTTAGGCAACGCAGTTAAGGCTGGTATCATTGGTCTTTTACTCGTAATGCTCTTTATGCTTATTATGTACAGACTTATGGGTCTTATGGCAGACATCGCTCTTGCAGCTTATGTTGGTATAGTATTGGTTATCCTTGCTAACTTCCACATTAACTTAACACTTCCTGGTATCGCTGGTATTATCTTGTCAGTTGGTATGGCTGTTGATGCTAATGTCGTTATCTTCGACAGAATCAAGGAAGAATTAAGACTTGGTAAGACAGTCAGAAGTTCTGTAGATGCAGGCTTTAACAGAGCTTTATCTGCAGTTGTTGACTCAAACATCACAACAATTATTTCAGCTGTTATCCTCTGGGTATTAGGTACAGGTACAATCAAGGGCTTTGGTATTACATTGTTCATTGGTATCATTGTTTCAATGTTCTCTGCTATCTTTGTTACAAAGTTCTTACTCAAGCAGATGATTGGTATGAACTTAAAACAGCTTTGGTTATATGGTATTAACAGCAAAAAGAATGCTAATGAAGCGAAAGGAGGCAAAGCATAATGAGTGTTATTTTAAAGCGTAAATGGATATTTATGGGTATTGCCCTTGTTTTAGTAATCGCATCAATAGCTTCACTTGCTATTCGCGGTTTTAACCTCGATACTGACTTTGCCGGCGGTATCGCAGTAACATACGAAATCAATGCAGAATTTGATACAAAAGATATCGAAACATTAGTTAGTGATGCTTTAGGCGTAGACCAGAAGGCATCTTCTGTACAGAGATCAAACGGCAGTGAAGTTGTTATTAAGTTTGGTTATGACAACAGCTTAGAAACAGACGAAGCTCGTTCTGACTTTGCTATGGAAAAGGTAAACGCTATTACAGATGCTCTTGTTGCTAAATATGACCCACAGGGTGTTGCTGCTGACGAAACAGCAGAAGCAACAGAAGAAGCAGTAGCTGAAAATGCAGAAGCTACAACAGAAGAAGCTGTTGAAGAAAAGGCAGTTGTTTCTCTTAAGAATCAGGATATTATCTCTCCTTCAACAGGTAGAGAACTTGCAGAATCTGCAATCTGGATGTCTATCCTTGCATGTATTGCAATCCTTATCTATGTAACAATCCGTTTTGAATTTACTTCAGGTGTTGTTGCTGTTTTATGTCTTGTTCACGACGTATTAATTCTTCTCGGTATCTACTCTGTATTACAGATAGCTATTGATACAAACTTTATTGCGGCTATTCTTACAGTTCTCGGTTACTCTATTAATAACACAATCGTTATTATGGACAGAATCAGAGAAAACACAAGACACGCTAGAAAAGAAACATACGCAGAAATCGCTGATAAGAGTGTTATGGGAACACTCGGTCGTTCTATTAACACAACTATCACAACACTTCTCACAATTGGTATGGTATATATCTTAGGTGTTACATCTATTCAGGTATTTGCTCTTCCAATTATCGTCGGTATTGTTATCGGTTTCTACTCATCAGTATTCGTTGCAGGTTCACTCTGGGCAACATGGAAGGATGCAGGTGTTAAGGGTAAGAAAAAGGCTTAATTGCTGACTTTATTTAAAAGGACATACTCACGTATGTCCTTTCAGATTGTCGAAAAAGTCCAGAAAAGTCTGGGCTTTTTCTTCGTTTTGTGGTATAATATTGATGATGATAGATGATTTGGAAACACATTATATTATGAAAGGGATGTCGGTGGAATTTGTGATCAATATTTTAAGCGCCATACATAATTTTGATTTCAGCATGTCTTGACACGAGTTAGATTATTGTTAAAAATGGAGGGAAACAAATGAGATACTCAGATGCTTTTGGAGGAAGAGCCTCAAAAATGTTTTTAGGAACGGCATATTTCGGTGATGGAATATCACAGGGAGAAGCTTTTGCTATAATGGATAAGTTCCGCGAAAACGGCGGAACACATATTGATACAGCTCGTCTGTATGCAAAGGGTATGGCTGAAGAGATTGTGGGAAAATGGCTTAAGGACAGAAATGCGTCGGAAATGCATGTTTTTACAAAAGGTGGATATTATGAGCCTGATGCAGGAGAGGTGTCAAGAGTCACCCCGAGAGATATTGTTTCTGACCTTGAAAAAAGCCTTGATGCACTCGATACAGATTCAATAGAGTTTTACTGGCTTCACCGTGATGACAGGGAGATTGAGCCGGGAGAGATAGCAGAATTGATGAATAACCTTGTTAGAGAAGGGAAAATCAAAAAGTTCGGCGCATCAAACTGGCAGTCAAACAGAATAAAAGCAGTCAACGAGTATGCACAAAAACATTCCCTTATGGGATTTTCAGCAAGCCAGATAAGGTTCAATCCGGCATACTGTCTTGGTGAGAGAGGCGGGCTTGTGGGTATGGATAAAGATGAGTTTAAATTCTACAAAGAAGAGAAAATGCCTGTTGTTGCATATTCCTCACAGGCAAAGGGGTTCTTCTCAAAGGTAGCGGAGCAGGGGGTAGATGCTCTTTCAGAAAAAGCGAAAAAACGCTATCTGTGTGAGGAAAATCTTGAAAAGGTTGAAACTATGAAAGCTCTTTCAGATAAATACAACTGCTCTGTTGGAGCAATTGTGTGTGGTGCGATGTGCTCGATAAATTGTCCTGATACATTTCCTGTAATCGGTGGAAGCCGTGTTTCGCAGATTGAGGACTCAATGTCAGGTTCGGATATTGTGCTTAACAGTGATGAAATTAAAAAGATTTTTAGGGAAATTATGGATTAGCAGTAAAAAGGCGGTTTGAAACAGAAACCGGGAGAAGCCTTTCACTTCTGACAAAAATATATAATCTTCAAATGTAGTACAAAGGTGAGATAAAATTATGAATCAATATAGCAATGCAAAAAAAGGATGTTACTTATCAGGGCTTTCAATGGCTGTAGCGGCAAATTTGTCACCGCTTCTTTTTGTGACATTCAGGAATATGTATGGTCTTTCGTATACAATGATAGGATTTTTGGTAGTTATAAATTTTGTGACACAGCTTCTTATTGATTTGGTGTTTACGTTTTTTACGAAACATTTTAACATACATAAGACAGTAAAAACCATGCCTGTAATTGTTTTTATAGGACTGTGGATATACGGATTGTTGCCAAAACTATTTCCTGAACTTGCATTTTTATGGATACTTTTGGGTACGGTAATTTTTTCAGTTTCTTCAGGTCTGTGTGAAGTTTTAGTCAGCCCTGTTATTGCGGCAATTCCAAGTGACAACCCTGAAAGGGAGATGAGCAAGCTGCACTCGATGTATGCCTGGGGGACTGTTGGAGTCGTTATATTAAGCACAGTATTTTTAAAGGTGTTTGGCGGAGAAAACTGGATGTATCTTGCTTTTATCTGGTCTGTTATCCCTCTTGTTGGGTTTATAATGTTCAGCAAGGCAAAGCTTCCTGAAATGGACAATTTCGGAGAAGGCGGCAATGGTGGAAAGTTCTTGAGCAAAGGTATATTGTTGTGCGCGTTCTGTATATTCTTAGGTGGAGCGGCAGAGTGTACTATGTCACAGTGGGCATCAGGCTTTATTGAAAAAGCCATTGGTGTGTCTAAAGTGTACGGAGATGTGTTAGGGGTTGCTTTGTTTGCGGCTCTTCTTGGAATAGGCAGAACTCTTTATTCAAAGTATGGTAAAAATATTATTAATGTTATGTTGATAGGTATGATTGGCTCTGCAATATGTTACTTTGCAGCAGGTATTGTACTGAATCCTGTAGTAGGTATTGTTGCCTGTGCTATAACAGGAATATGTACATCAATGCTTTGGCCGGGAACATTAATTTATGTGGAAGAAAAGTTTGTTAATGTAAGCGTGGCAGTATATGCTCTTATGGCGGCAGGTGGAGATTTTGGCGCATCTGTTGCACCACAGCTGATGGGAATAATATCAGATAAATTCAGCTTGACAACGATGGGGATAAAGTTAGCAGAAATTTTAAACATCAGCGCAGAGCAGATAGGAATGAGAGCAGGGCTTGTTATCGCAGGAATTTTTCCGTTGGTGGGAGTTCTGGTTATACTCTATATGAAAAAATATTTCAAAAAGTATAAGGAAAATGCATAAAAATATTTACAAAAATTATCTCTTGTGATACAATAAAATTAAGTTCACTGTCCGTTTTTTTACCCACTAAACTTGTTATAATGTGTATAGTAAAAAAATATACACGCAAGACGTGGGAAACGGAGAGTAATATTATGGGATTAATTTTTTCAATTGGGGTTGTGTGGCTTACATATCAGATTATAAACAGCATAAATGTTGTAACAGTTTTAAAAAAGCCAAGAACAAGATTACGCATTTACAAAAAATCTGATATAAATGCAGCATAAGCTGTCATATACTATTTGTAAGAGGTTTTTGTTATGAAACAGTCAAATCAAAAGTTAAAGCTTTTATATTTAATGAAGATGCTTCTTGAACAGACAGATGAGGAGCATTTTCTCACTGTTCCACAAATGATATCGGAGCTTTCAAAGGTTGGGATTTCTGCTGAACGAAAGAGTATTTATGACGACCTTGAATGTCTGCAGTTGTTTGGTCTTGATATATGTATGAAGAAGTCAAAAACAACTGACTATTTTATAGGGAGTCGTGAGTTTGAGCTGCCCGAGCTTAAGCTTTTGGTTGATGTTGTACAGTCCTCAAAGTTTATTACACACAAAAAGAGTATGGAGCTTATTTCCAAGATTGAAAGGCTTGCAAGCAGGGAAAATGCGAAAAAGCTTCAAAGACAGGTTTATGTTACAAACAGAGTTAAAACCTTAAATGAGCGTATTTACTACAATGTTGACAAAATACATGAGGCAATAGCAGAGAACAGGCAAATCACCTTTAAATACTTTGATATTGGTCTAAATAAAAACAAAATCTATCGAAGAGACGGTGATGTTTATACTGAATCACCTGTTGCTCTTACTTGGGATGATGAAAATTATTATCTTATTACATACAAAGAAAAATACGATAATTACACCCATTACAGAGTGGACAAGATGGAGGAAATTGAGCTTTGCGAAGATAAAAGAGTTTTAGCGGATAAGCCTTTTGATTTGTCATCTTATGCAAAGAAGACCTTCCAGATGTTCGGCGGAGAGGAAACGGATGTTTCTATTATTTTTGAAAACGAACTTATCGGTGTTGTTTATGACAGATTCGGGACAAATATTCCTGTTGTTAAAGAGGATGATGAACATTTCAGGTGCAGTGTAAAGGTTGCGGTCAGTCCTGTGTTTTTATCATGGGTAATAAGCTTTGGCAAAAGAGCGAAAATTGTTTCTCCTGATGATGTACAGAAAAAGCTTAAGGCTTTGATTAAGGAAGTTTCAAATCAGTATAAATAATTATTTGCGGGGTGCTCATATGAATAGTTATAACAGATTAAAAATTAAAAGACGTAGAAAAATATTATTGATTATAGTAGCCGCGATAGCTGTTTTTGCTATTGTGGCATCAATGTTTATGTTTGTGTACAACAAAAACGTAGATACAGTAAGGGAGTATTCAGAGCTTTTGACTCTTGTGGCTGAAGAAAAATATTCAGAGGCTTACGATAAGGCAAATTCCATAATTGGCAGTAACTATGAAGATACAACTGCTATATTATATCTCTGCAGTTCTCATATGCTCTATGAACAGGGAGATGTTTCAGGGGCGTACGATGAGATAAGTAAGGTTGCCTTTAGATATATTGAGGGTGATCAGCTTGTGAAGATTGAAGAATATAAGGAGATGCTCAGGGCTGAATGTGAGAAAATTATTGCAGAAGAGGGCGTGACCTCAGAGGAAAGCGAAAAAGTTTCAAACAGAACAGAGAGAGAAACCAGAAGGATTAAAACAGAAGTAAAAACAGCAGAAGAAGAGTTTGCTTATACTGATGCGGAAGAAATGCAGGAGGAAAGCGAACAAACAAACAATAACAAAAGGGCTGAGAGAGAAAATGAGAATGGAAACGAGAACTCTTAAAGTTGGCGGAACATACAGACATTTCAAAGGGAATTTATATAAAGTAATCGGGAATGCAAAACATTCTGAAAACAGTGAAGATTATGTTGTATATCAACAAATGTACGGAGATGAAGCTATGTGGATAAGGCCTCTTTCAATGTTTTTAGAAGAGGTGGATAAAGAAAAGTATCCTGATATAGAGCAAAAATACAGATTTGAGTTGATTGAATAGTGGAGATATAAATTCTCCACTATTTTTTACTGTCCGTTTTAACACCCACCCGATTTGCTATAATGATTATAACAAACAGGAGTGATATACTATGAATAATAAGATAATATACGTAAATGGACATTATGAAGTGCGTGATGAAAGAAATAACTTTATATTAAGTGGTGACACATGGGAAGAGTGTTATAATGACTTATGTGAAATAGAATGCGTTGCATAATAAGAACCCGACCCGATAACGCAATCAAAGATTGCGGTCGGGTGCCCCGGAACCTTGTTGTTTTCACAATAAAAGCCTGTTGACAATCAAACAGGCTTTTGGTAATCTATAGTTAGTTGTTGGATTCGGGATTTTCATCAGGTTGATATTGCGGAATAAATTTAGATGCGAATATGCCTTTGTTTCTGCCGATTATATAAAAATAGCCAATAATTGAAAATACAACGGCACCGATTAGGTTTACCAACAAGTCCTTCATTGTATCGATTATACCTATGTCAAGGTAGCCACCGGGGATGGTATATGTTTCATTGGTAGCAAGGTGAAGCTCGGTTGACAGGATGTTTTTTATGGTTACAGTATCATTTAACCCTGATGGATTTAATAAGACCGAAGAGATATCTGATATAATTCGGTCCTTTTGCATATCTGTACCTACGAGCATATCCATCCCGAACTCAAAAAATTCCCAGAGGACGCCAACCGTCATCGAAATGCAAAAAGCAACAACCGCTACAAAGACAGGCGATAAGGTAATGTGAAATTTAGGTGAGTTGTTAAGTATATCTATCAGGGCAAAACCTATTGCTGCCATTAAAAATCCGTTGACGGTATGAAGCATTGTGTCCCACCATGCTATGTGGGTGTAAAAGCTTCCGATTTCGCCTAATATTTCAGCTGAAAAAATAAACAGTAGTATGATTGCCTCAAGCTCTGTGGGAAGAGATACCTTGAAAATCTTGTTTGCAAATGTTGGTATGTAAAACAGTATTAATGTGAGCAAGCAAAGAAAGACAGAAAAATAGTCTCTGCGCAGAAATCTTGCAATCATAATAAGAAAAACAATTGTACTTAAAATCGAATGTATTAAGGTTTTTTTGTGCTTTTTTTCAGATGATTTGATTTTCAAATCAAGTCGCCTCCATGTTAAATGTAATGAGATAATTATAATGCAACAATATAAAAAAGTCAAACAAATGAAGAAGGAGAATTATAATGGAAAAAGTTTATACAAATAATGCGCCTGAGGCCATAGGTCCATATTCACAGGGGATTATATGCGGAGGATTAGTATTTACTTCAGGGCAGATACCTGTTAATCCTGAAAGCGGAAACGTTGACGCAGAGGGGATTAAAGAGCAAACAGAGCAGGTAATGAAAAACATTAAGGCTGTGCTTGAAGAAGCGGGAAGCTCTTTGGATAAAATTGTAAAGACAACTTGCTTTATTCAGAATATGGATGATTTTGCGCAGTTTAATGAAGTCTATGCAGAGTATATAACGGAAAAGCCTGCACGTTCTTGCGTTGCGACAAAGGCTCTACCAAAGGGAGTTTTATGCGAGGTTGAAGCAATAGCTGAAATATAATAAAAAAGAGAGAGGATAAAATCTTCTCTCTTTTTATTTACTGTCCGTTTTAACACCTATGCAATGTGCTATTATATATTAAAAATATAAAATATAGGCATAGAGGATGATAAGTATGAATTTTTTTGATTGGAACAGAAATGGCAAGATGGATTTTAAAGATGCGTTTTTGGAGTACAAGATATATGAAAAAGCCTGTTGGATTTGTGACTGCAGATAGAGATTTAAGCGAAGATGAGCAGATAGAAATAATTGTGAATGAAATGATGAAGCTTTTAGAAGAGTCAGAAGTGTTTGATGAAAGCGAGAACAAAGAAGTGCAGAAATATGACGTAATTTGAAACATAAAATATAAAAGAAGACCATTGCAATCAAAGATTGCGGATGGGTCCAGGAAATCTTAATGCCTGCAAAGCTTGTATAGCACTCAAATATTTTGGTATTGTCGTTTCTAACACATTGTGTTCAGTTTTTGCTATAAAAATATAAAAAACACCGATAACATAGAGGATGAAATCAATACATATTTTATGGAATAATTATTAAAATAAAGAAGTTAAATGAGAGGTAAAATGGCTATTGAAAATAAGCCAAATATTGTTGATTCAGCCGAGCTTGCTCGTGAAGAAGAACGAATAAGCAAGAAAAAAGCGGATGAACTTTATGATAAGGATTGGCTTGATAATTTGAATTCACGAGATTTTAATTCTATTTCGTTTATACACAAATTAAGGATGTTGAAATTAAGTATATTTTGAAAAATGCATTAACAGATAAAATAAATGACAGAGAGCTTTATATGAAGTGTATTGATATTAGCTATCATTACGGAGGATATGAAACGTTTAAGGCGGAGGAATTATAAAAGGGTGTGTCAAACCACACACCCTTAAAATTTTACGCTTTCTTTATACCGATATCGTGACGGTAGTGCATATCCTTAAAGGATACCTTTTCAACATACTTGTATGCGTTTTTGATAGCATCGTCTAAGTCATCACCAGTTGCGGTTACGCCTAAAACTCTGCCACCTGCTGTTAAGAACTTTTCGCCATCCTTCTTTGTGCCTGCGTGGAAGATGGTTGCGCCCATATCTTCAGCATCTTTAAGGCCTGATATTTCATAGCCTGTGTTATAGCTTTGTGGATATCCACCTGATGCCAAAACAACACAAACAGCGGCACCGTTATCCCATTCAATTTCAACGTCTGCAAGTCTTTCGTCAATGATTGCATCAAAGATTTCGTATAGGTCTGACTTTAATCTTGGAAGAACAACCTGTGTTTCAGGGTCACCGAAACGACAGTTGTATTCAATAACCTTAACTCCGTCAGGTGTCTTCATAAGACCGAAGTATAAAACACCCTTAAATGTTCTGCCCTCTTTATTCATAGCATCCATTGTAGGAATAAAGATTTTTTCCATACACTCTTCTGCCAAAGCTTCGTCATAAATTCTGCTTGGAGAGAATGTACCCATACCGCCTGTGTTTAAGCCCTTATCGTTATCAAGTGCTCTCTTGTGATCCTGGGCAGATACCATAGGCTTTAAAGTTTTACCGTCTGTGAATGCAAGAACTGAAATTTCAGGACCTGTTAAAAATTCTTCTACAACAACTTTGCCGCCTGCGGCACCGAAAACCTTGTCCTCCATAATATCAAGAACTGCCTTTTCAGCATCAGCAAAGGTTTCTGCAATGATAACACCCTTACCAAGTGCAAGACCGTCAGCCTTAACTACGATAGGGAACTTGTTGTTATCCTTGATGTAGTCGATAGCATCCTTACTGTTGCCGAATACTTCATATGAAGCAGTAGGAATGTTATACTTTTTCATAAGGTCCTTTGAAAAAGCCTTACTGCCCTCGATTATAGCCGCGTTCTTTCTTGGACCGAAAGCACGAAGACCTGCTTCCTGGAATGCATCAACTGCACCACCTGCCAATGGGTCGTCAGGTGCTACAACTGTCATATCAATCTGATTTTCCTTTGCGAATGCAACAAGCTTGTCAAGCTCCATAACCTTTATTGGAACACATTCAGCAAGCTGTGAAATACCGGCATTGCCCGGTGCACAGTAAATCTTTGTAACCTTATCGCTCTGGCTAAGCTTCCATACTATTGTATGTTCTCTGCCACCGCTACCTACTACTAATACCTTCATAATTTTTCCTCCTG